>CANFSY010000021.1 GCA_947449875.1 Paracoccaceae bacterium
AGGTTTAGCCCTATCAAAAGACTATTATGAAGATCCCTCGCTGCGCCCGATGCAGGATATAGATCTGCTTGTTCCATTTGCCTTTGCAGACGACGCGCTTGACGTTTTGGCCCGACAGGGGTGGCACAGGGATGACCTACAGGGGATGAAATCGCCGCAATTCTGGGCGATCTACAAGGCCCTTCGCAATGGGATCGGATTGAAGGGGGCGGGGCGGGGTGAGGTTGACCTGCATTGGAATGTGCTGCACGAGTGCAATCGTAGCGATCTTTCGGCGCCGTTTTGGCAAAGGGCCGAATGGATCAATGTCGGCGTGCGCGTGATGCGACCGCAGCCTTCGGCACTGCTTTTACTTGTGATCAGCCATGGCATGCGGCCCAATCCGGTTGCGTCGTTACGCTGGGTGGCAGATGCGGCAATGATCTTGCGCAAGCGGGATGTTCAAATTGATTGGCCGGGCCTTTGGCAAATGGCGCGCATGGCGCGGCTTGAACGTCGTGTGGTGGAAGGGCTGCGTCTGGTTTCCGACATTGCACGGATTGATATGCCTGCCGGGGCGTTTCATGCGCCCCGTACGACTTTGATCGAGTCCATCGAGGCGCTGGCATTCAAGCAGATGGGCCGCCTAACCCCTGAGGCGCGTGCAACAGCGCGCCGTTCGCGTGCGGCGCAAAGCTTGCTGTTCGCCGCAAATACCATGCGCTTTTGGAACGGAAGCCATCGCAAGCTGCTTCCCGCGATCATTGTGTCCCGCCTCATGCGGGCCCGTCGGACCTGAACCGATCCTAAGGCCGAAAATTCAACCGCCCGACGGATTTTCGGGCAATCGGTCTTGCAGGCCGCGGTCACAGGGGTGGTTAGGGCTGGCGGGTGGATCACATTCAGCGCGGTTTGGCGGCTCAGGCAGCCTGCCGGACGGTGGGACGGCGTCTTGGTCAGTCTGTCGTCTTGATCTCGTTTGCATGCTCTGTCAGGAGGTTACCACGCATCAGCGCAACGTATCCCCGTTTGGTCATTTGCGCCTGACCTCGGCACGTCTGAAGCGATTTGGGCAACCGTGCTGTGCCAGCACCGTCTGGTTGACGTCCGTCATGTCCCAATGTAGCGGGTCAACGCGGCATCGACGCCATTTTCCCAGACAAAGGCCAATGCTTGCGCAAAGCGTGCGACGAAATCGGCGTTTTGGGCGAGGTCGCCGTAGACTTGGTCCATTTCGATCCACGCAGCCGGATTGGCGCGCGCGTCTTGAGCGCGGGCTTGCAGCGCATCCCAGTTAGGGTCGTTCGGCGCGATCGTTTCGCCTGCTTCGGTCAGACCGTAGCAATAGCGGCACCACAGGGCGCACAGCAGGGTCAACCCTTCGGCTTTATGGCCGGCCGCCAAAGCATCGCGGATCGAGGGGACGATGAACTTGGGCTGGCGGTTTGATCCGTCAAGGCACAGGCGACGTTCGGTGTCGGCGACATCGGGGTTGGAAAAGCGGTGTAGGATCAACGCTTTATAGTCCATCAGGTCTTGGCCCGGTACGGGGGGCACGATGGGCAGGATCTCGCGGGTTTCCACGGCATCCAAGAAGGCGCAGATCAGCGGGTCGGCCATGGCTTCATGCACAAAGTGAATGCCTTTGAGCCCGCCGGGATAAGCGATCAGCGCGTGACCGCCGTTCAGGATGCGGATTTTCATCGTCTCGAATGCGTGAACATGGGGGGTGAAGGTTACACCGACCTTGTCCCAAGCGGGGCGGCCTGCGGGGAAGGTGTCTTCTAACACCCATTGGCGAAAGGGTTCGCAGGTGACGGGTACGGGATCATTGGCCAAGCCAAATTCAGCCGCGATGGCCAGTTCGCGCGGGCCGGTGGCGGGGGTGATGCGGTCAACCATGGCGTTGGGGAAGGCGACCGTTTGGTCTATCCATGCGGCTAGGTCAGGGTCTGACAGGCGCGCTGTACCCACTACGGCATCGCGGGCGACTTTGCCATTGCCGGGCAGGTTGTCGCAGGACATGACGGTAAAGGGCTGCGTTCCTGCGGCGCGGCGCGCCCGCAGGGCCGCCACAATCGCGCCAAAGGCCGTCGCAGGGCGGGTGGGGTTGGCGCCATCGGCCACGATTTCGGGGGCTGCGGCGTCAAACTGGCCGGTGGAGTCGACAAAATACCCCCCCTCGGTCACGGTCAGCGACACGATGCGGATTTCGGGCCGCGTCATGGCTGCGATCAGGCAGGCGTTGTCAGGTTCGACCGGCAAAAAGTCGATCATCGATCCGATCCGGCGGGCAGAGCGGCCGGTGGGGTCAAGTTCGATCACTGTTGACAGGTAGTCTTGCGCTTTCAAAGCATCGCGCATGCGCGCATCGGGGGCCCGCACGCCCGCCCCGATGATGGCCCAGTCATGGTTCGACCCCATGGCAAAAAGGTCGTCCATATAGACAGCCAAATGCGCGCGGTGAAAGTTGCCAAGACCGATATGCACGATCCCGGGGGTCAGTTTGCGCCGATCATAGGCGGGCAAAGTTGCTTGCATCATCATGCCATCCAATTCCCGCCATCAACGCCGAAGCATTGGGCCACGATATAATCGGCGTCGGATGTGGCCAAAAAGACGGCCATTCCGGTTAGGTCTTGCGCCGTGCCCATGCGACCAAAGGGAACCGCGGCCCCCACTTCGCGCTTTTTCTGGCCCGGGGCTTTGCCTTCGTATTTGGCAAAGAACGCATCCACCCCGTCCCAATGTTCGCCGTCCACCACGCCGGGGGCGATGGCGTTGACGTTGATCTTGTGCTTGATCAGATCCAGCCCTGCGCTTTGGGTCAGGCTGATCACGGCGGCTTTGGTCGCGCAATACACCCCCACCAACCCCTCGCCGCGCCGTCCAGCTTGGCTGGCCATGTTGATGATCTTACCACCCTCGCCGCGCGCTATCATGTGACGGGCGGCGGCTTGCAGGCAAAAGAGCGTGCCTGACACGTTCACGCCAAACAAACGGTCGTAGTCGGCGCGGGTGATGTCCACAATCGGGGCGGCAGAAAATAGGGCGGCGTTGTTGATCAAGATGTCCAGCTTGCCCAGTTTATCAAGGACTTGGGCAAAGCCTGCGTCGATGCTATCGGCCTGCGTCACATCCATCTGGATGCCCACGGCCTGCGGCCCAAGGCTGGCTGCGGCCTGTGCCACCGCTTCGGCATTGATATCGGCCAAGGCGACCTGTGCGCCTTGGCCGATATAGGCGCGGGCAAATTCCAGCCCGATGCCGCGCGCGGCCCCCGTGATCAGCGCGGTTTTTCCAACCAGTTTCATGCCATTGCCTTTCCGTCAGCGCCAAAGCGATGGATTTTATCGGCCCTTGGGGCCAATCTCACCTGATCCCCGTGGCGCAACTGCACCTCGCCGCCTGCGCGCAGGGTGATTGTGCCAACTAGGTCGGTTTTGATCTTTAAGAACGTGTCTGACCCCAGATGTTCGGCCAAGCCCACCACGCCCGACCATCCGCCTTGCGCCACAATATCCAGATGTTCTGGGCGCACGCCGATCGTGGTGGCGCCCAGCTTTTCCGCCTCGCCCCCCGTGATCAGGTTCATCTTGGGAGAGCCGATAAATCCGGCGACAAAGGTGTTGGCCGGATGGTTGTACAAATCCAGCGGAGAGCCCGCCTGTTCGATCCGTCCGGCGTTGAGCACGAATATCTTATCGGCCATGGTCATGGCTTCAATCTGATCGTGGGTCACATAAATCATCGTGGTTTTTAGATGCTGGTGCAGTTCGATGATTTCCTGCCGCATCGCCACGCGCAAAGCGGCATCAAGGTTTGACAGGGGTTCATCAAACAAAAACGCCTTGGGTTCGCGCACAATCGCCCGCCCGATGGCCACACGTTGGCGTTGCCCGCCCGACAATTGGCCTGGCTTGCGGTCAAGATAGGCGGTCAGATTTAACACCTTGGCTGCGGCTTGAACCTTGGCTTCTTGCTGATCAACGCTCATCCCTGCCATTTTCAACGGAAAGGCGATGTTTTTGCGCACCGACATATGCGGATACAGCGCGTAAGATTGAAACACCATCGCCAAGCCGCGCTTGGCGGCGGGCAGGTCGGTGACATCCACCCCGTCAATCTGGATCGTGCCTGCGCTGACATCTTCCAGCCCCGCAATCAGGCGCAGCAAGGTGGATTTGCCGCAGCCAGATGGGCCCACGAACACCGCAAAGGCGCCGTCTTGAATGGTCAGGTCGATGGCGGGGATCACATCCGCCTCGCCAAAAGTTTTCCGCACAGAGTTAAGCGTGATATGTCCCATGATGCCTCACTTCACCGCGCCAAAGGTCAGGCCACGGACGAGTTGTTTCTGGCTGAACCAGCCCAAGATCAGGATCGGCGCAATGGCCATGGTCGAGGCCGCCGAAAGTTTTGCGTAAAACAACCCCTCTGGAGAGGAGTAGCTGGCGATGAATTGTGTCAGGGGCGCTGCGTCATGCGTGGTCAGTTGCAAGGTCCAGAACGCCTCGTTCCATGCCAGAATAACGTTCAGCAGCAAGGTGGACGCGATGCCGGGCAGGGCCATGGGGGTCAGCACATAGACGATTTCGCTGCGCAAACTCGCCCCGTCCATCCGCGCGGCTTCAAGGATTTCGCCGGGGATTTCCTTGAAATAGGTATACAGCATCCACACCACGATGGGCAGGTTGATCAGCGTCATCACCGCCACCAGCCCCAAGCGGCTGTCCAGCAGGCCCATGTTCTTAAAGCCCAGATACATCGGGATCAAAACCCCCACCGCTGGCATCATCTTGGTGGACAGCATCCACATCAGCACATCTTTGGTCCGCCGCCCCGGCACAAAGGCCATAGCCCAAGCCGCAGGAATGGCGATGGCCAAGGCCAGCAGGGTTGATCCGACCGAGATCACGACCGAATTGAAAAAGTGTAAGCCGTAGTTGGACCGTGTCTGCACCTCGGCATAGCTTTCAAAACTCCAGACCGATGTGAGCATCTCGACGGGCGATTTGATTGCGTCGCCTTCGCTGTGAAAGCTCATCAAAACCGTCCACAGGATCGGGAAGAAGATCAAAAAGCCGATGGTCCAAGCCAGAAGCGTCACGGTGGTTTTGGCGGCGGGTGTGGGTTTACGGGCCATGGTCATGCATCCAGATTCTTGCCAATCATCCGCATCACAAAGACCGCAACGATGTTGGCCAATATAACCGCCACGATGCCGCCCGCCGAAGCGCCGCCCACATCGTTGTCGTATAAAGATTGCAGCGCGACCTGATAGGTGATCGTCGTTGTCGCCGTGCCCGGCCCGCCGTTGGTTGTGACGGCAATTTCGGCATAGATCGACAGCAAGAAGATCGTCTGTATCAAGATGACAACCGTGATGGCACGGGTCAGATGCGGCAGGGTCAGGTAGATAAAGCGGCTTAAGCGGCCAGCGCCGTCCATTTCGGCGGCTTCTTGTTGCTCGCTGTCCAGCGATTGCAGGGCGGTCAGCAAGATTAGCGTGGCAAAGGGCAGCCATTCCCAAGACACGATCCCGATGATTGACGCCATGGGCGCATGGCCCAGAAAGTCAAAGGGTTCTAACCCCACCGCCTTGGCGATATGCGCGAACATGCCGTTCACGGGGTTCATGAACATGTTCTTCCAGACAAGGGCCGACACGGTGGGCATCACAAAGAACGGCGCTATCACCATGATGCGCACAATGCCTTGGCCCCAAAACGGCATGTTCAACAGCAGCGCCAGAAGAATTCCGCCGATCACGGTGACGATCAACACCCCGCCCACCAGCACAATCGAATTCCAGATCGCTTCCAAAAATGACCGATCGGTCAGAAAGTAATAGTAATTGTCAAACCCCGCCCAGCCTTGGCGGTCAGGGTACAATTGGTTGTAAATCAAAAAGCTAAAGTAAATCGTCGTCACCAAGGGCACAATCATCCAGACAAACAACAGTCCGACCGAGGGGGCCACCATCACGCGCGCGGCCATACGGGAATGTTGGGTTGCCATGGCAAACCTCCGGTTCAGTTGCGATTTCGGGGAAGATTAGGCGCTTTGGCCCGGACAGAAAAGGCAAAGGGGCCGCCCCTTGGGAGATGGCGGCCCCGTCGTTGGTTACTTGATGTAACCGGCTTTGGTCATTTCGGTCGTCGTCAGCTCTTGTGCGGCGGCCAAGGCGTCAGCGGCCGTGGTGGTGCCAGCCAAAGCGGCCGAGAATTGCTGACCAACTTCCGTTGCGATCCCTGCAAATTCGGGAATAGCCACGAACTGCACGCCGACATAGGGCACGTCGTCAACCGTCGGATGGGTCGGGTCTGCCGCGTTGATGCTGTCAAGCGTCATCTTGGCGAAGGGCACCTTGGCATATTCTGCGTTGGCATACAGCGAGGTGCGCGTGCCCGGGGGAACGTTCGCCCAGCCTTCTTTCGAAGCGACCAGTTCCAGATAGGCGGGGTTGGTTGCCCAGTTGACGAAAGCTTTTGCCGCAGCTTCTTTCTGCGTGCCAGCCGGAATGGCCAACGACCATGCCCACAGCCAGTTGCCGCGCTTGCCCAAACCATTGTCGGGGGCCAAGGCGAAGGCCATCTTGTCGGCCACGGTGCTGTCTTTGCCCGTCACGAACGAGGCCGCAACCGTCGCGTCGATCCACATGCCGCAATGGCCTTGTTGCATCAAAGCAAGGTTTTCGTTGAAGCCGTTGTTGGATGCACCGGGGGGGCCGTAGTCGTTCATCAGGTGCAGATAGAAGGCCAGCGTGTCAGCCCAAGGCTTCTGGTCGAACTGGGGCTTCCAGTCCATGTCGAACCACTTGGCGCCGAACGAGTTGGACATGGCGGTCAGGAAGGCCATGTTCTCGCCCCAGCCGGCTTTGCCGCGCAGGCAGATGCCATACTGTTCTTTGGACTTGTCGGTCATGGCCGCAGCGGCCTTTTCGATGTCAGTCCATGTCGGCGCGTCGGGCATGGTCAGGCCAGCGGCGTCCATCAGGTCTTTGCGGTACATCACCATCGAGCTTTCGCCGTAGAAGGGCGATGCGTACAGGTGGCCATCCACCGTCAAACCGCCAGCGATTGCGGGCAGCAGGTCGGCTTTGTTGTAATCTTCCGGCAGATCGTCCAGCGAGACCAGCCAGCCTTGCTTGCCCCAGATCGGAACTTCGTAGGTGCCGATGGTCAACACGTCAAACTGACCGCCTTTGGTGGCGATGTCTGTCGTGACTTTTTGACGCAGGACGTTTTCTTCCAGCGTCACCCAATTCACATGAATGTCGGGGTTTTTGGCGTAAAAATCATCCATCAACCCTTGCATCCGGATCATGTCGCCGTTGTTCACGGTGGCCACAGTGATCTCGGTCGTCTCGGCCATCGCCATACCCGTCAGGGCAAGCGCAGCCGTTGCGCCCAAAAGCGCGCGCAGCGTCATCGTCATTTGTATCCTCCCAGATCAGCGAGTGAGCATTTCATCGCTTAGTGGATAAATGCTCATAGCCACCCATAATCCGTCAAGCCCTTTTTCATGCTGCACCTGCAAAGGCTTATAGGGCCAAAATGGCGCCTGCAGTGGCTTCTTCGGTAACCAAGCCATTGATAATGCGTGATTGCAGCGCTGCAGCAATGGCGCGCACCTTGCTGGGGCCAGCGGCGATTCCAACGGCCATTCGGGCCAATCCCTGCTCGACCCGCACCCCGCCGGTGCGCCGGTTTGTGCCGACCTCTAGATAATTGCCGTGCGAATCATAGACCCATCCGGCCACTTCCCCCGTGGCCCCTGCGGCCTGCATCTCGTCAAGTTCGGCGCGCGAGACGAAACCGTCGGCCAAAAGCGGCGCGTCGTCAGACATCTGGCCCACGCCCACAAAGATCACATCCGCCGACCGTGCCAGATCGACCACTTTGCGCACCGGCCCTAGCGCATGAAAGGCCGCGTTTTCCTCGGGGGTGGGCGAGATCACGGGCACGGGCATGGGATAATGCGGCGCGCGCACCTTGTCGGCGATGCGCATGACCACATCAAAGAAGCTGGCTGACCCGTCGGGGGCGATATTGCCGATCATCGACACCAGACGGTGCTGGCTGGCCTCGACCGTCTCCATCGCGTCGACCATGCCGCGCATGCTGCGGCCCGTGCCAAGGGCAATCACCTTGGGGTCGGGCATGCGCAAAACCCGCTCCAGTTCAGCGGCGGCCGCGGGCGAGGTGGCGCGCACCAGATCCCCCCCCGTCCCGGGCGAAGGTGCCACGCGGCAGCGCGTCAGCCCGTAGCGGTCAGTCAACTCGGCCTCTAGCGTCAGGCACGCGCCGATGCGGTGCGACAGGCGCACTTGAATAAGACCTTCCGCCACAGCCCGACTGACCAGCCGCTGCGCGCGTTGGCGCGACACGCCCAGTTCGGCGGCGATCTGGTCTTGGGTCAGCCCGCCCAGATAATACAACCACCCCGCCCGCGCCGCTTCGTCATGCAGCGAGGGTTCGGACGGGGCCGTGGTCAGAATGCGCGCCATCAGCTTCTCCGCGGTAGGGCAGGGGGCAGGGTGAAAAAATCGGCAAATCGGTCAAACTGCAGGTCTGCGCGGGCATCCTCGGGCGCGTCCAGACTTTGGCCGATCAGATGGCTGCCGCCCGTAAAACGCCAAACTTGCATGCCAGCAGCGATGCCAGCGCGCACGCCGTTCAGACTGTCTTCGATCACCAGACAGCGGCTGGGGTCAACCCCGCGCTCTTTGGCGACATGCAAGAACAAATCCGGCGCAGGCTTGCCGCGTGCAACCATAGAGGCGGTGTAAAGCCCGTCGCCCACCAGATGATCCAGCTGCGCAATCTCTAACGACCGCGACGCGCGTTTGGGGCTAGACGATGTCGCCACACACCACGGCAGCGCCAAATCCTGCAAAACACGGCTTACATCGGGCATCACCGTCAGACCGACCTCAAACGCCGCCATCAGACGGCTGCGGTAGGCGTCTTCAAACGCGGCTGGCAGATCCAGCCCGAACTCGCGCCGGATTTGCGCCATGACGGTTGGATAACTGCGCCCCAGAAAGTGCTGCGCCACATAGGCCATGTCGATCTGCACGCCCAGCTTTGCCAATTCAGCCACCAACATCCGCGCGCTGATGATTTCCGAGTCGATCAACACGCCGTCACAGTCGAAAATCACCAGATCCACACTTGGGTGCGCCATCAAACTTTCCCTTAGGCCGTGGCGCGTTTGGTCGCGACACACGGATCTCTTGCCCGCAAACTTGCGCGAAACCGTCGATGGGGCAAGGGTAATTTGCTGGCGCATCAAACGTGGGCGCCCGCCTCCGTTAATTGCTGGGAAGCGCCTTAGAATTGCAGATATAATAGCAGACGTTGGACTGCATTCGCAGAAATTTTGCAATGGCGCAGGTCGATCTTTGCGTGAAAACTGTGGTCTAAACGAGGGTAAGCTTTCTACTGAACAAAGACTACTTTTCCAACCAAAGCACGATAGTCCGCATCAATGGGTTTTGAAGAATACCGAACACCTTTAAGACTTGCGGCGGTTATGGGCACTTCTCTTGCGGCGTGGCCTGCCAAAAGTCTTTCAACATGATCGTTTCGAAGATAAAATAAGTTATCACGAAAAACGATCGGAAGATATGTTTGTCGAAAGAATGCTCCGCTGTAAATATTCGACACTTGCGACCAGATACCATGTGTTTCAATAATGTCAGGTTTGACGCTAGAAAGATACGCGTCGAAATGCGCATATCCATCAACAGCAAGAACAGGATTGGTCAGAAGCGCAATATCCAAGACTGCGATCCTGTTGCAACACAATCCAAGGCCGCCAACATCTGGTGTTGCAAATATGATGGCAGAAAGCGAAAGACGATCGGCGAGCGCTGCGACGGCTTCGCCTGTTATCTTGTAATTTTCTGGCGTTATCCTGTAAAATCCACTTATGTAATGTGCTGAGGGATTTGTATTTGACGTGTTGGTCGCGGCGGCTTTCTTGAACTCGATCGCAGCTCTAACCGAACCAGCGAAGGCTGAGACGCTGTGAATTGAGCCTATGCTGTGTGTGAATAGGGTCAGTGCGACCAAGACAAAAGAGACCGACAGCGCATTCGCTATTTTGAACCTTGCCGCGAAAATCGCGCCCGATGCCGCGACAGCGACGAGTGCTGGTGCTAAAAGACCAAGAGTCATGCGCGCGTCGTATCCCCAATTGCTGCCGGTGATAAAGGCAAACACAGCAAAGGCAAAAATAATAAATGTATCTGGTCGGATATGGGCATTCGACTTGGCCAAAGGAATGGCACCAAGGACAGCGAGAGCGGGAAAGGCATAAAATTTTATGAAAATGAGCACACCTTCAAGTTTCCTGAACACCTCGTCTTGCCCTTCACGGCTGTAAGGGATGTGCATCTTAGCCAGAACTGTATTCGGTATTAGCGACCCGAAATAATAAAATCTAAAAATTTCGAGTAATGCTAACAACCCAAAGGCAAAGGCAAAATGCATCCAATACCGTCGCCGCATCGCACGCGCGGCAAGGCCGCTCGAAAGAGCCAGCACAGCCAGAACATAAAAACCAGCTTCAACACGCGTCAGCAGCAGGAAGGGTAAGACGACCAGAGCCGCAACAGGTCTGGTGTCGAGCAACCTGAAATACAGCAGAAAAAAGAATCCAAGGGCGATCATCTCCATTCCGTTGAAGGCTTCACAGTAATTGACGGGAAGGATACAATACAAAAAAGCCGTTATGAAGGCTTGCGACGGTCGACAATATTTTTGCAAAATATGAAACAGCAGGGCTGATGTCGCTCCTAGAAAAACGGCGGTAACAATTCTAGACGCGTCAATTGCCGCATAGAAATTCAACCCTAGAAAGTGAATCAAAGAGCCGTTTAACACAGTGTACAGAAGGCTGGAGGATCCTTCGACCCGAGGACTGACGGCGGTCAGCGCAAATTCCCCAGTTTCAAACAGCGTGCGACCAAAGGCGAGTGTGATTGCACCGTCATCCCAAGAATATGGTCCGGCGATCCACGATAGCCATAGCGTCGCAGCCACAGGCAGTGACATCAAAATAGCAAAGGCTATCAAGCGCTGATGTTTTTTCAATTCGTCCGTCACAGGACCATCCTTTTAAATACCTGCTCCGGGATATTTCGGATGATCCCCATAATCAAGCGCCAGATCGGGTAGACATAAAGGATATTCGTTTTGCGTTCCACGGCCCGTGCGATTGCGCGGGCGACGTCTTGCGGTTGAGCGGTTAGTTTGGCTGGCAGGTTCATGCCGACAGTCATTTGCGTCGCAACAAAGCCCGGCAGAACAGTCACAACATGGACACCGCGCTTGGCAAGACGGTTGCGCAGGCCTGACAGGAACGCCGTAAAGCCAGCTTTTGCCGCGCCGTAGACGTAGTTTGTGGCGCGGCCCCGTTCGCCTGCGACCGAACTGATGCCGACCAATGTGCCGTTGCCACGTGCCTCGAACCTGTTGGCAAGGACGGCAAGGATGCTGGCGGGGCCTTCGAAATTGGTGCGCATCACGCGGCAGGCGGCTTGGATGTCGCGTTCGTTTTCGGCTTGTTGGCCCATCAGGCCCACGGCACAGACCGCAATTTCGGGCAGGTCAGGCAGGGCCGTGACAAAGCTTTCATGCGTCTGGATCGCCAAAGCATCGAAGGCGTGCACAGTGACGCCGACCCCGTAGCGCAGCGCGATGTCTGTCTGGTCTGCCTGCAGCGCAGCCGTGTTGCGCGCGGCGAGTTGGAGCGGGTGACCAAGGGCTGCAAAATGATGCGCGACCGCTTTTGCGATGTCAGACCCCGCGCCAAGGATAAGGACCAAAGGTTTTGTCACAAGGCCAGCCTTTCGGATTGTGCCGATTTGAACCGGCTTTGAAGCCCAAGGCTGTCGCGGTGGGCCGTGAAATCGCCGACGCGCCGGTCTGACGCGCGCAGCGTGTCGGCCGTCATCCGGCTGTCTTTGGCCAGATAAAAGCGCCCGCCGTGATCAAGGGTGATCTGATCCAGACGGTCCAGCAGGGCAAGAGTTTGCGGTGTGACCGCAAAATCCAGCGCCAGCGTGTAGCCTTCCATCGGGAAGGAAAAGGCGCTGTTTTGCGGGCCAAAACGTTTGAGAACCGAAAGAAAACTTGGCGATCCGGCTTTCGCAATCGCATTCAACAGGGCTGATAGGCCGGAGTCTGCGCGGTTTAATGGCAAGACGCATTGAAACTGAACAAAGCCCTTGCTGCCATAAATCCGGTTCCAGCCCAAGATCGCATCCAGCGGGTAAAAGTAGCTGTCCCAGTCGACAAGCTGTTCGCCCGATTTTTGCGCGCCAGCCCGGTAATACAGGGCGTTGAAGGCCCGCACCGTCAAACGGTTCAGACAAAACGCCGGAAAGTCTAAGGGAACGGACAGCTTTCTTTTTGGGTTGATCTGGAACGGATCTAATTTTTGGTCTGGCGATAAATCGCTTGGCGTTGCGTGTTCTGCCAGCATCACCAGCGACCGGCCAAGATGGCTGCCCGTCGGAAGGCAATCGATCCACGCCACCGAATAGGTGGCGTCTTGCGCTGTCTCAAAGGCGGCCATCGCCGCTTTCAGATTGGGGGCTGGGATGGTTGTCTGGCGCATCCAAGCACTTTGCACTGGCCTCAGGCGGAGAGCGGCCCGCAGGATGATGCCGGTCAAACCCATGCCGCCGAGCGTGTGGTCAAACAGAGGGGTGGGATCGTTCGGAGTGCACCGGCGAATGTCACCATCCAGCCCCATCACGTCGATCCAGTCCACACAGGCCCGAAAACTTCCGTCCTTATGGTGGTTCTTGCCGTGCACGTCGGCCGCAATCGCCCCCCCCAGCGTGACAAACTTGGTTCCGGGCGTCACCATCGGGAACCAACCCCGCGGCAGAAAGGCGGCGATGATGTCGCCCAGCAGCACACCGGCCTCGGCCACCAACTGACCCGTGGCGGGGTCAAATGCCAGCATCCGGTTGAAACGGCGCATGTCTATCGTGGCGGCAGTGTTCACCGCACTATCGCCGTAAGCCCGCCCGTTGCCACGGGCGATCATGTCAGGTTCACACAAAACTATATCGCGCAAGGCATCTACCGAGCGCGGCTGAAGGGTCCGCGCCGCTAGCACAGGAAATCGCCCCCAGCCTGACAGGTTCATGACAAGAGTTCGCGCGGCCACGTAATCACGTTGCCCACCCGTGCGCCATTCATGGCCGCAGGCCGGAAATGTAGTGAATGTCGACGACCTTTTTCGGT
Source organism: Paracoccaceae bacterium (assembly GCA_947449875.1). Classification (GTDB taxonomy): domain Bacteria; phylum Pseudomonadota; class Alphaproteobacteria; order Rhodobacterales; family Rhodobacteraceae; genus Stagnihabitans. Next base: position 13,251 of record CANFSY010000021.1, read on the forward strand.
GGTGTCTGATCGGATTTGATCCAGCACTTGTTGCGTTTTTCGACCTTGGGATGCGACGGGCGGGCGAAGGTAAAGGCGTTGCAATTTGCATCGGCCTCGCAAAGAGCCGCGCATTCGGCGACATCGGTGACCTGCGCGGACCGAATGTCGCCGGCTCCGGGCAGATCAACATTATTCAACATCATCAACGGCCCCGCCTGATCTGCGCTGTGCGCAAGGGCGGTCCGATCGGCATCTGTCAGAACCCAGTCGTCAAGACTGTCGCTCACAACCGTGCGGCGGCCCTTGGCCTTTGCGAGCGTTGCGCGCCTGTAAAACATATACCCCAAGCCCGTCCCCGCGGCGAGGGCCCCGCCCACGGCGAACCCAAGCGCGCCGAACAAGACATCGCGTCGGTTCATCCTCATGCCTTACCCCCCAAAAATTCGCCAAGACGTGCCGCCAAAGCCACAATCGTCATGGTCGGATTAGAATAGCCACCCGTGGTAAACACCGACGAACCTGCGATAAACAAATTCGAATACCCGTGCACCCGACAATCTTTATCGACAACACTTGTTTTGGGATCACTGCCCATCCGCGTCGTTCCCATGGTGTGCCCCCCTCCTGTCACATTGCTAAACAGGTGATCATTTATAATGCCGACGCGGCCAATGTCTTGGTCTGCAACGGATTTTCCAAGGGCATTCAGATAGTGCAGCACACTTCTGTAATCATCCGCGTTAAAAATGCAAGTTGCGCGCAAACGCGGCAGGCCAGAGGGATCGGTGCCAAAGATACGCTCGACGCGGTTGGACGGGTCTGCGCGCATTTCCGTTCTGGCGTTTAAGACATAGGCCTTCGCCTGCCCCCCCAGCCGTTCGACGATCAGGCTTTGGAGGTCATCTTCTGGGGTTAAGGGAATTTCAGCCAATTCAAAGCTTGCATCCACCCCGCCTGCAGCGGCGTGCGTCGCATCGTCTGGCACAAGGGCAGGGACAAACCTGCCGAAAGACGGCGGCGGAGTTGTAAACGCGAAGCTTTCTTTGACAATCAGCGTGGCACACTCATAAAAATGGGGGTGCTCCATCAGGTAGCGCCCCACCTGATCGGTATCGTTGCCGACGGCCGCGTTGGTGCCGTCGGTTGATCCTAGAAGGATTTGCGCATTGCCCATGCCCCCTGCCGCAAGCACAACCGTCTGGTGCGCCGCTATGTCAATCTCGACATCAAGGTCGGGGGCGACGAAGGCTGTGATCCGTTCGATGCCCGTGCGATCATGGCGCGGATGAAGGCGCGATATCGTGGCATTCAACAGCACATGGACATGCGTGTCAGACCAGATTGCCTCGCCTGCCGCTTCGCCGTAACGCGCGGTATTGCCCCGCGAAAATGGCTTAAGATCAAAACCCGGCACCCCTGCGGACTGCCAGGTGCTGATCATGGGATCGCGCCCCAGCGTCACGGCGGCGTGATCATACCACGGCGCAAGTTCGCCGCGCGTGACAGGCCAAGACACCATGTTGCGCGCGCTCAGCGGTTTCATCCATCCGGCCCAGACAGCCGACGTTCCGCCCAAGGCGCGAATCCAGTGCTGGGGCCAGTAGTTGGAATCAAAATGACCTTGGCCGTGAATGACCGAATAGCTGTCTTGCACGTCGGTTTCGACGGTCGCACTGCCTGTTTCAACCACCAGAACCTTTCTGCCGCGCCGCAGGAAAGATTGTGCCACCGTGGCACCTGCCGGACCTGACCCGATGATCACGGCATCATAGGGCTCGAAACTGGTGATATCTTGAATTTTAACGAACATTTTTGCCCCCGGATGAATGGCCAAGATTGGGGTATTTGTGCGGGGTCTTGAACACAAAGCGCCGGTCAAGGGTGTACTTTATGAAATAGCCGATCGACAGCCCGACAAGGGCGCCCAGTTCACGCAGCCTATCTGTCTGCCAGATCAGCCAAAAAGCCGTCTCGGTGCCCCAGAATATACCTGTCGTCACAAGTCCCATCGCCACGTACAGCGTGAATTTGCGACTATGGTTCTTTGCGCCGGTTTCGACGTCATAAAAGATCCAGCGTTTGTCCAGAACGTATTTGATCAGCAGGCCCACAAGGGTTCCGGCCCCAACTGCCAGCGCGAAATGGCCGCCCGTTTGTGTGCCCTGCAAGACCAGCCGTTGGGTCGCAAGGTTTGCCAGCATTGCCACACCGGCAAAGGCTGCGTATTTTATCACAAGGGCGCGCAGGGTCATGCCACCGCTCCGGCAAGTGCCAGTCCAAGCATAACCAGCAGGCACATTTGGCTGATGCGGTCTTTGGCCGCGTAAACCACCGGATCGTCGTGCATCTGGCCACGATGGGCGATCAATACCGTTCGGGTGATCCAGTAAAACAGCACCGCGCAGATGCCCCACAGGGTTTGTGGATGCACGTAAAGCCCAGCCACCGCCGGAGAGTTGACATAAAGCGCCATCACCAGAACCGACACATAGCCCGCACCGATTGCAATCATCGAGATAATCGGCAGATCGGTCACCACATACCCGCGCCCGCTGGAGGGTTGCGTCCCGCGATCGGCGGTGTCGATCAGTTCGGCTTGCCGTTTGACCGCCGCCAAAGACAAAAAGAAAAAGGATGAAAAGGCCAGCAGCCACACCGACAAAGCAATGCCCGTGGCAACGCCGCCCGCGATGATGCGCGCGGTGTACAGCGCCGCAAGGACACAAATGTCGATCACCGCCCGCCGTTTAAGGTGCAAGGAATAGGCTAAGGTCAGCAGATAATACCCCGCCATGACCATCAAAAATGCAGCGCTTATGCTGATCGCAAGCCCGCCGCCCAGACCAAGCAACCCTGCCGCCATCCATGTGCCATGGGCAAGCGGGATGCGGCCTGCGGCAAAGGGGCGGTTCTTCTTGCGCGGGTGGGCACGGTCGGCACCAAGATCCAGCAGATCGTTCAGCACATAAACGCTCGACGCGATCAGGCTGAAGCTAACAAAGGCGATCCCCGATAAAATAAAGGCCTGAGCATCGAACCGGTGCGCCGCCAGCAAGGGCAAGAAAACGATCATGTTCTTCAGCCATTGATGGGGCCGCATCGCTTTGATGTAGGGCGTGATGGATCTGGTCTGGGTGACAAGATGTTCGACCTGTGCGCACACTTGTTCGGCGCTTTGCCTTACGGTCATGGGCGCATTGACCGTGATGGCCTTCGAGGCGCGCCTCCAGACCGGCACATCTGCCGATGCATCGCCCATATAGGCAAAGCCCTTCGACCCAAAGCGCTTTTCCAGAAAGTCACCCTTGCGCTCGCCCTTCAGATTCGATTGACCGTCAGAGCCATAGGCCTCGTCAAAGATGCCCAGATGCGCCACGACCGCTTCGGCGAAGGATTGGTCGCTGGCGGTGACAAGAGCTGTTCTTGCCCCCGACGCCCGCCAAGCTTTGACATAGGCGATCACCTCGGGGTCGTAGGGCAGGGTGGGGGCCTGTACAGACGAGGCCAAAGCCAGATGGCGCTTCAGCGATGCCCGCCCCCCCATCAGCGCACCAACCGATAAGAAAGGGCTGCGCCAGTCTTTACCAAAAGCCGACCAAAAGCTTTCGTACAGCATATCGCTGCGCAACAGCGTGCCGTCCAAATCGACAACAAGGATTTCATCGGGTTTCAAAGACGAACACGCTCCGCTGGTCACGAACACGCCGAAGTGATCGGCCAAGTCCTGACACCAAGACCTTAACAACTCAGACGGCCGCAGGCTAGCCGCCTTTGGTGCGATGGTTTGACTGGGTGACTTAAAAAAATGTTTTTTTAAAGAAGTTTAGGCCATTCTTGCCCCTAAAAATAGCGATAAAAGGCAAGACCGGTCAAAGCTGCGGCCCAGATCAATATCGCGCTGCGCACCCAAGCTGCGGGAAGGCGTTTGGCGATATGCACCGCCACAAACCCGCCCGCAACGGCCCCCGACATCATAATCAGCGACGGCAACCAGCGGATCAAGCCAGAGTGAATAAAAATCCCAATCGCCACCAGACTTGACAGACTGGTCGTGATATTGCGCACCGCGTTGCCTTGGTGCAGCGTCATTTGCGAAAAGATGCCGTAGATCGCGAATAAAATAATACCCATGCCAAGGCCGAAATAGCCCGAATAAATGTAAACGCAAAACTCCAGCACCAGTTGCAGCCACAGCCATTGGCTTTGGTCGAATTGGGGGTATGTGTCTATTTTCGCCTTGACGCGCGGGCCTATAGCAAAGGTCGTGGTGGCAAACAGCAACAACCACGGCACCGCCGATTGAAACGACGCTTGCCCTGTCAGCGTCAGGATCAGCGACCCGATCAACCCGCCCGTGGCCGCCATAAACAGCCGTAGCGGCAGATGTTTGCGCACCGATGCCAATTCTTTGCGATACACAAAGGTGCCAACCAGATTGGCCGGTAAAACCGCAACGAAGTTCGAGGCATTCGCCTCGATCTCGCTCATGCCGGCGGCCATCAGCAGCGGAAAGGTCATAAACCCTGCGCCGCCCACGATTACGTTGATAATCCCTGCCATCACCCCGCCGCAAAACAGCAAGATTGTTTCGCTGATCGTCATGACGGCCCCTTTTGCCTGCGCGGGCAGCATGAAAGGGGCAGGGGGCAGGCGCAAGGGGTGGGCTTTGCAAAATCGTGCAATCAGGCTCTAATACGGCTCGTCATCGATTCCGAAGGACCATCATGGACAGCACCGATCTTCTGCGCAAAGCGCCCTTTGGCCTGACTCAGGCCGCGATTGACTGGGTTAAGGCGACCAAGGCGCAGATGACGCAGGCCGAAAAGATCGGCCAGTTGTTTGTGTTCCATTCGATGGGGCAGGACCCTGACGAATTGGCGCGCCTTGCCCAGCTGAAGCCCGCCGGCATCACGCGGAATTTCTCGGCCGATCTGGCGTATGAGGCGCAGTTCATCGACACGTTGCAGGGCGCGGCCAAAGTGCCGCTGTTTGTTTCCGCCGACCTCGAGGGCAGCCGCATGTCGCTGCCCGTGGGCACCGAGGTGCCAAACCCCCTTGCCTTGGCCGCCGTCAACGACGTGCAAGCCAGCCGCACCATCAGCCGCATCATGGCGCAAGAGGCGCGCGCCGTCGGCATCAACTGGTCCTTCACGCCGGTCATCGACATCAACCACGCCTTTCGCAGCGCCATCGTTGCCACGCGCGGCTTTGGTGCGTCGGTAGAGACAATTGAAGCGCAAGCCCTTGCGCAGATTGACGAATTCCAGTCGGCGGGCGTTGCGGCAACCGTCAAACACTGGCCCGGTGAAGGCTATGACGACCGCGACCAGCATTTGGTCACCACGATCAACCCCCTGACAATGGACGAATGGGAGGCAAGTTTTGGCCGCCTGTACCGTGCCGCCATCGCCCAAGGGGTGATGTCGGTTATGTCGGCCCATATCGCCTTGCCCGCCTATATCTTGGCGCAAAATCCCAGCGCGGGGCTCGAGGCGTATCGCCCCGCCGCCGTTTCAAAAGCCTTGAACCTTGATCTGTTGCGCGGGCAGTTGGGGTTTAACGGGCTGATTGTTTCGGATGCGACACCTATGGCGGGCTTTGGATCCTGGGCGTCGCGGGCTGAAATGCTGCCGGAGGTGATTGAAAACGGCTGCGACATCATCTTGTTTTCGCGCGATGCCGCCGCCGATGTGGCGTTGATCAGCGCCGCTGTCGCCGATGGGCGGATCAGTGAAGCGCGTTTGGATCAGGCTTTGACACGCATTTTGGGCCTGAAGGCTTGGGCAGGGCTGCATCAGGGTGTGGCGAAGGTGAACAAGGCCGCGCTGGCGCGGCCGCAGGATAAGGCCGCAGCGCAAGACATTACCCAACGCGCGCCGACCTTGGTGAAGGATGTGCAGGGGCTTTTGCCGCTGTCGCCGGCCAAGCATAAGCGGGTCTTGGTGGTGACATCGGGCATCGTGGTGCCGTTTTTCCCCCAGCCTATCCCCTTTGATCTGCCCGACATGCTAAAAGCCGAAGGGTTCGAGGTCACACTCCACACCGCGCAAACGCTACCCTCTGCCGCTGATTATGACCTGATGATTTACCTCTTTGGCGAAGAAACCCTGCTGACACGGGGCCGGATCTTCCTTGATTGGCTGAAAATCACCGGCAATTTCGGCGCAGCCATGGCGCGGCATTGGAATGAGATTCCCACGCTGATGATCTCGTTTGGCTATCCCTATTACCTGTACGATGCGCCCCGCGCGCCCGCTTATGTGAATGCCTATGCCACAATGCCAAGCATGCAGCGCGCGGTGGTGGCGTGTTTGATGGGCCGCGCGCCGTGGAACCCCCACAGCCCCGTCGATGCCTTTTGCGGCCTGCCTGACGCAAGATATTAGGTTAAACCGACACTTCGGCCCGCAGGGCCTCTTGCGTGATCTGGTCGCGTGCGCCGTGCAAAGCCACAGCGCCGCGGCGCAGCACATAGAACTGGTCGGCGAGGCCATAAGCAAAGTCGAAATACTGCTCGACCAGCACAATGGCGATATCGCCCTTGGATTTTAAGTATTCGATCACGCGGCCGATTTGCTGGATGATGTTGGGCTGAATGCCCTCGGTCGGCTCGTCCATCAGCAAGACGCGCGGCTGCATGATCATGGCGCGCGCGATGGCCAGTTGTTGTTGCTGCCCGCCGGACAAATCGCCGCCGCGCCTGCGGGTCATATCGCGCAGCACGGGGAAAAGATCATAGATTTCATCGGGGATTTTTTGGGCCGATTTCGGCAGAAGGGCGAAGCCGGTTTCCAGATTTTCTTTCACTGTCAAAAGCGGAAAGATCATCCGCCCCTGCGGCACCACAGCCACACCCCGCGCGGCCATGTCTTGCGGGCGCAAGCGGCCAAGGCGTTCGCCGTTCAAGATCACCTCGCCACCCGAGCGGATATGCGTGCCCGCCAGCGCCTTAAGAAGGCTGGTCTTGCCCACGCCGTTGGTGCCCATAACGCAGGTCACCTGACCCGGTTTTGCTTCAAAATCAATCCCGTGCAGGATTTGGCTGCCGCCGTAGTGCAGCGTTAGGCCCTTGGTTTGCAGCATCATCCTCGCCCCAGATAAACATCAATCACATCGGGATTCTTGGTCACATGATCCAGCGACCCTTCGGCCAAAACCGACCCTTCGTGCAAAACGGTCACGCGGCAGCCCAGACGGCGGACAAACTCCATGTCATGTTCCACCACCACCACCGCACGGGTGCGCGCAATGTCGACCAGCAGGGCGGTGGTTTGCTCGCGCTCGGCCAAGGTCATACCGGCGGCGGGTTCATCGACCAAAAGCAGGCGGGGTTCTTGGGCCAGAAGCATCGCAATCTCTAGCCATTGTTTTTGCCCGTGCGACAATTCGCCCGCCTTGCGGGACAGATGGTCGTGAAGCCCGACTTGGGCGGCCAAATCTGCGACCCTGCCCTGACCGGCCTTTGACAGCTTGAATCCAAGGGCGGCGAAAGGCCCGCGTTTGGATTTCAGCGCAAGGATCAGGTTTTCGGCCACTGTTTGATCTTCAAACACCGTGGGCCGTTGGAATTTGCGGCCAATCCCAGCACGGGCAATCGCCGCTTCTGACATGGCCAGCAGGGATTGGCCCTTTTCGCCCCACAGCACCGTGCCGGAGTTGGGCTTGGTCTTGCCTGTGACGATATCCATAAACGTCGTCTTGCCCGCACCATTCGGCCCGATGATGGCGCGCAGTTCAGTGGGGCCGATGGAAAATGATAGGTCTGTGATGGCTTTGAACCCGTCAAAGCTGACCGATACGCCCGAAACTTCCAACAACGCACTCATTCCACGGCCTCTTGCTCTTGCAACGCGCCCTCGTTCGGGCCCAAGGGCGCGCCCTTGCGGTTGGGCGGACGCTGGCCTGTCAAGCGGTCAAACAGCCCGCCGATGCCTTTGGGGGCCAACAGGGTGACGGCCACGAAAGACAGGCCCAGCAGAACTTGCCACCAATCGACCCAGTCGATGGTATACACGCCCAAATTCACACTCGGCGCGCGCCCGCCGGTGAACCACGACGACAAAAGCGAGACAAAGGCCGCCCCGATCACCGCCCCGTACAGCCGCCCGCGCCCGCCGATTGCCACCCAGACGGCAAGGTAGATAGACGCGATCGGTGCCAGTTCCGCCGGATTGATGATCCCCGCTTGCGGATAATACAGCACCCCCGCCAGCCCGCAGATCACCGCCGTCAGGGTGAAGACGAACAGCTTATAGACCTCAACCGGATAGCCCAAAAACCGCACCCGCGCCTCGTCATCGCGAATGGCGCGCAAGACAGAGCCGAACTTGCCCGATATTCCCCAGCTTAACCCCAAATACACCAAACCAAGGGCAAGGGCCGAGGCCCAAAAGAACCAGATCGACACCAAATCTTGCGACACATCCCCCAAAGCGGGCAGGTTTTGCAAGCCCGACAGGCCATTGTTGCCCCGCAACCCGCTGTCGTTTTGGAACAGATACAGTGACAGCGCCAAGGTCATGGCTTGGGTCAGGATCGACAGATACACCCCCGTCACACGGCTGCGAAAGGCCAGCCAGCCAAAGATCAGCGCCAAGATCCCCGGCACTGCGACCACCAGCACCAGTTGCAGGGGCAGCGAATGGGCAAAGCCCCAGATCATGGGCATGTCAGACCCGCCGACCACGCCGAAAATCTGGGTGGCCACGCCTTGGGCCACCTCGTCAGCCGTGGCGGGGATGGGACCAGAGGCAAGGGCTTGCACCACAATCTCTTGCGTGCGCGCATACATCAGCCATTGGCCGATCATATAGCCACCAATCGCGAAAAACGCCATGTGGCCGAGGGACAGAATACCCGTGTAGCCCCAGACGATATCCATCGCCAAAGCGGCGAGGCACAAGCACAGCGTCTTGCCCAAGGTCTTGACGAACGAGGTTGACATCTCTCCCATGCCAAAAGCGGGGCTCAGCAGGGTGACAGCCAAGGTCAGGATCGCGAGTGCGGCAAGCATCCCCACCGTTGCGGGGATGCGCGCCATTTTGCGCGGCCGTAAGATGTGCTGCGATGTCTTCGCTTGGGACGGGGCGGGAAATCGGGGGGAAGAATGTGTCATATCAGTCACCTGCCGCGCGCCCCTTAAGGGCGATGATCCCGCGTGGGCGGAATTGGATGAAAAGGATGATAAAGAGGATCATATAGGTCTGCGCCGCCAAGGTGTTCGACGGGTTCAACCACTCGATCGCTTTTTGAAAGCCGCCGATCATGGTGGCCCCCGCCAAGGCACCCCAGATATTGCCCACCCCGCCGACCACCACCGTCATAAAAGATTGCACGATGTAATCGGTGCCCAGTTCCGACGTGACTTTCGCAAACAGCCCGATGGCCACACCCGCAATGCCCGCGATGCCAGAACCAAGGCCGAAGGTCAGCATATTGATGCGGTCAGGATTGATGCCCATGGATGCCGCCATAGCGGGGTTTTGGGTGACCGCGCGCACTTCCAGCCCAAGGCGGGTGCGGTTCATCAGGTACAAAAAGAAGCCCAAAAACAACAGCGCCAGCCCAAAGATGGCGATGCGGATATAGCTGATGGATACAACATCGTTCAGCGTCAGCGCCCCGTCCAGCCACGGCGGAGAGGTCAGCGGGCGGGCTTGGGTGCCAAAGATGTTCTTGAAAAGCTGCTGCAACGCAATCGAGATGCCAAAGGTCGCGAGCAACGTCTCCAACGGGCGTTTGTACAGATGGCGGATCACCAGCCGTTCCAGCGCCACGCCTGCCCCAAAGGTCAGCGCAAAGGCCAAAGGAAAGGCCACGATCAGCGAGGCGGTGTAGCCCGGCACGATTTGCTGGACGACATAGCCGGTATAGGCCCCCATAGTGATAAACTCGCCGTGCGCCATGTTGATCACGCCCATCACGCCAAATGTGATGGCCAGACCGATGGCGGCCAGAAAGTAAATCGCGGCCAAAGACAGCCCGTCCAGCGTCAGGTCGGCCACCTGCATCGCGCCCACCACGCGGCTGATCTTGGCCAGCGCTGCTTGGGCGGCGGCGGTGACGGATGCGTCAGGCTCGGCGTAAGCTTCGTAGAAATGATGGGCGGCGATGGCTGCGGTGACCTCGTCATCGGTGGCGGCGGTGGGCACAGCGCCTGCGGCTTCCAGCGCGGTATAGGCGCGGTCGCGGGCGGCTTGGTCGGTCAGGTCGGCCACCGCAATGCCGCCGACTTTGCCGTCTGTGATCTGGGCTGCGAGGGCTTTTTTCTGATCGTCATGCGTCAGGCGGGCAGGGGCAGCACCTGTAGTGACCAGCAGATCATAAGCCTCAACCGCGGTCAGATCGCGGCCCGGATGCAGGACGCGGGCGATGTTCAGGCCCGCGCCGTCATCTTGGGTGGCAATGCGGCTTGTGGCAAGCAGGGGGTTCAAAGCGGCGCGCAGATCAAGGCCAAGGTCGGAACCGAAGCTGTCAATGGCTGCGATGCGTGCCGCAGGGTCGGTGTCAAAACGCAGGGTCAACAACCGCTCTAGCCGCTGCTTTTGGGCTTTCAGGGCGGGGTCGGTTTCGCTGTCAATCGCGGCGCGCAGGGGGGCGAGGCTTTCGGCCTTGGGGTCTTGGGCAATCGAAGTCAAGGCATCCGCCCGCCGGACAGGATCAGGGTCTGACAGGGTAAACTGCACAAGGGCAGAGGCGATCAGCCCGCGCACACCGGCGTTGGGTTTCAATTCACTGATGTCAGATTTGGCGGCAGTGCCCGCTGACGCCCCAGTCAGATCGGTCAGGGCATAGCCCGCAGGGTCAGGGGCCAACAGGAAAAACGCCTTGTCGGCTTTGCGCTGCCCCAGCGCCTTATTCCCCCAAGCCTCTAGCAATTTCGCGGCCATCGGGTCGCCCGAAGCCGCCAGATCGGCAATCACCGGCCCGATGCTTTGGCGTGAGGGTTTGGCGATATCGGCGGCATGGGCAGTGGCAATCTGCGCCACGGTGTCGCATTGGGCGTGCAGGCCAAAGCAGGCCAGCAGAACGGCAAGAATAAGGGAACGCATTAGCAAACCTTGGGTTTGAAGGGGCCCGTCAAGGCCCCTTCGGATGAACAAAAACAGCGGCGATCAGTAGTTGGATTTCAACTGGACGCAGGTTTTGGTTTCTTTGTTGTACATGCCGCACTTGAGGTCTTTCCAATCCGACTCCAGCACAGCCGACTCGGGCAGATAGTCTGTCCACGCATCGCCGGGGACGGGGTCTGTCTGGCTGATGATGTCGAACTGGCCATCCGCGCGGATTTCGCCGATCAGGACCGGCTTGGTCAGGTGGTGGTTGGGCAGCATTTCGGCAACAGTGCCGGTCAGGTTGGGGAATTTCTGCCCGATCATCGCATCAGACACCGCGTCAACATCGACCGTGCCCGCCGCCGTCACCGCATTCACCCACATGTTGAAGCCGATGTAATGGGCCTCCATCGGGTCATTGGTGGTGCGCTTGTCGTTCTTGGTATAGGCGTGCCACTGGTCGATCCACGCTTTGTTTTCCGCGGTATCGGCACTTTCGAAATAGTTCCAAGCGGCCAAGTGCCCGACGAGGTTCGAGGTATCAAGCCCCGACAATTCCTCTTCGCCGACCGAAAAGGCGCAGACGGGCAGGGTGTCAGCTTTCACGCCAGCGGCGGCGAGTTCTTTGTAAAAGCCGATGTTGGCATCGCCGTTGATGGTGGACAAAACGCCAACCTTCTTGCCATCAGCCCCCAAAGCCACCACGTCAGAGACGATCTTGGACCAGTCCGAATGGCCAAAGGGGGTGTAGTTGACGAAGATGTCTTCTTTGGCGATGCCTTTGGAGATCAGATAGGCTTCCAAGATGTTGTTCGTGGTGCGCGGATAGACATAATCGGTGCCCAGCAGCGCGAATTTCTGGATGCCCAACTCGTTCAGGTAATAATCGGTCGCAGGGATTGCCTGTTGGTTCGGGGCGGCCCCTGTGTAGAACACGTTCTTGGACGATTCCTCGCCCTCGTATTGCACGGGGTAGAACAGCAGGCCGTTGAGCTCTTCGATCACCGGCAGCACCGATTTGCGCGACACCGAGGTCCAGCAGCCAAACATCACGGCGACCTTATCCACCGTCAGCAACTCGCGCGCTTTTTCAGCGAACAGCGGCCAGTCAGAGGCCGGGTCAACCACCACGGCTTCCAGCTTCTTGCCCAAAACGCCGCCCTTGGCGTTTTGCGCGTCAATCAGCATCAGCATCGTGTCTTTCAGCGTGGTTTCCGAAATGGCCATGGTGCCAGACAGCGAATGCAGGACGCCGATTTTGATCGTCTCTTCCGAAGCAAAGACCGGACGGGTCAAAAGCGGGGCGACAAAGGCGGCAGCGCCTCCGGTCAAAAGCATGCGGCGGGTTAGTTTCATGGTTTTAGTCCCTTTTTGGACTGCCACAGGCCCTTTTCAAGCGGAAAAGAACCGCCCATATTGGACAGGCAGCATATGTTGCACCCGTGCGGTGGGGGCTGGGTTCCAAAACAGGTCGCCACCGCACATCTTCACCCCAAGCAGTCTTGGGCCAGTTCACAAGGCAGAATGTCTTGGCCGCCTGCAACACTGCCGCCTGCATAGGTCTAGGCTAAGTTTGCATTTGCCCGAGATTTGAGCGGAATTTCATGCTGCAGTGCAGAAATTAAGCATGTTGCGCGCCAAAACTGGCGCAAACCGTATCGATTCTGGCGGAATCACACTCTGCACCCCCTGCGGCGCGCGTTTTGGTGCCGCTCGCCCGTCGGAAAGAACGAGATTCCAAAAACACGATAAAAAAGAGCGATATTTTTCCTTTGCAATACACGATAGGATGTGTCGATATTAGGGGGTAAGCAGGACTGCGGCGAAAGACGGGCAACGATCGGATGGCTCGGTGAGACCCAAGGAACTGTGACAACCCACTTTGGATCCGCGCGGCGTGCTGGGCACGGGCGCATCCTTGAAAGGAAAGACACATGTTGACCACGATCAAATTGGCCGGAGAGACTTTGGCGCAAGGCGTGAAAATCGCTGACCTGACCGATGGGCGCGTGACCATCACCACCGGTGCGGCACGGTTCACCGGCTGGCCCGTGCGTCGCTTTACGCGCAGTATTTTGGCCGCTGTTGTCGCCGGCATCTTGGCGCTGGGCGCACCGCACGGCGCGCAAGCGCAAACGCTGCTGAACGTCAGCTATGACCCGACGCGCGAGCTTTACGAAGACATCGACAAGGCCTTTGCCGATTACTGGGTGGCGCAGGGCAATGCAGCGCCTGAAATTCAAGCCTCGCACGGCGGGTCGGGTGCACAGGCCCGCGCGGTGATCGAAGGGCTGGATGCGCAGGTTGTCACGCTGGCCTTGGCCGCTGACATCGACAAAATCGCCAAAGAGGGCAAGTTGCCCACAGATTGGCAAAGCAAACTGCCGCATAATTCTTCGCCCTATACCTCGACCATCGTGTTCCTTGTGCGTCACGGCAACCCCAAGGCGATCAAAGACTGGGGCGATCTGGTGAAAGACGGTGTGGAAGTGATCACCCCCAACCCCAAAACATCGGGCGGGGCGCGGTGGAACTATCTGGCGGCTTGGGCTTGGGCGGAAAAGAACGGGCAAGACCCGCAGGCTTTTGTCAAATCGCTGTATGAACACGTCCCCGTGCTGGACAAAGGTGCGCGCGATGCGACGACCACCTTTACCCAGCGTGAAATCGGCGATGTTCTGCTGGCTTGGGAGAATGAGGCCTATCTGGCCCAGAAAGAACTTGGCGCGGATGCCTATGACATCGTGGTGCCGTCCATCTCGGTTCTGGCCGAACCGCCGGTGGCTGTGGTGGATGCCAATATCCACGACGATGCGCAGCGCAAGCTGGCGGATGCCTATCTGAACTTCCTGTATACACCGGAAGCCCAAGCCATCATCTTCAAGGATTTCTACCGTGGCTGGGATACGTCGAAAGCTGATCCGGCCGATGTGGCGCGCTTTCCCAAGCTTGAACTGGTCGACATCGCCCATTTCGGCGGTTGGGCCAAGGTTCAGAAAGAACAATTCGCCGATGGCGGCGTGTTCGATCAGATCTACACGGCGAAATGATCCTGTGATGCGCCAACCTTTCGTGCACAAATCCCCCATTCCCGGCCTAGGACTCTCGGCCGGGATTACCCTGTCCATGCTCAGCTTGATGGTGCTTTTGCCGATTGCAGGCTTGCTGGTGCAGGGCTTTTCGGCGGGTATCCCGGCCTTTCTGGCGGCGGTGAACACGCCGCGCACTTGGGCGGCGTTGTATCTGTCGTTTCGGCTGTCGCTGGTGGCGGCCCTGTTCAATCTGGTGTTCGGCGTGGTGCTGGCGTGGGTCTTGGTGCGCTACCGCTTCCCGTTTCGCAAAGTGCTTAACGCCGCGGTCGACCTGCCCTTTGCCTTGCCTACGGCGGTTGCGGGCATTGCTTTGACGGCCCTTTACGCCCCCAACGGGGCCTTTGGCCAGATCGCCAAAGACTGGGGGTTCAAGATTGCCTATACGCACTGGGGCATCTTGATTGCGTTGATCTTTGTGGGATTGCCCTTTGTCACCCGCACCGTGCAACCCGTGATCGAAGAAATCGCACGCGAGGTGGAAGAAGCCTCGGCCACGCTCGGGGCAACCCGCGCTTATACGCTGCGCCGTGTGATCTGGCCGATGCTGGCCCCTGCGGCCCTGACGGGCTTTGCCTTGTCTTTGGCGCGCGCGGTGGGGGAATATGGATCGGTCATTTTCATCGCCGGCAACATCCCGCTGAAAACCGAAATCGCGCCGCTGCTGATTGTCATCAAGCTGGAAGAATACAACGAACCCGGCGCTGCGGCGATCGGGATCGCCATGTTGGTGATGTCGTTTGGAATGCTGTTTATCATCAATGCAGCACAGGTCTTTAGCCGCAAAAGGATGGCCTATGTCTGATATCTCGCCCGCACGCGCCTTCCGCCCCGCCGCGACAGAGGCCCCTTGGGCGCGCATCACCCTGACACTCGCGGTCGTGGCGATCTTGGCCGTGCTGCTGTTTGCCCCGCTGGTCACGGTCTTTTACGAGGCCCTGCGCGAGGGGGTGGGGGCATCCTTGGCCACGCTTGCCAATCCTGAATCGCAATCGGCGATCTGGCTGACGCTGTTTGTGGCCGCCTTTGCCGTGCCGCTGAACGCCGTCTTTGGCGTGGCTGCGGCGTGGTTGATCACCAAATACAGCTTTCGCGGCAAGGCGGTGTTGATCACGCTGATCGACATTCCCTTTTCCGTCTCGCCCGTGGTGGCGGGGCTGTGCATCGTGCTAACCTTTGGGGCCAATTCGTGGGTTGGCTCTTGGTTGGTGGCGCAAGGACTGCCCGTGGTTTTCGCGGTGCCGGGGATTGTGATGGCGTCAATGTTCGTGACCTTCCCCTTTGTCGCCCGCGAGTTGATCCCCGTGATGGTCGAACAGGGCCGCGCCGCTGAAGAAGCGGCCCTGACCTTGGGCGCTTCGGGCTGGCGGGTGTTTTTCACGGTCACCTTGCCCAATATCCGCTGGGCACTGCTCTACGGTGTGCTGTTGTGCAACGCCCGCGCCATGGGGGAATTTGGCGCTGTGGCCGTGGTGTCGGGCAAGATCCGCGGCCTGACCGCCACGATGCCGATCACGATCGAGATGCTGTATAACGAATACTCTTCGGTTGCGGCCTTCACTTTGGCCGCCGTGCTGGCGCTGCTGGCCCTTGTGACCCTTGCCCTCAAATCGCTGCTGGAATGGCGCTATGCTGACCAGTTGGCCGCAACCCATCGCCATTAGGATCCGATCATGCAAATTGAAATTGACGAGATTTCCAAGGAATTCGGCACCACGGCGGCGCTGACCCCTGTGTCGCTGTCCATCCCCTCGGGCGCGCTGGTGGCGCTGCTGGGGCCGTCGGGGTCGGGCAAGACCACCTTGCTGCGCATCTTGGGCGGGTTAGAGTTTCCAACGGCGGGGCGGGTGCTGTTTGACGGGGCCGACGCCACCGCGTTAACGGTGCAAGAGCGCCGCGCAGGCTTTGTCTTTCAAAGCTATGCGCTGTTTGCCCATATGACGGTGTTTGAAAACATCGCCTACGGCCTGCGCGCCCGCCCGCGCGCCACCCGCCCCCCTGCGGCAGAAATTGCGCGGCGTGTCACCAAGCTGCTGGATCTGATCCAGTTGCCCGACATCGGCGCGCGCTATCCCAACCAACTGTCCGGCGGGCAGCGCCAGCGTGTGGCCTTGGCGCGGGCCTTGGCGATTGAACCGCGCATGTTGCTGCTGGACGAACCCTTTGGCGCGTTAGATGCCCGCGTGCGCAAAGACCTGCGCCAAGGGCTGCGCGATATCCACGACACCACCGGATTGACCACGATCTTTGTCACCCATGATCAGGACGAGGCGATGGAACTGGCCGATCTGGTTGTGGTCATGTCGATGGGGCGCATCGAACAAGTGGGCCGCCCGCAAGACATCCGCGCTCGCCCCGCCAGCGCCTTTGTGCGCGATTTTATTTCGGCATAGGGCTATGGAGAAAGACCTAGACCAGATCGACCGCAAGATCCTGACAGAGCTGCAGCGCGATGCCACCCTCCCCATTGCCACCTTGGCTGACAAGGTGGGCCTGTCGCAAACCCCCTGCTGGAAGCGCGTGCAAAAGCTGGAAGCGGCGGGCATCATCACCAACCGCGTGGCGCTGGTCGATCCGCGCAAAGTGGGTTTGGGCCTGACCGTGCTCTGCGAGATCGAGGCGATGAACCACACCCCCGCTTGGCGAGACACCTTTTTGACCGTCGTCGCAAGCTTTCCCGAAGTGGTCGAGGTTTTGCGCCTTGGCGGCCTGTCAGACTATATGCTGCGGGTCGTGGTTCCCGACATGACCGCCTATGACGCCTTTTACCAACGCCTGACGGATGGGATCGAGCTGAAAGGCGTGCGCTCGCGTTTTGTGATGGAACTGGTCCACCGCAAACTGGCGCTGCCCTTGGGGCGCTAAGACGGGCAGACCAGCCCCTTAGCCCCAGTCGAGGCGCGAACGCTGCCCTTGGGCAAAGCGGCGCAACACGGCGGGGTAAAGCTTGTGCTCTTGCGCCAAGACTCGTGCTGCCAAAGTGTCGGCCGTATCATCTGCCAAAACCGCCACGCGGGCTTGGCCAAGGATCGGGCCTGCGTCCAGCTCGGGCGTCACCTCGTGCACCGTGCAGCCCGCTTGCGCATCGCCCGCATCAAGGGCGCGTTGGTGGGTGTGCAGGCCGGGGTATTTGGGCAAAAGCGAGGGGTGAATGTTCAGCATCTTGCCTGCAAAGTGGCTGACAAATTCTGGCGACAAAATCCGCATGAACCCTGCAAGGCAAACGATATCGGGATTTACCGCCAAGACCTGCTCCAAAAGGCTGGATTCAAACCCCGCGCGGTCGTGGCCGTAGTCGCGGTGGCCAACGGCCACCGTCGCAATGCCCTGCGCCGCCGCCCAAGCCAGCCCTGCGGCCATTGGATCGTTGGAAGCCACCAAAACAGCCCGGCACGGGTGATCCCCCTGCATCGCCCCCACCAAGGCCCGCATATTCGAGCCACCCCCCGAAATCAGGAGGACAACGCGGATCACAAAAGCTTGCCTTGGTAGATCACGCCCTCTCCGCCGACGATCTGGCCCAGTTGGATCACGGTTTCGCCCAAATCCGCCAAAAGCGCGCTGATCGCTTCGGCGCTTGCGGGGTCAACCACCAAGATCATCCCGATGCCGCAGTTAAAGGTTTTCAGCAGCTCGGCCTCGGCCATATTGGCCGTGTTGGCCAGCCAGCGAAACACCGGCGGCAGCGCCCAAGTGCCAAGGTCGATCTGGCAGGCAAGCCCCGCGGGCATCACGCGGGGCGGGTTTTCGGTCAACCCACCGCCGGTGATATGCGCCAACCCATGCACCCCGCCCGCCCGGATCGCCGCCAGCGCTTGTTTCAC
Source organism: Paracoccaceae bacterium (assembly GCA_947449875.1). GTDB lineage: Bacteria > Pseudomonadota > Alphaproteobacteria > Rhodobacterales > Rhodobacteraceae > Stagnihabitans. Next base: position 31,200 of record CANFSY010000021.1, read on the forward strand.
ATAAAGCCGTGTGGGCGTCAGCAAAGCATCGCCCAAAGTGCCATCGCCAAAGGGGCAGGGGGCCTCCCAGCCAAGGCCAGACAGCTCGACCACTTTGCGCACAAAGGAATAGCCGTTGGAATGCACCCCGTCAGAGGCAAGGCCAATCAGCACATCGCCCAAAGCCACATCACGCGGCAGATCGCAGCCCCGCTCCATCGCGCCGACGGCAAAGCCTGCCAGATCAAAGTCGCCGCCGTGATACATGCCGGGCATTTCCGCCGTCTCGCCACCGACCAAGGCGCAGCCCGACCGCTCGCAGCCCAAAGCGATGCCCTCGATGATGGCGGTTGCCTGGTCGACATCCAGCTTGCCCGTGGCAAAATAGTCCAAGAACATCAACGGCTCGGCCCCTTGGCAGACCAGATCGTTGACGCACATGGCCACAAGGTCGATGCCGATGGTCGAAACATGGCCCGTATCAATCGCAATGCGCAGCTTGGTGCCCACCCCGTCGGTGGCGGCAACCAGAATGGGGTCGTTATACCCCGCGCCCTTCAGATCAAACAAAGCCCCGAACCCGCCAAGCCCGCCCATGCTGCCCGCCCGCTGCGTGCGCTTGGCGGCAGGCTTGATGCGGTCCACCAAGGCATTGCCCGCGTCAATATCAACGCCCGCGTCTGCATAGGTCAAGCCGTTGTGCGAAGATGCCATCTTTTCCCCCGAGGTTCGGATTTGCCGCCCGCATAAAGCATCCCGCCCCCCCCCGCAACTGCTTGACCCCATCCCCCTCCTTGGCCTAATC
>CANFSY010000022.1 GCA_947449875.1 Paracoccaceae bacterium
CACGGGGCTTGCCATGGGACTTCGGGAAAAAGGGCTCAAGCTTGGCCAACTGCGTGTCGCTTAACCAGTATAAATCGCGCATGCCACCACTCCGTTTTCGCTAAAGTGAATCATGCCGCGAAACAAAAATCAATGCATCCTGACCCTAGGCATCAATTCAATGTGTCCACGGGCTACTGGGCACAAAGCCACTTATGGGAGTTAAGAAATGAAACAAATACTGTTGTCGACAGCAATGCTGGCTTGCATGACTGCTGGGGCTTCTGCGCAAACGGTACCGGATAGCCTCACTTTGGATATCTCGACCAGCACGTCATCCGGCGGGACATTTTCGGGCGTGGGCTCGTCGTCAGAGGGCCTAATCGGCATCAACGGCGAGGGCGCCGGCGCAGTTGTGGTCTCTAACTCTGGCCTGAGCATCAGCACAATGCCCGTAGACTACCCGCAAGCCGTTGCTGGCTCGAACGTCGATCTTGAGGCCGGCGCCATGGTGGGCGGTTTGATCGACGTGACCAACACACGGTCCGTTGATGTTTCGGGCACCTTGATGGGCGTTGGCCAAATGGCTGCTTCGGGCAGCACCTCGACCACGTTCGACGCATCGCTGTTGTCGAATGCAACAGCAAGCAACGATCTTTCTCTCCCCGTGGACGATGCAGACAATTCGCTGGATCAAAGCTACTCGGTTTCTGGGATGGCGCAGTTGGATGGCGAGGCAGAGTCATCGGCTGCCTTCCTGATGGCGGGCACGTCCGCCGACTTTATGGGCCAGACAGGCACAAACGTTGGGGGTAGCTTCGATGCGCAAGCAGGCTATTTCCAATATGCAAGCCTTGAGCCGGTCATCAGCGGCGACCTCAGCGACATCTTTGATTCAATGCCGACCGGTACTTACTATTCGATCGAGACGCAACCGACCGACATCGACCTGCCGGTGTTTAGCTTGGGCGGTGGTTCTATTTCGCTGACAGCTGCTACCTCGGATCTGTTTAGTGGTGGTGTGTTGGGTTCGGCCGAAACCTTGGTTACGCTGGACGGCACAGACGTCAGCTTGGTCGGCGCAGCGCTTTGCGACGCGGCTGACTCGGTTCTGTGTGATCTGCTCCCCTAAGGAATGGCAGAGCGCCACTCGAACTGAGTGGCATGTCACGCTAAATTAAAGGAAAGCGACGCAAGTCGCTTTCCCATTCCTTAAAACCGAGGGTAAATCATGTCTTCACGTTTAATGGCTGCGGTTGCAGGATTGGTGGTCTTCCTTCCGTTCGCGGCTCTGACAGAAACCGTACCAGATACCACAAATCTCTACGGGGTCACGACGACCACTGACAGCACAGCGCAATCCATGTCGGGTGGAAACCAGTTCGATTTGTCGAACAATGAAAATAGCCCAGCGGCACCTGCAATGCCATCCTTCGCGGGCGGTCCGTGCACAGGCGAAGCATCAACCGCGTCAACCTCGGTGGCCGGTGTGGCCATTGGTGGTGGAAAGACAAGCCTAGACGATTCCTGCCAGCGCAGAAACTGGGTGCAAACTCTGCTTGGCGCGTCTCAACATATGAATGAAAAAGAAGCGCAAGTTATGGTGCGCTTGGCCGTCGAAGTGATGCGCGAAGATCCCTATTTGGCCGGCCCTATGGAACGTGTGGGCCTTGGCTCGACCAATGCCAAAGGGTTCGAAACTGCGCTGAAGAACCAGCAAGAACTGGTTGATGCCAAAAAGGCTGCGACTAACGCCAAGTTGACCGAAGAAGGTGCCGTTGTTGTAAGCAGCATGAGCGTGCGCTTTGAGCCAACATGTGTTGTCGCGATGAACAAGGTTCCTAAAGGCGTGTCATCTTTCCTGCAGGCCAAGCACTGCGCGATCAAACCGTCAGGAAGCAGCAATTGAAAATATATCATCTCCTTCCCGTACTGGCCATTGCCCTATCTGCCTGCACCACGCCTGCGCAGGCCCCTCAGGATGCGTCTTCCGCAGGCGCAATTCCTGAGGCGATCAAGGCAAAGAATGTTGTTTGTACGCATGTAAATCCGGCAGCTTTGGCCGCTTATGAACAGTGCGCTGAACCCGCGGACGCTGCGCAAACAGCCGAAGTGCTTTGCGCAGATATCTTGCCGGAATTCGTCACACTGTATCAAGCGTGCCGTGCCGCATCCCTAGGCGGCATCACATTCAGCAGGGCGGCACCTGCACCGGGCACAGCGCCGGTGCCCGTGTCATTGGACGGCTCCGTTACATCTTATTCCGGAACGGAAGGTTCATCTGTCATCAGCACCACGACATCGAACCAAGACGGTGTCAGATCGGTTTCGGTCACGATCAATGGCGTCACGCATACTCTGAGCAGCGACACCGAGCCGACGGCATTGCCCGACTGGCCAGCAAGTAATCTGTCAAATCCATGATCAAGCGCATCGTTACACGCCTCGGCCTTGCTCTGACGATTGCTGCAAGTTTTGCGCTGTCCGCCTGTGCACCGACAGACCAGCAAAAGTTGGACACCAATCTGCCGTCAGCCGTCCCAACTGCCTATATGCTGTTTTATGATAAGAACAGTGACACGGCTGCGGATAGTGAACACTTGTTGATGGAAGTGGCCGCTGTGATGGAGTCTAGCAAAACCATCAAGGCGAGTGTTAACGCGTTCCGAAGCCCGGATGAGGCGGCTGACCAAGACACCTTGCGTGCCAAAGCTGTGTTAGCGTTTCTGGTCGAACACGGCGTTGATGCCAGCCGTGTCATGGTCAATCCGCTCGGTGTAGCCGATGCCATTGGCCACGGAGACGACGGCTCAGCGCTGCAGCGCGTCGAGATCTTCCTGTCGCCAGTGACAGCACCAGCGACTTAAATACGTATGGGCCAAGGTAAACTTGGCCCATTTTTTTCTCAGGATGGATCATCTTAACATTTGGACCAGCGTTTCGCTTGACGTAAAATCTGGCCCCGATGGATGTATGTGCCAAACTTCACCGCATGCGATCCCTCGGCGAGCGATTTTAAACCACTGGCACCGCCGCCAAAGAGTTCGTCGAAGCGCCCGTTATCAAAACCCGCACCAGATCGCCCACTTTGCCCGTCGCATCGGTGACATGCACCGCCATCAGGTGGTCAGACTTGCCCACCATCTGCCCCGGCATCCGCCCGACTTTCTCGTAAAGCACATGGCACACCTGCCCCACCATCGCATCTTGCGCCGCGCGTTGCTGCTGCGTCACAAGCGCCTGTAAAATTTGCAGCCGCGCATCCGCCACGTCAGCGGGCAGTTCGGGCTTTTCGGCGGCGGGCGTGCCCGGCCGCGCCGAGTATTTGAACGAATAGGCCATGCCGAACCCCACCTGCCGGATCAGCGCCAAGGTCGCTTCAAAATCGGCATCGGTTTCGCCCGGAAAGCCCACGATAAAGTCAGAGGTCAGCAAGATATCCGGCCGCGCTGCGCGAAAACGCTCGATCAGGCGCAGGTAGCTTTCGGCAGTGTGCTTGCGGTTCATCGCCTTAAGAATACGGTCAGAGCCGGATTGCACCGGCAGGTGCAGATAGGGCATCAGCTTGGGCTGCGTTCCATGCGCCTCGATCAGGTCATCGGCCATGTCGTTGGGATGGCTGGTGGTGTAGCGCAGGCGTTCGAGCCCGTCGATCTTGGCCAAAGCGTCAATCAGCTGCGCCAAGCCCACATCCGCGCCGTTCTGCGTGCCGTGATAGGCGTTCACGTTCTGGCCTAGCAGGGTCAGGTCTTTGACCCCGCGCTCTACCAATCCACGCGCTTCGGACAGAACCCGTTCCACGGGGCGGCTGACTTCGGCACCACGGGTATAGGGAACCACGCAAAAGGCGCAGAACTTGTCGCAGCCTTCTTGCACAGTCAAAAAGGCGGTGGGGCCGCGCAGGCCCTTACGGGCGGGCAGCAGATCGAACTTCGATTCCACCGGAAAGTCGGTATCCACGGGGCTGTCGGTGCCGCGCACAAGGGCAGGCAAGCGGTGATAGGCTTGTGGGCCGACGACCAGATCAACCATCGGCACACGGCGGATGATCTCGGCCCCTTCGGCTTGCGCAATACACCCCGCCACGCCGATCTTCATATCCGGCTTGGCGTCTTTGAGGGCGCGCAGGCGGCCAAGGTCGGAATACAGCTTGTCGCCGGCCTTTTCGCGGATATGGCAGGTGTTGAGCAACACCAAATCCGCCTCGCCCGCGTCTTCGGTCGTCACATAACCTTCGGGCGCCATGGCTTCGGCCATACGCTCGCTGTCATAGACATTCATCTGACAGCCATAGGTCTTGATGAAAAGCTTCTTAAGGTCAGACATCTGCGCGCACCGTTTGGACAGGCTTTGCCCTTACGCCAACCCGCCCTGCTTGGCAACTTCGCGCGTGAACCCCTTGTGTTACAGCGTGTGTTGCAACAGATTGGCGATCAACATCGCTTTGCCATCAGGAAGGATCGACCGATGAACAGCTATGACTATTCCGGCCAAGTGGCCGTGATCACCGGCGGGGCCAATGGCATAGGGGCGGCTGTGGCCCAACGCATGGCGCAATCGGGGGCAAAAGTGGCAATCTGGGATATGGACATATCTGCGCCCGAAGCAAAGGTGGCCGAACTGCCCGAAGGTTCCAAGCTTTTGGTGCAGGTTGATGTCAGCGATGGGGCAAGTGTTGCAGCCGCCATGGCCGCAACCGAGGCGGCCTTTGGCAAGGTGGATGTGCTGGTCAACAGCGCAGGCATCGCAGGCCCCAATGCCACCTTGGCCAATTACGACCCCGAGATCTGGCGGCGAATCTTGGCAATCAATCTGGACGGCAGCTTTTTGTGCTGCAAAGCCGTGGTCCCCGGCATGATGGCGCGCAACTACGGGCGCATCGTCAATATCGCCTCGATCGCGGGCAAAGAGGGTAATCCCAACGCCTCGGCCTATTCGGCCTCTAAAGCGGGGGTGATTGCCATGACCAAATCGCTGGGAAAGGAACTGGCCAGCCACGACATCTCGGTCAACTGCGTCACGCCGGCCACGGCCAAGACCCGAATCCTTGACCAGTTAAGCCAAGAGTTCATTGATTACATGCTGTCAAAAATCCCGCGGGGCCGGTTTGTCACCGTGGACGAGATTGCCAGCATGATCCTGTGGATGGCCTCGTCCGAGAATTCGTTCACAACGGGGTCGGTCTTTGATCTGTCGGGGGGGCGGGCGACCTATTAAGCGCGGCGCAGGCGGATCACCACATCGACCCGCGCGATCTGGGTGCCCGCAGGTGCTGTGGGCAGGGCTGAAATCGTCACCTCCTCGGCCGGGGCATCGGTGAGGGCGTGGGTGTCTTCCCAGTAAAAATGTGGGTGGTTTTCCACCCGCGTGTCAAAATAGCTGCGCGCGCCGTCAACCACCACTTCATTGACCAAACCCGCCGCACAAAAGGCGCGCAAGGTGTTGTAAACCGTGGCCAAGCTGACCTTTTCGCCCACACCGCCGGTCAGCGCGAACAGGCTTTCGGCGGTGACATGGCGATCTTGCCCGTCGCCCACCAAAAGCCGCGCAAGCGCCAGACGCTGCCGAGTCGGGCGCAAACCACCGCGTGCCAACCAATCGGTGGCCCGTTGCGCTTCCTGCGTCATGATTTCGTCATCTTGGCCTTGCATGGTAATGATCCGTTTGCCGACTTCGGTACCACTATAAGGGCCAGCCCGCCGCTTTGCCAGAGAACTTGCACAGCGCCTGATTGCCCCAAACCGGCGCAACCCCACCGAGCGCGGGCACCCGCCCTTGCGCCGCCTTATCACGCGATGTTACATGGCATGCAAAAGGCAAAGGGGCACGGCCATATGGGCGCTTATCCGACGACATTTGACAAGGACGCGCTTTTGGCCTGCGCGCGGGGCGAACTTTTTGGCCCCGGCAATGCCCAATTGCCTGCCCCGCCCATGTTGATGATGGACCGCATCACCGAGATTTCGGAAGATGGCGGCGCCTTTGGCAAGGGCCATGTTGTGGCCGAGTTTGACATTGCGCCCGACCTTTGGTTTTTCGCCTGCCATTTTCCCGGCAATCCGATCATGCCGGGCTGTCTGGGCCTAGACGGGCTGTGGCAACTGACCGGCTTTAACCTTGGCTGGCGCGGATGGCTGGGGCGCGGCTATGCCTTGGGTGTGGGCGAGGTCAAGCTGACCGGCATGGTGCGCCCTGAGCGCAAGCTTTTGCGCTATTTCGTCGATTTCACCAAAGCCCTATCCACCCGCCGCTTGACGATGGGTGTCGCCAATGGCCGGGTTGAGGCGGACGGCGAGGTGATCTATCAGGTCACCGATATGAAAGTTGCTTTGTCGTCCACCTGACCTTGGCCCCTGTTTGATCTGCGAAAGGAAATCCCATGCGTCGCGTCGTCATCACCGGCATTGGCATCATCTCTCCCATCGGCAATTCGGCCGACGAGGTGGAAGCCTCGCTGCGCGCGGGGCGGTCTGGCATCATCTTTGCGCCCGACTATGCCGAGCGCGGTTTTCGCAGCCAAGTCAAAGGCCAGCCCCAGATTGTGCTGGAAGACCATATCGACAAGCGCGACCTGCGCTTTATGGGGCCGGGGGCGGCCTATAACTTTCTGGCCATGCAACAGGCGATCGCTGACAGCGGTCTTGGGGCGCAAGATATATCCAACGAACGCACCGGCCTGATCACGGGATCGGGCGGGCCGTCGACCTCGAACTTCTTTCAGGCCTTTGATGCCGTGATCAACAAAGGCGCGCCCAAGAAGATGGGGCCGTTCATGGTCACGCGCTGCATGTCGTCGACCAACTCGGCCTGTTTGGCCACACCGTTCAAGATCAAGGGCGTGAACTATTCGATCACCTCGGCCTGCTCCACCTCGGCCCATTGCATCGGCAATGGCACCGAATTGATCCAGATGGGCAAGCAAGACATCGTCTTTGCCGGTGGCGGTGAAGAGTTGGACTGGACCCTGTCGTGCCTGTTTGACGCCATGGGGGCCATGTCGTCGAAGTACAACGACACGCCCACCACCGCCTCGCGCACCTATGACGCCAGCCGCGACGGGTTTGTGATTGCCGGGGGCGGCGGGGTTGTGGTGCTGGAAGAGCTGTCGCACGCCTTGGCGCGCGGGGCAAAGATTTACGGCGAAGTGACGGGCTATGGCGCCACATCCGACGGTCACGATATGGTCGCCCCTTCGGGGGAGGGTGGCGAGCGGTCAATGAGACTGGCCCTGTCGACCCTGCCGCAAGGCCGCAAGATTGACTATATCAACAGCCACGGCACCTCGACCGTGGTGGGCGACGTGACCGAGATGGAGGCCATCCGCCGCGTCTTTGGCCGTGGCTACACGCCGCCCGTTGCGTCGACCAAGTCGCTGACAGGGCATTCCTTGGGGGCCACAGGCGTGCACGAGGCGATTTATTCACTGATCATGATGAATAAATCCTTCATCGCCGCATCCGCCAATATCACCACGCTAGACCCTGCACTGGATGCCGGCGAAATCGTCACAACCCTGCGCGAAGGCGTGGCTTTGGACAGCGTGTTGTCCAACAGCTTTGGCTTTGGCGGCACCAATGCTACCCTTGTGATGAGCAAATATCTCGACTGACCCAGCCACGATTTTTCTGCGAAAAATCACGCCCAACCCCAACACCCCGATTTTTCGCAGAAAAATCGCGCCCGATAGAAGGAGACCTCGACATGCCAGAACTGATGCGCGGCAAACGCGGCCTGATTATGGGCGTGGCCAATGACCGGTCGATCGCATGGGGCATCGCCAAGGCCTTGGCGGCCGAAGGGGCAGAGCTGGCGTTCTCCTATCAAGGCGACGCCTTTGGCAAACGGGTGGAACCGCTGGCGGCCTCGCTCGGGTCGGATTTCTTGGTCGATGTGAATGTGACCGATGATGACAGCCTTGATACCTGCTTTAGCGCGCTGAAATCCCGCTGGGGGACGATTGATTTTCTGGTCCATGCCATTGCGTTTTCCGACAAAAACGAACTGACGGGCCGGTTTATCAACACCACACGCGGCAATTTTCAAAACTCGCTGGCGATCTCGTGCTTTTCGTTCATCGACGTCAGCCGCCGCGCCGCCGAATTGATGCCCGATGGCGGCAGCCTGATTACGCTGACCTATGCCGGATCCAACCGCGTCACACCCAATTACAACGTCATGGGCGTGGCCAAAGCCGCGCTGGAATCGGCCACGCGGTATCTGGCCAATGACCTTGGGCCGCAAAAGATTCGCGTCAACGCCATTTCCCCCGGCCCGATGAAAACGCTGGCAGGGGCCGCGATCGGCGGGGCCCGTGCCACCTTCCGCCACACCGAAGCCAACGCCCCTTTGCGCCAGAACGCCACGCTGGACGCCATCGGCGGCACCGCCGTCTGGCTGTGTTGCGACTATGGCAACTGCACCAGCGGCGAGGTGATCCATGTGGATGCGGGCTATCACGTCCTTGGGATGCCGCAGCAAGAGAACCTGTGATCCGCCCTTTTGATGCTTGATTTGTCATCGCGCTGTCACAACCACTGGTCAGTCTGACGCCAAGGGCTACATTGGCTATAGACAGACGCCCTCGCTGGCCCCACTCTTTGTCTAAGACGTGACCACTTCGGCTGAACCAAGCACCACAAGGAGAGCCCATTGGGCATCAGCGCGCTGACCCCCCCGACCCGTCCGGAAACCCTTGCCGAAACGCATCTGGAATTCCCCGACAATCGCCTGTTGATCGAGCTTTGCGGCCAGTTTGACCGCAACTTAGCTCAGGTCGAACATCAGATGGGGGTTCATGTGCTGCGGCGGGGCAATAAGCTGGCCGTCCTGGGCGACAAGGTCGCGCGCGAACAAGCCGCTGCCGTGCTGCGCGGGCTTTATGCGCGGCTTGAGGCGGGCAAGCATATCTCTGCCGGTGATATCGAAGGGTCAATTCGCATGGGCCGCCCCCCCGTCGATATTCCGCGCCCCGAGGGCGAGCAGATCGAACTGTTTCAAGGCGGCGGGCTGGAACTGCGCACCCGCAAAAAGGGTGTCGAGGCGCGCACCGAAGCGCAAAAGGCCTATGTCGCCAACCTATTCACCCACGAGATGGGCTTTGGCATCGGCCCCGCCGGCACCGGAAAGACCTATCTGGCCGTTGCTGTCGGCGTGACGATGTTCCTGTCAGGCGCTGTCGAAAAGATCATCCTGTCACGCCCTGCCGTGGAGGCGGGCGAGCGGTTGGGCTTTTTGCCCGGCGATATGAAGGAAAAGATCGACCCCTATATGCAGCCCCTGTATGACGCGTTGAATGATTTTCTGCCGGCCAAGCAGGTGGAAAAGATGCTCTTGGAAAAGCGCATCGAAATCGCCCCCTTGGCCTTTATGCGCGGGCGCACCCTGTCCAACGCCTTTGTCGTGCTGGACGAGGCCCAGAACGCCACCTCGATGCAGATGAAGATGTTTCTGACCCGTTTGGGCGAAGGCAGCCGCATGGTCATCACCGGCGACCGTACGCAGGTTGACCTGCCACGCGGGACATCATCAGGCTTGGCCGAGGCGGAGCGGATCTTGAAGAACGTCAAAGGCGTCAGCTTTAACTACTTCACCTCGAAAGACGTGGTCCGCCACCCCTTGGTGGGCCGCATCATCGAAGCTTACGAGGCTGACGAGGCGGCAAGCGTGTAACGTAAGGGGGCCTTGGCCCCCAGCGCCTTACGGCATCAACTGCCCGCCGTTCACTTCGATCACTTGGCCGATGATATAGGCCGACAGGGCGCGGCTGGCCAAGAACAGGTAGGCCCCCACACAGTCTTGTGCCACACCCAAGCGCCCCTGCGGCACGGTGGCCAAGGCGGCGTTCAGTTGGGCCTGTGTAGAATAGCGTTCGTGAAACGGCGTGGTGATCACACCGGGGGCCACTGCATTGACCCGAATGCCAAAGGGGATCAGTTCCTTAGCCAAACCCCGCGTCATGTCATGCACAAAGGCCTTGGACGACCCGTAAAGCCCCGCCCCGCCCGAGGCCCCGTTGCGCGCCGCAATCGAGGTGGTGTTGATGATAAACCCGCTGTCCTCCTTGGCCGCAGCCTTCAGATGCGGAATGGCCGCCGCCGTCGCCACCACGACCGACCGCCCGTTCAGGTCCATAATCTCGTCATAGTCTTTTTCGGTGGCGTTTTCATAAGACACCCGCCGCACCATGCCGCCTGCGTTGTTGATCAACCCGTCCAGCCGTCCAAAGGCTGCCACGGCTTGTTCCACCGCGCTGCGCGACCCTTCCCCTGTCGACATATCGGCGCGGATCAGATGGACACGGCCTTGGGCCGCCTTGATCTCATCTGCCAGCGCCTCGGCAGCGGCAAGGCTTGCGTTGTAATGCAGCCCCACCAGCGCCCCTTGGGCGGCAAAGGCGCGGGCCAGTTCGGCCCCGATGCCGGTAGAAGCACCGGTGATCAGCACGGCTTTTCCGGCCAGATCGGGAATGGTCAAAGCTTGGGTCACGGCGTGGTCCTTTCAGGGAATCGGGCACGAACGGCGGCACTGGCCACAGATACGGCTTGGTCAATGGTCATATCTGTGGTGTCGATCAGAACGGCATCCTCTGCCGGACGCAAGGGCGCATCGGCCCGCCCCATATCGCGCGCATCGCGTTCGCGCACCTCGGCCAGAACCTGCGCCAGATCGCCGCCCACCTCGCGCCAGCGCCGCTGTGCGCGAACCTCGGGCGACGAGGTGACATAGAGCTTCACCTCGGCCATCGGGCAAATCACGGTGCCAATATCGCGCCCATCCAGCACAGCGCCACCTGCAGTGCGGGCAAAGCGGCGCTGAAAGTCGGTGAGGGCAGACCGCACGGCAGGGAGAGCGGCAACACGGCTTGCAGCCTGCCCTGCCGCCAAAGTGCGCAGGTCGTCACGGGCCAAATCTTGCGCTGACAGATCCTCAGCCGCCTGCACCGGATCGCCGCCCTTGGCCGCCACCGCACGGTACAACAGCCCCGTGTCCAGATAGGCAAAGCCAAACCGATCCGCCAAAGCGCGGGCAATGGTGCCCTTGCCAGCGGCGGCGGGGCCGTCAATGGCCACTGTAAATTCCATGCGACGTTCCAAACCTTGTCTTCTGATGTCTGCCCTAAACCCGTGGGCTGGTCAGCGATTGCGCCAAGCCTGCAGCGCACCCATCAGCGCCAAAACAAGCGCCACGGCCACAGTGGCAAACTTGCCTTCAGTAAAGCCCGAAGCCAGCGCCACGGCCTGTGCTGCGACGTCGGGTCCGGTGTGAACCATCCGCGCGACAGCCAGATTTTCCGCCAAATCGCAGATGCCGTAAGCCAAGGCCGGCATAAACCAAATCTCACCGCGGCGCTGCAGGGGCAGGCACATGGTCAGCGTCAGCAAGATCGGAAAGATGGTATCCGTCAGCCGGAAGTCGCCTTGATACAGCTCGGTGCCCTGCGGCGACAGATGCTGCAGGTATATCCGCGCCTCCATCGCGCTATAGCCCAAGGGGCGCAGATCAAAGGGCAGGGCCCCGCCAGCCTCTGCCAAAAGCTGGGGCAGAAAATGGCCGTAAAGGGCGCCAAACGCCACCAGCGTTGCCACAGGAAGTGCCCAGTAAACACTCTTCATTGCGCCCCCACCTCTTTGCGTTAAGGCATCACGCCAAGCCGCAGGCGTCAATCCGCATCGTGGGTTAAAACAGCGCCAAGGCCCGTCATCAAGCCTTCAAAGATCGGAAAAGACGTGACGATGGGCGAGGCATCGTCGATCGACACCGGCTTTTTCGCCGCCATGCCCGCGATCAGAAAGCTCATCGCGATGCGGTGGTCGATATGGGTCTTGGCCGTGGCCCCCCCCGGCATGCCACCCGCGCCCAAGCCGTGCACGATCAGCGTGTCTTGATCTTCCTCGATCCGCATGCCGCAGGCTTCCAAGCCGCGCGCCATAGCGTCGATCCGGTCGGATTCCTTCACGCGCAATTCCTTGACCCCGCGCATCACCGTGGTGCCCGTGGCAAAAGAGGCGACAACCGACAAGATCGGATATTCGTCGATCATCGAGGGCGCGCGCTCGGCCGGCACGTCGATGCCCTTCATATCGCCCGAAAAGCGCACGCGCAGATCGGCCACAGGTTCGCCGCCTTCGGTGCGGGGGTTTTGAAACTCGATATCCGCGCCCATTTCTACCAAGGTCAGATACAACCCGTTGCGTGTCAGGTTCTGGCTGACACCGGGCACCAGAATGTCGGACCCTTCGACAATCAACGCCGCACAGACCGGAAACGCGGCCGAGGACGGATCACGCGGCACCGCCACCGACTGCGGGCGCAGTTCGGGCTGGCCGGTCAGGGTGATCACATTGCCCTCAGAGGTTTTCTCGACACTCAAGGCCGCACCAAAGCCCAAGAGCATGCGTTCGGAATGGTCGCGCGTGGGTTCTTTTTCGATCACGACCGTCTGGCCGGGGGCATTCAGGCCCGCCAGCAGGATAGCAGATTTCACCTGCGCGCTGGCCACAGGCAGCGCATAGCGCACGGGAACGGGGTTGGCAGCGCCCACCACCGTCATCGGCAAACGCCCGCCATTGCGCCCGTAAGCCTGCGTGCCAAACAGCGACAAGGGGTCCGTCACCCGCCCCATGGGCCGCTTGCGCAGGCTGGCATCGCCGGTGAAGGTTGCGGTGATCGGCGTGGTCGCCATGGTGCCCATGATCAACCGCACGCCCGTGCCGGAATTGCCGCAGTCAATCACATCGGCGGGTTCGCGAAAGCCGCCCACGCCCACGCCCTGCACGCTCCACGCGCCGGGGCCGTGGTGGGTGACGGTCGCGCCAAAGGCCTGCATCGCCTTGGCGGTATCCAGCACATCTTGGCCTTCCAGCAGGCCCGTGATGCGGGTTTCGCCAATCGCCATGGCCCCGAAGATCAACGCGCGGTGGCTGATCGACTTGTCGCCCGGCACGGCGGCGGTGCCTTTGAGCGGGCCGGATTTATGGGCGGTCATCGGTTGGGCGGTGCCGTGGGCAGACATGGAACACTCCTGAGCCGTGGATAGGCGGGTGATAGTACAGATGGCGCGCAGGGTCTACTGGGCTGCGCGATCAGGTGCGGCGAAAGGTCAGGTAATGCGGCGGGCGACCCTCGCGCAGCGCCTTTTGCTCGTAGCGGGTGGACAGCCAATCCTCCCACGGGGTGCTGCCCTGATGGATCAGGTCAAACCCCGCCTGCGGCACCTCTTCGAGCGTTTGGCGGACGTAATCGGGAATATCGGTTGCCACGCGGAATTCTGACCCTCGGGCCGTGATCTTGGCCAGCGGCACCAAGTATTCCTGCGTCACCACGCGGCGGCGATGATGGCGCGCCTTTGGCCAAGGGTCGGGGTAGTTCAGAAAGACTTTCGACAGGGCGGCGGGGGCCAAGACCTCGAACAAGTCACGCACATCGCCGGGATGGATGCGCAGATTGCTCACCCCTGCGGTGCGGATTTTGCCCAAAAGCATGGCGATGCCGTTTACAAAGGGTTCCGCGCCGATCAATGCCACATCGGGGTTGCGCGCGGCCATATGCACCAGATGCTCGCCACCGCCAAAGCCGATCTCTAGCCACAAGGGGCGCGCTTGGCGCCACGGTTCCAAGTCAACCAAGCCACGCGCGGGGTTTTCAGCGCGGCTGACGCCGTTTAGCGTCACAGGGCCCAAATCCTCGGCTAGATAGTCTTTTTGGCTGGCCCGCAGCGTCTTGCCCCGGATGCGCCCGTAAAAGTTGCGGCGCGCCGGGGGCAAATCGCCCGAACCTTCGGTTTCGTGTGACATGAAGGCCCCTGTAAGAACGAGCGCGGGGATAGTCTGCCCAGTGCGAAGGCGTCAAGGCGTGATCGGCGGGGCACCGATATCGCCGGGAGCCACGGCGACCGATTTAAGCACGGCAAACACGGGTGCCCCCACCGCCAGCCCCAGCTGCACGGCGGAGCGTTGGGTGATGCGGGCCAATAGCAGATCCTCGCCCAAGCGCAGTTGCACCATGGCACCCGGCCCATCGCCCATGCGCAGGGCAACGACCGTGGCAGGCAGGATGTTCAGCGCCGATATCCCGTGCGGCTTTTGCAACGCAATCATCACATCTTGCGCCGCAATCCGCACGCGCAGCGATGCCCCTAGCGCCGCGTCAACCTTGGGCAACCACAAGGGCCCCGCCGAGGTTTCCAGCCGCGTCAGCCCATCGCCGTCTTGGGCGGCTACCTTTGCGCTGATCACCGACCCCGCCTCGCGCACACCGCCCAGCCACGGGGTCAGGTTGGGGTCAGAAAAGACCGCAGCCACGGGACCGGTTTTCAAAACTTGACCCTTGCCCAACACCACCACCGATCCGGCAAGGCGGGTGATTTCCGACACCGAATGGCTGACGTACACAATGGGAATCTGCGTCTGGTCGCGCAAGTGTTCCAGATAGGGCATGATCTCGGCCTTGCGCGCCTCGTCCAAGGCGGCCAAGGGTTCATCCATCGCCAGTATTTGCGGGTTTGACAGAAGCGCGCGGCCTATCGCCACGCGCTGGCGTTCGCCGCCCGACAGGGTTTGCGGACGGCGGGCCAGAAGGGGGGCGATGCCCAGCATATCCACCACCGCCTCAAACGAAACGCCACCTTTGTCGGGCGAAAACCAGCGGCCATAGAGCAAGTTCTGCCGCACGCTCAGATGGGGAAACAATCGGTCGTCTTGGAACACACAGCCAATCCGGCGGCGGTGCGGTGGCAGACAGATGCGCTGATCGGTATCCAGCAAAACTTGGCCGCCAACGCTGATCCGCCCGCGATCAGGCCGCATCAGCCCCGCCAAGGCCTTGATCACGCTCGACTTGCCAGACCCTGACGGCCCAAACAGCGCCGTCACCCCCGCAGGCACATCAAACGCCACATCCAGCGCAAAGCCCGCAAAGCGGTGCTGCAACGACACCTGCATCGTCATGCGCCCGAAATCCTGCGCGCCACCGCCTTGGCGGCCCATTCCGACAACACCAACGCCGCCATGGCAACAAAGACCGATACCATCACCAAGCGAAAGGCCTGCCCATCCCCGTCCGGCACCTGCAAAAACGCATAGATGGCCGAGGGCAGGGTTTGCGTCTGGCCCGGAATATTGGCGACAAAGGTAATCGTCGCGCCAAACTCTCCCATCGCTTTGGCAAAGGCCAAAACAGACCCCACGATGATCCCGGGCAAGATCAGCGGCAAAGTAACCGTGGCAAACACCCATGGCGGAGAGGCTCCAAGCGTGCCCGCCGCCTGTTCCACCCGCACATCCACCGCCTCGACCGACAGGCGAATGGCGCGCACCATCAAAGGAAAGGCCATGACGGCAGCGGCCAGCACAGCCCCTGTCCATCGAAAGGCCAAGACCACGCCGATCATGTCAAGATACTGCCCGACAAAGCCTTTGCGCCCAAAGGTCAAAAGCAGCAGATAGCCCGTGACCACGGGCGGCAAGATCAGGGGCAAATGCACTAGCCCGTTGAGCACCTGCTTGCCCCAAAACTGCCGCCGCGCCAAAACAAAGGCCACTAGAATGCCCAAAGGCAGGCTGACCGCCGTCGCCCACGCCGACACGCGCAGCGAAAGGGCTATGGCGCGCCATTCATCAGGGGAAAACCAATCGGGCATCGCGATCCTATTTCAAGACGATAAAGCCCTGCGCGGTAAAGACAGATGCTGCGGCATCAGAGGAAAGATCCTCCAAGAACGCCTGCGCTTCAGGTGCTGTGCTCGCCGCCATCACAGCGGCAGGATAGACGATGGGTTTGTGGCTGTCTTGGGGGAATGTCCCCACCACCGCCACTTTATCATCCCCCACAGCATCCGAGGCATAGACGATCCCGTAAGCCGCCTCGGCACTTTCCACCAGCTTCAGCGCCGCACGCACGTTTTCGGTCTGCGCCACTTTGGGTTCCACCGCATCCCACGCGCCCAGATTGGTCAGCGCCTCTTTGCCATACTGGCCCGCAGGCACCGAATCGACCATGCCCATCGCAAGTTTGCCATCCCCCACAAGGGCGGCCAGATCGAAGCCCTGCGCGATGGTCACAGGGGGGGCGGCTTTATCGGCGGCCACCAAGATCAGCGTGTTGCCCAAGATCGTCTTGCGGCTGTCTGGCTTGATCAGGTTGGCGTCGGCCAGCGTGTCCATCCACTGGGTTGAGGCCGAGATAAACACATCCGCCGGCGCGCCCTGTTCGATCTGCTTGGCCAACTTAGCCGAAGACTCATAGGAAATCACCACATGATGGCCCGTTTGCTGTTCCCAATCCGCCGCAATCACATCCAGCGCGGTTTTCAGGCTAGAGGCGGCAAAGACCGTGATATCGGCGGCAGGACTGACGGCGGGCAGGGCGAGGGTTGTTGACAGTATGAGGGCTGCAAAGGCGCTACGGCGGGTGAACAAGGGCACGAGAGTCTCCAGCGTTATGTTTCATCAAACATATCACCCAAACAGCCCGCCAAATCAAGCGTTATTTCTGTTCGGGAATATCCCTTAGCATCGCACTGATCGCAGCCATCTCGGCCTGTCCCGCGCGGGCGGCTTTGTCTTGCAAAGCGCGGTACAGGCGCAGCACTTCCAACCCCGCCTCGGTCACCTGCGCCCCGCCACCCCCCGCCCCGCCCCGCGCGCTTTCCACCAAGGGCGCGGCAAAGGCGGCGTTCATCGCATCCACCAGCATCCATGCCCGCTTATAGCTCATATCCATCGCCCTTCCGGCGGCAGAGATCGAACCCGTGTCGCGGATATGTTCCAAAAGCTCGGCCTTGCCCGGGCCCAGCATCGCCCCATGGGCAAAGAACAGGCGCAAGTGCAGGCGGGCGGTTTGGTCAGGCGGGGTGTCGGTTTGCATGGGGTGAGGGTTTCGCCAAAGCACCGCCTTTGCAAGGGGTTTTCGATGGGCCATCACAAGACCCCATTTGCCCGAATTAGCCAAGTTCCGCCTTGCGAACCCCGCGCAGTTGGCAGCACAAGGCGCAGACTCTTTCCATCCCGCAAAGGCTTACGGAAAAATGGCAAACCCTATGGCGGCCCCTGATCTTGACCGCGACGGTCTGCCCGCCCCAAGACGCAGCTTTGCCTTGGCCACGATCTTGCTGGGGGTGACTTTGGCGGTGATGGACGGCACGATTGCCAATGTGGCTTTGCCCACCATTGCCCAAGATTTCAACGCCTCGGCCGCCAGTTCGATCTGGATCGTCAACGCCTATCAGATGGCGATTGTGATCAGCCTGCTGCCCCTCGCCTCTTTGGGCGAGATTTTGGGGTATCGGCGGGTTTATCTGGGCGGTGTGGCGGTGTTCACCATCGCCTCGCTGGGCTGCGTGCTGGCCCCTAATGTCATGGCCTTGACCATTGCCCGTGCTGCGCAAGGCTTCGGCGCGGCAGGGCTGATGAGTGTGAACGGCGCGCTCTTGCGCTATGCCGTGCCCAAAGACCGTTTTGGCCGCGCTTTGGGCGTGCTGGCGATGACGGTGGCAATTGCGTCAACCATCGGGCCGGCCTTTGCGGGCTTTGCGCTGTCTTTGGTGCATTGGTCGTGGCTGTTTGCGATCAACCTGCCTTTAGGGGCGCTTACCTTGGCCTTGGGGTGGCGCAGCCTGCCCGAAAGCCACCGCGCGGCGCAAAGCTTTGACTGGGTCAGCGCGGGCCTAAGTGCTGTGACCTTGGGCTTTTTCATCACCACGATTGACAGTCTGGGCGGTGGGCTGTCTTGGGCCTTAGGCCTAGCCGAGGCTGCGATGTGCCTGACCGCCCTTGCCCTGCTGATCCGCCGCGAAAGGCGCAAGGCGCATCCGCTTTTGCCGCTGGACCTGTTGGCGATCCCGATTTTAAGCCTGTCGCTGTGCACCTCGATTGCGGCCTTTAGCGCGCAGATGATGGCCTTTGTGTCTTTGCCCTTTACGTTTCAAACTGGGATGGGATTTGCCCCGCCTATGGTGGGGCTGTTGATGATCCCGTGGCCGATAGCCTTGGCCCTGATAGCACCGGTGTCGGGGCGGCTGTCGGATCGGTATAGTTCGGCGGTGTTGGGCTGTGCGGGGCTGGTGGTGTTATCGGCGGGGCTGCTGGCGCTTTGGCTGCTGCCTGCGCACCCTGATCCGGTCAATATCGCGTGGCGCATGGCGCTGTGCGGGCTGGGCTTTGGGCTGTTTCAAGCGCCCAACAACCGCACGCTGATCGGCGCAGCCCCCAAGGCGCGCAGCGGCGCGGCGAGCGGGTTGCAAAGCACGGCGCGGTTGATGGGCCAGTGCATCGGGGCGGCTTTGGTGGCGTTGTTTTTGGCGCATCTGGGGGTGGCGGGGGCGCAACTGGCCTTGGCGGCCGCGGCAACATTTGCAGCGCTTGCCGCAGCCCTAAGCCTGACGCGCAAAGGGCGTTAACCCTGACGCCCCAGCTTGCGGTGAAACGTGGCGCGCGAAATGCCCAAAGCCCGCGCCGCAGCCGAGGCATTGCCCCCCGCCCGCGCCAAGGCCCGCGCCATCACAGCCCGCTCGCCCGCCTCAAGCGTGGCCGGAGAGTCGAGGCCCAAAAGATCAGCAGCAGGCACGGGTTTGCGCCCCAGATCGCCCTTTAGACCGAAATGCAGCCGCGCTGCCCGCGTGGCCCCGATCACCAATTCGTCGCTGTCCACGGCCAGAATAGCGCCTTGCACACGGTCTACCCCCGGCGGCATCATCAGCCGCGCCTTGGGAAAGGCCGCGTGAAACAGGTCGCTTTCAATCCGCCGCGCCGCCTCGCCCACGGCATGGGCGATCAGGCCGGCCAACGCCTCTCCGGTCTCGCCACCGGCGGTTGACACATCCAGCACGGCGACCAACTGGCCCTCGGCATCAAACACCGGCGCGGACGAGCACGACAGCCCGATATTGGCCGACAGAAAATGCTGGTCGCGGTGGATGGTAACGGGGTGGCCCAAGGCCAGTGCTGTGCCAATGCCATTGGTGCCCGCCGCAGCCTCGGACCAGTTGGTGCCGGTCCACAGGCCGTTTTCCTGAAACTCGCGGTCATGCGCTTGCCTGCCGCGCCGATCGACAGGAATGCCTTCGTGGCTGGCCAAGATGACACAGCCCCCCAAAGCGCCGATGGATTGAAACAGACGGTCCAGCGTGGGGGCGGCGGTCATCACCAAGGGGCCTAGGCGTTCCAAAAGCAGGTTAAACTCGGCCTGCGTCAGGCGCACCGGATCAACGCGGCGCGAGGGTTCTAACCCATGCACCACGGCAGACCGGCTCCACGATGCCGCCACCAAGGACCGCGCGGCAGCCCCGCGCGACAGGGCGGCGGCCACTGTGGCCTCGTGATCACGTTTGGGTTGGGTTGTCACTGTGGCCTCGCAGCGCGCCAAATCTTGTTAAACCACGTTACCGCGTTTCCCCTTCACGTCAAACATCGCTTTTGTGCCGCCCCAAAGCCTGCCATAAAAAACCGCTCTTGATTGATTGCGCCCTTCGCGCCATGTCAGGATCGCGCGCGCGCCCGCGATGGGCGGCCTTTTGACAGGAGTTTTGAATGCCCGTGTACCGCTCTCGCACAACGACCCATGGCCGCAACATGGCCGGTGCCCGTGGATTGTGGCGCGCAACGGGGATGAAAGACGGCGATTTCGGCAAGCCGATCATCGCCATCGTCAACAGCTTTACCCAGTTCGTGCCGGGCCATGTGCATCTTAAAGACCTCGGCCAAATGGTTGCGCGCGAGGTTGAAGCGGCTGGCGGCGTCGCCAAAGAGTTCAACACCATTGCCGTGGATGACGGCATTGCCATGGGCCATGACGGGATGCTGTATTCGCTGCCCTCGCGCGAGCTGATCGCCGACAGCGTGGAATACATGGTCAACGCGCATTGCGCCGATGCCATGGTGTGCATTTCCAACTGCGACAAAATCACCCCCGGCATGCTGATGGCAGCGATGCGGTTGAACATTCCGTGCGTGTTCGTGTCTGGCGGGCCGATGGAGGCGGGCAAGGTAGTGATCAAGGGCAAGGAAGTGGCGCTTGATCTGGTCGATGCCATGGTTTCGGCGGCGGATGGATCTTATACGGATGAAGAGGTTGACGCGATCGAGAAAGCCTCTTGCCCGACCTGCGGGTCATGCTCGGGGATGTTCACCGCCAATTCGATGAACTGTCTGACCGAAGCTTTGGGCCTGTCGCTGCCCGGCAACGGATCAACCCTTGCCACCCACGCCGACCGCAAGCGGTTGTTTGTCGAGGCGGGGCACCTGATCGTGGACATCACCAAGCGCCATTACGAGCAAGACGATATGTCCGTTTTGCCGCGCAACATCGCGACCAAACAGGCGTTTGAAAACGCCATGGCGCTGGATGTGGCGATGGGCGGTTCAACCAACACCGTCTTGCACATTCTGGCCATCGCCCACGAGGGCGAGGTGGATTTCACCCTCAAAGACATCGACGATCTGTCGCGCAAAGTGCCCGTGCTGTGCAAAGTGGCCCCCGCCAAGCAAGACGTGCATATGGAAGATGTGCACCGCGCAGGGGGCATCATGGCGATCTTGGGCCAGTTGGATGCGGCAGGGTTGCTGAACCGCGAAGTGCCCACGATCCATGCCCGCTCGATCGGGGCGTCGGTGGATCAGTGGGATATCAGCCGGACCAATCAAGAGTCGGTGCGCGAGTTCTTCCGCGCCGCCCCCGGCGGTGTGCGCACGACCGAGGCGTTTTTGGCCACGGGCCGCTATCCCACGCTGGACCTTGACCGCGCCGAGGGCGTGATCCGCTCGGCCACCACGCCGTTTTCCAAAGATGGCGGGTTGGCCGTGCTGACGGGCAATCTGGCCGCCGATGGGTGCATTGTGAAAACTGCCGGCGTTGACGACAGCATTTTGGTCTTTTCCGGCCCCGCGCGGGTGTTTGAAAGCCAAAACGCGGCGGTGAATGCGATTTTGGCCAAAGAGATCAAGCCCGGTGATGTGCTGGTGATCCGCTATGAAGGGCCAAAGGGCGGGCCGGGGATGCAAGAGATGCTCTATCCGACCAGCTACCTCAAAAGCATGGGGCTGGGCAAAGCCTGTGCGCTGGTGACGGACGGGCGCTTTTCGGGCGGAACCTCGGGCCTATCCATCGGCCACGTCAGCCCCGAGGCGGCGGGCGGCGGGGTGATCGGGCTGGTGCACGAGGGCGATATGGTCGACATCGACATTCCCAAACGCGCGATCAGCCTGCGCGTGGGCGAGGCCGAACTTGCCAGCCGCCGCGCCGCGCAGGATGCGGCTGGATGGAAACCCGCCAAGCTGCGTTCGCGCAAAGTCTCTACCGCGTTAAAGGCCTATGCCTTGTTTGCGTCTTCGGCAGACAAAGGCGCGGTGCGGGTCTTGCCGGACGAAGCGTAACCCCTTCACCCGCGCCCCTTTGTATTAAGACAACGGGGCGCGGGATCTGACTGCCTGCCCTATTTTTTAACCAAATTTTTATTGCAAACCTATTTTTCATCAGGACGCCATGTCTCAGATTCTCATTCATAAATACCTTTCCGAACTTGACCAAATCAAGCATATCTCTGGGTCGCTGTCCGAACAGGTCATCAGCGAAGCTTTCAAGGATCTGCTCAAGGCGTGGTCGCGCCAGAAGGGTCTGGTCTTTCTGGCGCAACAGGGCATGGCAAGCCCGCAGAAAACCCCGATCCGTCCCGATGGCACGATCTTGCACGAGTTGCGTGTGCCCTTGGGCTATTGGGAAGCCAAAGACACCGCCGACGATCTGGACACCGAGATCCACAAAAAGTTCCTCAAAGGCTACCCGCAAGATAACATCATCTTCGAAAACTCGACCACCGCCGTTCTGGTGCAAAACCGCGACGAGGTTATGCGCTGTCGTATGGCCGACACGGTCGAGCTTGAGCGGCTTTTGACCCTGTTCTTTTCCTACGAGCGCCAAGAAATCGCGCTGTTCCGCAAGGCCGTGGCGCAATTTCAAACCGACCTTCCGGCCATTTTGCAAGCCCTGCGCGACCGGATCGACAGCGCCTATGGGGCCAATGCCAGCTTCAAGACCATGGCCGATGCCTTCTTGGCCCATGCCAAAAACACCATAAACCCGACCCTGTCCGAGGCTGACGTGCGCGAAATGCTCATCCAGCACATCCTGACAGAGGATATCTTCACCCAAGTCTTCAACGATGGTCAGTATCACCGCGAAAACAACATCGCCAAAGAACTGTCAAAGCTGGAAGACGCCTTTTTCAACGGGGCTTTGAAGCGCGAAACGCTCAAAGCCATGCAGCCCTATTACGCGGCCATCCGCGCCAACGCGGCCCAGATCACCAGCCATTCCGAAAAACAAACGTTTCTGAAAGCGATCTACGAAGGCTTTTACAAGGTCTATAACCCCAAGGCCGCCGACCGCTTGGGCGTGGTGTACACCCCCAATGAAATCGTGCGCTTTATGATCGAAGGGGCAGATTGGCTGTGCCACAAACACTTTGGCAAGAACCTGATCGACCAAGGGGTCGAGATTTTAGACCCGGCCACAGGCACGGGCACCTTTATCTGCGAGCTGCTGGATTACTTTCGCGGCCAGCCCGACAAGTTGCGCCACAAATACAAAGAAGAACTGCACGCCAATGAAGTGGCCATCTTGCCCTATTACGTGGCCAACCTGAACATCGAAGCAACCTTTGCCACCGTCACCGGCCAATATGCCGAGTTTTCCAACCTGTGCTTTGTCGACACGCTGGACAATGTGGCGGGGCTTGGCATCAAGGCGGGGCATCAAGACGACCTTTTCGCCTCGCTCAGTGACGAGAATGTCGAACGGGTCAAACGTCAGAACAAGCGGAAAATCTCGGTCATCATCGGCAACCCGCCCTATAACGCCAACCAGCAAAACGAGAATGACAACAACAAGAACCGCGCCTATCCCCACATCGACGACCTGATCAAGCGCAGCTTTGTGAAACTGTCCACCGCGCAAAAAACCAAAGTTTACGACATGTATGCCCGCTTCTTTCGCTGGTCTTTTGACCGGATGCACGAGGACGGCATCATTGCCTTTATCACCAACCGCAGCTTTATCGACAGTCGCACCTTCGACGGGTTCCGCCGCTTTGTGCAGGAGAACTTCTGCGAGATTCATATCGTTGACCTCAAGGGTGATGCGCGAACCAGCGGGGAACAGCGGCGGCGCGAAGCGGGCAACGTCTTTGCCGACCAAATCAGAGTTGGTGTCGCCATAGCTTTCATCGTGAAACGCTTGGGCACCAAGTCGCTTAAGGTCCATTATGACGTCGCGCCAGACTACACATCTTCGGGCGAAAAACTTGTTTGGTTGTCCCAAACGCCGCTTTCACAGCGGCGGATGAAGCAGGCATATCCCGACGAAGATGCCAACTGGATAAATCAACCGGCAAACTCTTGGGACGAGTTACTGCCTGTCGCCGACAAGAAGACAAAAGCGGCGAAGATCAAGGGGCAAGAGCGTGCCATATTCAAGGTGTTCTCTCTCGGAATCGTTACCAACAGAGACGAGTGGGCTTACGACTTTTCAGACGACACCCTTCGCTCGAAGATCAGCCTATTTGCCACCACTTTCAACGCCGAGATTGAGCGGTGGATTGCGGCAGGAAAACCGCGAGAAGTTGGCGACTTTGTCACGCGGACTATCAAGTGGACTTCGGAATTAGAGGCTGAACTGAAGCGCCGCAACGCGATAGCTACCAAGGACCAGAGTTTCCTCTTATCAGCGTATAGGCCGTTCGTGTCCAAGTGGACATACTTCGCCAAACCCATCACGCACCGCACATACCAAAACTTGGACCTCTTTCCCGTTGCTGGGCTTTCCAACCGGACGATTGCGGCGGTGGTTGAACCGCGCGCTGGTTTTTCCGTTTTGGCGGCTGACCGACTTCCCAACAAGGACTTCTTTATGCCGAGTGCTGCACAGCACTTCGCCCGCGATCGATTTACGACAGCAGGCGAACGGCTGGGCAACATCACCGACTGGGCCCTGTCCACCTTCACCGCCCATTACGGTGCTGCGGCACCCCTCACCAAGGATGATATTTTCCACTACGTCTACGCCGTCCTTCACGACCCGATCTATCGGGCAACCTATGCCCAAAACCTCAAGCGCGACCTGCCCCGCATTCCGCTTTACTCCGGTTTTGCCCAATGGGTCGGATGGGGCAAGCGGTTGATGGGCCTGCACATCGGCTATGAGGGCGTTGACCCTTGGCCCCTTATCCGCACCGATACGCCCGACACCCGCGCCCGCGCGGCGGGGGTTGCGCCTAAGGTCATCCTCAAATCAAACCCCCAAGCCGGACGCATCACGCTGGATTCTGAAACCACCCTGACAGGTATTCCCCCACAGGCATGGGACTACCGCCTTGGCAACCGCGCGGGCCTTGATTGGGTTTTGGACCAGCACAAGGAAAAAACCCCCAAAGACCCCACGATCCGCGAAAAGTTCAACACCTACCGCTTTGCGGACCACAAAGAAAAAGTCGCCGACCTGATCGCCCGCGTGACCCGCGTGTCGGTCGAGACGGTAGAGATTGTCGCCGCGATGCAGGCGGCCAAGCGTTAGGCGCAGTTTGCCTCCGGCGGGGATATTTGGGCAAGTATGAAATGGTTAGGCGGTTTGGGGTTTCAGGGCCAGACCGCCTTCTTTTTCCAAAAAGGCCACAACCGCATCGACGCCGTGGCCTTGGCGCAGGCGGGCCAGCACATAGGGGCGCGGGCCGCGGGCGCGTTTGGTGTCCTCCTCCAGCAGGGTCAGGTCGACGCCGACATAGGGGGCAAGGTCGGTTTTGTTGACCACCAGCAGGTCAGAGCGCGTGACACCGGGGCCCTTTTTGCGCGGGATGTCTTGGCCTGCGGCGGTGTCGATGACGTAGATCGACAGATCGGCCAGTTCGGGCGAGAAGGTCGCGGCCAGATTGTCGCCGCCGCTTTCGATCAAGATCAGGTCAAGCTCGGGGAAGGCGCGGGTCAGATCGGCCACGGCGGCAAGGTTGATCGACGCATCCTCGCGGATGGCGGTGTGGGGGCACCCGCCGGTTTCCACGCCTCGAATGCGGGCGGCGGGCAGGACTTGGGCGCGGGTCAGGTAATCGGCGTCTTCGCGGGTGTAGATGTCATTGGTGATCACCGCCATTGAACACCGCTGCGCCAAGGCGCGGCACAGCTGTTCGGTCAGCGTAGTTTTGCCGGCACCGACCGGACCGCCGATGCCAACGCGCAGGGGGCCATTCACGCTCATGTCTTGAAGATCCTTGGTTGCAGGGTTTGGTGGCGCATCGCGGCCATTTCCGCACCAAAGGTGGCGGTGGCCAGATCATCGGTGGTGGCGGTGGACAGGGTTTGCGCTTGGCTTTCGATCAGCGGATGCAAGGCTGCAAGGGTCGCCTGCCCTTCGGTCTGGCCCAAGGGCACAAAGCGCACCATGGTTTGCACAAGGTTCGAGGCGAAGGCGTGCAGGTACAGCGCGATCACCTGCGGGGCTGGCAGGTTCAGCGGGGCAGCGGCCTGCCCCAAGGCCACGGGAAGGGCGCAGGGTTTCAGGCGGCGGCCCGTCAGGGCTGACACCGTTTTGGCCAGTGCTGTGCCTTGGGCAAGGGTTTCTTCCGCCCGCTCGGCCCCCGAGGCGAGGGCCAACGCCAGATCAGCCAGCGCATCATAATCTGCCTCCGTACGCAGGGCGCAGGCCAAAAGGATGGCATCTTGGCGACCAGAGCCGTGGGTGATGATATCGGCCAGCCAGCGTTGCAGGCTGGGGGCGTCTGTTAGGGTGCCATCCACCACGGCCTGCTCAAGCCCATGGGCATAGGCATAGCCGCCCGTCGGGAAGGCGGGCGACAGCCATTGGATCAGGCTCAAAAGCCCGCTCATTTCGGCTTGGAAGGGTGGAAATGCAGCTTTCCGTCGCCGTGATCGTGCCAGCCAAAGGTTTCATCGTGCGCATGCGTTTCGGGCGTGGCCTCTGGCCCGTGGCTGTGGCCCATGGTGCGGCCCGTGCCGTAAGCGCCGCCTTCGGGTTTGAAGGGTTCGCTCACAAAGGCGACCTTGGCGCCCAGTTGGGCCAGCATCGCTTCGAGCACATGGTCGCGGCGGATCAGCAGGCGGGTGGGTTCGATCTGGCAGGGGGTGTGGCGGTTGCCGATGTGCCACGCAAGGCGGTGCAGGTCTTGGCCGGTGATTTCCACCAACGCTTCCTCAGCCGCCACCACGGCGATCGCGCGGCCGTCTTGCAGAACAAAGCCCCAGTGGTCGTCAAGGTTGGTGACGGCGGGCAGGTCGACCATAAAGCCCTCGCCCTGCGCTGTCACCAAGCGTTTGCGGCGCAACAGGCGTTCGTCATAGCCCAACACCACAGCGCCGTAGACTGCGGCGGGGGGTGTTGAAAGAAGCGCGCGGGCGGGGGGCAGGTCGGGCATGGGCTGTGCTTTCGGCGATGGTTCGGGCCGTTTGACCGAGGGGTTCAGACCCCCGGTCAAACGCGGCGTAGCGGGGCCAAGGTGCGGACACTATCGCCGAACGAGGCTTGGTTTGGCGGGCTAGTACAGGAAGTACCGCTGCGCCAAGGGCAGTTCGGCGGCGGGCTCGCAGGTCAAAAGCTCGCCATCGGCGCGGACTTCGTAGGTTTCGGGGTTCACCTCGATAAAGGGTGTGGCGTGGTTGTGGACCATGTCACGCTTGGCAATGGTGCGGGTGTTTTCCACGGCCAAGGTTTGCTTGCCCAAGCCCAACTGACCGCGCAAGCCATCGGCTTGGGCGGCTTGGCTGACAAAAAGCACGGCGTTGCGTTCGACAGCGCGGCCATAGGCCCCGAACATCGGGCGGGTGTAGGTGGGCTGCGGCGTGGGGATAGAGGCGTTGGTATCTCCCATCTGGGCGCAAGCGATCATGCCGCCCACCAGCACCATTTCGGGCTTTGCCCCGAAAAAGGCCGGTGTCCACAGCACCAGATCGGCGCGCTTGCCAATGGCGATCGAACCGATATGGCGGCTCATCCCTTGGGCGATGGCGGGGTTGATGGTGTATTTGGCGACATAGCGCTTGGCGCGGACGTTGTCGTTCTGGCCCACTTCCTCGGGTAAGCGGCCGCGCTGTTGTTTCATCTTATGGGCGGTTTGCCATGTGCGGGTGATGACCTCGCCCACACGTCCCATGGCTTGGCTGTCGGACGACAGGATCGAAAAGGCCCCCATGTCGTGCAAGATATCCTCGGCCGCGATGGTTTCGCGGCGGATGCGGCTTTCGGCAAAGGCCACATCTTCGACGATGGATTGGTCAAGATGATGGCAGACCATCAGCATATCCAGATGCTCTTCCAGCGTGTTGACCGTGTAGGGCATGGTCGGATTGGTCGAGGACGGGATCACGTTTTGCGAGGTGACGACCTTGATGATATCGGGCGCATGGCCGCCGCCTGCACCTTCGGTGTGAAAGGCGTGGATCGTGCGGCCTTTGATCGCCGCCATGGTGTTTTCCACAAATCCCGATTCGTTGAGCGTGTCGGTGTGGATCATCACCTGCACATCCATCTCGTCGGCCACCGTCAAGCAGCAGTCGATGGCCGCAGGGGTCGTGCCCCAATCTTCGTGCAGCTTAAGCGCACAGGCCCCCGCTTTGACCATTTCCACCAGCCCTTCGGGGCGCGAGGCGTTGCCCTTGCCCGACAGGCCGAAGTTGATCGGAAAGGCGTCAAGCGCTTGCAACATCCGCCCCATATGCCAAGGGCCGGGCGTGCAGGTGGTGGCCAGCGTGCCATGGGCAGGGCCCGTGCCGCCGCCCAGCATCGTGGTGATGCCCGAATGCAGCGCATCTTCGATCTGGCCGGGGGCGATGAAGTGGATATGGCAGTCAAAGCCGCCTGCGGTCAGGATCCTCCCCTCGCCCGCGATCACCTCGGTTGACGGGCCGATGATGATGGTGACGCCGCTTTGCGTGTCAGGGTTGCCCGCTTTGCCGATGGCATGGATCACCCCGTCGCGCAGGCCGATATCGGCCTTGTAGATGCCCGAATGGTCCAAGATCAGCGCATTGGTGATGACGGTATCCACCGCCCCGCCCGACCGTGGGATTTGGCTTTGCCCCATGCCGTCGCGGATCACCTTGCCGCCGCCGAATTTTACCTCTTCGCCGTAGGTCGTCAGGTCGTATTCCACCTCGATGATGATATCGGTGTCGCCCAAGCGCACACGGTCGCCCGTGGTGGGGCCATACATCGCGGCGTAATCGGGGCGGGAAATGCGGGTGGCCATTACAGATCTCCCATCACTTTGGCGTTAAAACCGTAGACTTTGCGCAATCCGCCATAGGGCACCAAGTTGACCTCTCGGGCTTGGCCCGGTTCAAAGCGCACGGCGGTGCCGGCGGGGATATCCAGCCGCATCCCGTGGGCGGCGGTGCGGTCAAAGGACAGGCCGGGGTTGGTTTCGGCAAAGTGGTAATGGCTGCCCACTTGCACCGGGCGATCGCCGGTGTTGGCGACCAAAAGGGTGATGGCTGACCGGTCAGCGTTCAGGACGATATCGCCTTGGGCGGCAAAGACCTCTCCGGGGATCATAGCACTATCCTGCAAAGGCTAGGGTGACCCCTGCCAAAAGTGCCACAGCGCCTGACAGGCGAAGAGCGGTGCGGTTTAAGGTCAGCCCCAAGGCAAGGCCCACGGCGTGCAGTGCTGCGGTGGCGGCCAGCATTCCAGTGATAAAGCCTGCACCCGCCCCTTCCAGCCCGTGGGCAGCACCATGGGCCAGCCCCATCCCCGCAACCAAGGGCAGCGTCACGGCCAGCGGTGCGCGCAAGGCCAAAGCGACCGCCGCCCCAAGCAAAATCACCGAGGCGAGAACCAAGGGTTCCACCAGCCCGCCAAGGCTGGGAACAAAGGCCGCACCGACAGCCATCGCCCCCAAAAACGCCGCTGGAAAGGCAAACCTTGCCCTACCCCCCAGCGTTGCCGCCCAAAGCCCGACGCCGATCATGGCCATCAGGTGGTCAGCCCCGCCGAGCGGATGCGCCAAGCCCGCCGCAAGGCCAAAGCCATGGCCGGGATGCGCCATGGCGACCGAGGGAATCACAAGCGGAAGAAGAAAAAGCACACGTTTCATCTTTGGCCTCTTAGCGGATGGGGTGGTGGACGGTGACAAGTTTGGTGCCATCGGGAAAGGTGGCTTCGACTTGGACGGAATGGATCATCTCGGGCACGCCTGCCATGCATTGGTCGGCGGTGATGACATGGGCCCCCGCCTGCATCAGGTCGGCCACCATGCGCCCATCGCGCGCGCCTTCGACGACAAAATCGGTGATCAGGGCAATCGCCTCGGGGTGGTTCAGCTTCACACCTCGGGCCAAGCGGCCACGGGCGACCATGGCGGCAAGGCTGATGAGCAGCTTTTCGCGTTCACGCGGGGTTAGGTTCATAGGGTTCCTCCACTCAACCACACGCGGGGCAGGGGCCGCGCGGACAGGGTCTTGATGATTTGGGCCATTTGTTTGCGCAAGGTCAGGCCATCGGGGGCCAGCACGCGCACCAGACAGCGCCCGTCCCAACCCGACGCCGCAACCTGCGCGCCCGCCACACTGGCCTGCGCCAAAAGCGGCGCTGCGGCGTCTTCGGCCCCTTGGGCCACCAGCGCCACAAGGCCAAGGGCGTTTGCGCCCGCCAATAGGGCGGGGCTGTCGCGGTGGTGCAAGACGGTATCGTCCAGCAGAAAGGTTTCGCTCCACACCGGTCGGCCGGCGCGGCGGATCACGCGGTGATCGAGAAGGCGGGCGTGGGTCAGAACCTCTCCCATCGCGGCGCGGCCCAGAACAAGGCTTTCGCAGGTCAGGCAGGCGGCGGTATCGGCAAGGTCGATTTCCGTGCGCCGTTGCAGGTTGCTAGATTGATACAGGATGGTTTCCTGCGGCAACCAGTCCAGCCGCCCACCTGCCGCCACGGTGGCGTGGATGTGCATCTGCGCGGCACCTTGGGTGCTGGCATAGGCCCGCTCGGCGGTTTGGGTCGATGCGCTCAGGCGCACCCCTTCGCCCACGGTCAGATCAAAGCTTAAGCGGTCGCCGCCCGTCAACCCGCCCGATGTGTTCAAAAAGACCACCTCGGGCACATCGCCTTGCACACGGGGCAGCATCAGCTTGGCCGACCCCGCTTGGGCCAGATCAACCAACCGCGCCCGCCCTTGGCGCAGGCCAAAGGCCGCAAAGGCGCGGCCTTTGCTGCGTTGCAGCGCGTGGGATTGGGGCAGGTCAAACATCACAGGGTCGTCCGCAGGTCGGTCGTTGCTCTTTTGGGCCACAAGGCCCGATCCCCGCTAGCCTTTGGCGGTTGGGGTTAGCGCCTTACGGGGTGGGCTGGGCACAGATGCGCTTGAATTCATCACATCGCCCAAGAAACGGGCAAAAAGAAAAGCCGCGCCCTTTGGTCGGGGGCGCGGCTTGGTCGGCTGTGCTGTGCTTTGCGATCAATCGTCGCCCATCGTGGCACCCGGATAGAACGGCAGGGTGCGCACACGGGTGGCGGTCAGTTTCGCCCAAGCATTGGCAATCGCGGGGGCAACGCAGGGAACGCCGGTTTCCCCCACCCCGCCGGGCGATTGAGAACTGGTGACGATCTTGACGGCCACCTCGGGCATCTCGCCGATCTTCAGCATCCGGTAGCGGTTAAAGTTCGACACCTGCGGCACGCCTTTGACAAACTTCACCTCGCCCCACATCGTGGCGGAAATGCCGTGGGCAATGCCGCCCTGTATCTGGGTTTCCACCCCGTCAGGGTTGACGACAATGCCGCAGTCAATCGCGCAGTACATCTTCTTGACCACGGCCTGACCGGACGAATTCTTGCTAACATCCGCCGCCATGGCGATGTAACTGCCAAACCCGCTTAAAAACGCCATCCCGCGCGCGGTGCCCGAAGCGGGCGGCACGCTCCAATTGGTCAGGGTTTCCAGCGCGTTTAGAACCCCCAGCGCCCGCGCGTTGCCATCAGAGCCGCTGACCAGCCCTTTGCGGAAGGCCAGCGGGTCCTTGCCCGCCAAAAGTGCGAGCTCATCCACAGCACTTTCAACCGCAAAGGTGTTGTAACTTTCACCGACCGAGCGCCAATACCCCAAGCGCACATCGCACGGCACCAGTGGCAGAAACTCGATCCGCTTGGCCCCGATCTTGTAAGGCAGGCCCACGGCCCCTGCCACAGCGCCTGTGTCTTCGGGGTTGCTGCTGTCATACTGCCCGCGCTGGATGTTGATCGAGGGCGAGACGTTGCGATAGACCAGATCGGTGATCTCGCCACCCGAATTCACCGCCGCTTGCACGCGGATCAGCGCCGAGGGGCGGTAGTAATCGTTCTTGAAATCTTCCTCGCGCGACCAGATCAGCTTGACGGGCACCTTGGCAAGTTTGGACATCTTGATCGCTTCGGCCACATAGTCGGTTTCAAACTTACGCCCCAAACCGCCGCCCATCAGCGTGCTATGCACCGTGATAGCCGAGGTGGGCAGGCCGGTGATCGTGGCCGCCAAGCCCGGAATGAACTGCTGGCCTTGGGTGGGCACCCAGATTTCGCAGGCATTGGCCGTGACGCTGGCGGTGCAGTTCACTGTCTCCATCGTGGCATGGGCAAGGAAGGGCAGCGAATAGGTCGCATCCATAGCCCCCGCGCCTGCGCTGACCGTGGGCGAGCCGACCGTTTCGGCCACATAAGGCGTGGTCGAGGTCGAGATCAGCAAAGCCTGCGCGGCTGTACTCAAAGCCGCACTGTCAGCGGTGTTGGGGTCGGCGGGCA
>CANFSY010000023.1 GCA_947449875.1 Paracoccaceae bacterium
CCGGAGGCAAATCCGCCGCCATCGCCTACACCCTGATCGAAACCGCCAAACTCAACGGCGTCGATCCCCAATCCTGGCTCGCCGACACCCTCGCCCGCATCCCGGACCACAAGATCAACCGGATCGACGATCTGCTGCCGTGGAACACGTGAATTGTCCCACTCGCCTTCTTCATCCATTTCAACCAGATTTTCCAGTACGTCGTAGACTTTCTTGCCGGACGTACTCGGCAAAAGTGCAAGCCTGATTGCGTTTCGATCTGACGCCAGATCCGAGAATTTCGGGTTCTCCGACAAAGCTGCACGTAAACCAATCCCTCGATCTAGAACGGCCAATTCAATCTGGTTTCGCTCCGGCCAGTATTGCCCCATCACTAGTAGATGTTCGCTTTGGCTATGCTCAGCCACATCGCGTATGATTTCACGGAGGCAATACTTGACTGTATAAAAAAGGTCACCGCTGGTTTTGCGCGTAATCAGGCAAGCCAACCGCCCTACCGTCATATTAACATGAGCACCGATTGGCACTCCCAATTCCGCGGCGCGGGCCCGAAGCTGAGTTACATCAAATCGAGTTATGGGATAGTAAGTGGAACTACCTGGCGCTTCGTATTTAGCAACATCAAGGCCACATGCGGCGTAGAAGCCCATGTTGGAAAGGTAGTCACGAGGAGTGATGCCACTTTGGATAGGCACACGGCCATCTCTCACGGCTTCCTCTATTATTGAGGCTAGAACCAGCATTCCAGTAGGAGTAGCGAAGCCAACCCTTGAGAAATCCAGGCCAACAGAGGATGCCAATTTAAGCTCACTGGCAAAGTCACGCATACCATCAAGATCGGTGAATTTAGGAACGTATAAACCCTTCATGGAACCACCTCTGCAAATACCGCAGTTATTCTAGCACGAAGACTTGATAGCCGCAATGAAAAATATAATTAGGATTGAGGGCAGCCCTTTCGAAAGTCCCGCGCTGTCAAACCGTGGAATCACACACCTAGTACTCATACTCAGGTTCTATACTGCCGCCCTGTGGTTCCAGTAATTATTGGGTCGTGTTCCTCAATTCAAATCTTTCTTATAGCACGCTTACCAAATCAAGCCTGCCGTAGTCGATCCAAAATATGCCAACTCCCTTTAGTGTTTTATCTGGCATTACGCCTGTTGCGAAAACTCTATAACATGAGAGTTGCGGCCAATATTGGCCGAGGCCCGCACCCGGGCCGCCGGTCTTATGGTCGATTATCAAGCAACCAGAGGGTCCGGCGGCTACAAGGTCTATTGTGCCGGACAATTCAGCGCCGTTGACCATCGCAGATAACACTGGAATCTCGCAATACAGTCCTGGAAAGCGCTGAGATGAAAGCCATTCTTTCAGACTTCGTGCACGTTCAGCGACATTCTTAAGCACTTCGGCGTCAAGACCGGTGGCGGCCGGAAGTGCTACGGCAAGGTTTGGCCGCGTTAGATAGGTTCGCATCGCTAGGTGCAGCGCAGTGCCTCGTACCGCATCGCTTGGGCCTACATCCCAGGGTTCACCTAAGAAAATTTCTTGTGTTGCGGGCGGTGGTTCATTGGAGGTCAGTTGCGATGGGTTCAAACGCCATGGCGTCTGTGTTACTCTAGGTAATGGTTTAATCAAGCCAAACTGTGCCGGCATCTTCGCTTCCCCAGCGCCGAACATCGTCAACCCCGCTTGGGCCGGCAAAGTGCGGATCTCTGCCGGACACTCCACTCCCGAAACCCGCAGTGTGCCTTGGCCTATCTTTGGGTGGCAGGCATCTTCAAGAACGTGGAAAAGGCAGGTCGCGCCGGAGGCATCCGTATCGCGCTCCTTGAGAAAACTGGGCCACTCGATGATCAGACGGTCCCGCGCGCGGGTCAGCGCCACATAGAGCAGGTTGCGGGCATTGGATTCAAAGTCCGGCCGTCTGCTTTCGATAAAACGGCTTTGTGCTTCAGGAGCGGCAAGCTTGGGCGTGTGAACCAATTTGGCAGACGCAAGGACAGCCGACATATCGTCAATCTGGTCGAGCGCCTCAAAATGCGTTGCGGTGGTGCCGGGACGCTCTTCTATGTCGTAATCAAACTCCGCTACGACCGTGATCGGCCATTCGCGGCCCTTCGAGGCATGCCAAGTGACGATTTCGACAGCTTCTGCCACGTCAGCCGAAGGGTCGGGGCGGCGATCAAAGTCACGTTCGGCCGTGCGTGCGTCTAGCCAGCCAAGGAAGACTTTTGGCGTATCTCCGTGGAACCCAGATGCTGCTTTTAGATCGCGGTGCGCTGTGGCGAAAGCATCCGCTTCCGCTTCAAGGCGCAAAAGGTCGGCACGTGCCTGCGCGCCCTCCGGAAGTGCAATGGCCCATTCGTGCAAGCCAGTTGCCTGTAGGACAAGGTTCAGCGCGTCAGGCACTGGCAATCGCAGCAGGTGATCCGAAAGTGCGGCAAGGCGCACCAGGACAGGGTCATCCATAAGCAGCCCATCAATCTGCAAAGATAGCGCCGTTTGCAGGGGTAGTGGATCTGGACCTAGGGTGCGCAAGACGAGGGCCGAGTGGAAATCAGCAGGGTTTGCTGCGTAGGCCAGAGCCGCCCGAGCTGCCTGCACGGCTGGGCTTGCTGACCAACCGTTCTCGGCGATCCGGACCGGTACGCCGCGTGCACGCAATTCTTCTGCATAGCGCGCGGCGGTCGTATGACGGCAGACCAGAAGGGCTATGTCTGAAGGGCGGGCCCTTCGCGCGACTGAGGAATGGCGATCAGTCACCGTCTCACCGTCGACAAGGATACGGGCTATGCGTTCAGCTATATGGGCTGGCGGGCGAGACGTATTACGAACGGCTCTACCGTTGGTAGCGTTGAGCAATTCCAATGCCGTGCCCTCAACGGCTTTGCGGTCTGGGGTAAGGTGTTCGTAGGCATTCCCAAAGAGCCCTTGGCCGAGCGCATTCACAAACTGCATCACGGCAGGAGTGGACCGATAGTTATTTTTCAATGGATCAGTAGTATCGGGGTATGCTGCGGCAAGCGCGACCGACAGACGCGGATCGGCGCCTTGAAAACCCATGATTGATTGTTTGACATCGCCCACCAGCAAAGTGCGCTGCGCATGTTTCCCGAGATGCCAAAGCAGTGCGAACTGGACTGGGTTTGTATCTTGAAACTCATCAATAATGACGCAGTCGATTTCGTCGAGCACTGCTTGGCGAACAGACTAGTCAGTTCGTAGCAGACGCTCAGCACTTGTGATCATCTCGGCAAAGTCAATGAGGCCAAGGGATTTCTTGCGCGCCTCGTAGATGGACATGACCTCTTGAGCGCAGGCAATCAGGCAGCGAAGGTGCAACTTGGCATCCGCCAAGGGCCCCGGGTGCCGCGGCAGAAATTCTGCCACCTCCATGATGGAATTTGCCAGCGCGTCGTAACCTTCAGGGGTTTGATTGTTTCCATATGAAACGAATAGGTTGCGGAGCGACTGCCAAGTGGCCCAGTTACGATCCAACACCTCAGGATTTTTTGCGATGCGCGAAAAAAGCACGGCTTCTTTTTCCAGCCGATTTCGGTTGCCTGCGGCGGCGATTGTTTCGGCAACGCCATTTGGAAACCGCTCTACCATAGCGTCGATCGCATGCCAAAGGTCGGCACGTGTCCTGTCAGGATCTGACAAAACAGGCCCATAAACCTTGTCAAGCCGTACAAGCGCCGGTGCAATCAGCCCTGGATCGCGCCCGGCGTCACCCAAGCCGCGCAACATGTCGATCATAGCCAGAACGCGACTGCGTAGGGCGTCTTCGACTGTCTCCCCCGTTCCAAAATTGGCGCTGTAGCCAAACCGCTCCGGGTTCGCCTTGATCTCATCCAGAGAGCGCGCTTGCGCAAGCGCCTGCCGGATCAATAGATCGCGCTCGGCGTCACCCAAATGGCGCGGCTGCGGCGACGCTCCGGCGGCCAGCGCATGTTCTGTCAAAAGCCGCAACCCCAACCCGTGAATGGTTGAGACATAGGCACGCTCCACCGCAAGCGCTTCGGAAACTAAGCCATCAGCCAATAGACCGGAGCGGATGCGTTCGCGCAGTTCACTGGCGGCTGCTTCGGTGAAAGTGACGGCAAGGATACGTTCGGGACGGACGATTTATTCCTTAACCCAATGCGACAAGGTTGACTTGATCCGATGAGTCTTTCCAGCACCAGCGCCCGCAGGAACGATGACTAAGCCGTTGTTCTTGATGTTAATCACTGTCCATCCTCCGGTGCTTGACGAAGAAAGGCCCGCACCAAGGGTGATCCCTCGGTAAGAGCATAGGCGGTGAAACCGCCTTCCTTTTTGAACATGGCGGCATCTGTGGTCGTGTTTAGGCGGACCAATCCGGAATCAACCTCTTTAAGGCGCGTCGTCAGGTAGTCGATGACATGAGCGTTCACTTGCCCCCCGATTTCGCGGACCTGTCCAGCAGATGGAAGGGAGAGCCCAGATGTCAGCAGCCATCCATCGTTCATCAGATGATAGGCAATCCCGACTTCGCGGCCAAGCAGGTGGTGCATCTTGTCACCTTCCTTTGGCTCCGGTTGGTCGAGCATATCGCGGTATAGGCCTGCCTGCAGGTCCCAACCGGCTTCCATGCGCTGACGCCGCGCTGCGGACCCGCTTTTCTTATGATCAACCACCAAGAGCGTGCCATCGGGCAGTTCTAGGATCACATCGGCTTTTCCATGCAAGCGGATCCCTTGGCCCATGCCCCTAAGCCAGATTTCATTGGCGACGATATTGGCCTTAAGCGTCACCAGATGATCGCGCCAACGCATGGCAGCTGTCTGGAGTTCACGCAGCAGCCCCCCGCGCTCCAACTCCCACGAAGGACTGCGCAAAAAGCTGGCGTATCTGCCTATGGCCTTTTCAAAGGCAGCATCCACCAAAGCAGGAAGTTCGGGATCGTTTGGAAGCGGCACCCCCTCCAAGAACACCAATTCAAAGACATAATGCGCAACTGTGCCTTTGATCTTGACGTCAAGCTCTTCCGCGTTCCAATCCCGAGCCTTTGCGCCCAATTCTTCCAAAAGCCAGGCAAGTGGGCTGACAACAAGCGTCTCAAGTCTGCTTGGGGATTGCGGGGCGTTTCGTCCATCGTCGTCTTTGCGCAAAGATAATAAGGAACGCCCAGCAAAATCCAAAACATCTGGAACCGCAGGCGCTTCTGGAAGGGAATCAGGCAAATGATGACCAACCGGCCAGTCGGACGGGGCAAGCCGCGAAAGATCGATCACAAGTTTATGGGCATCATCAAAGCCCTCAACAACGCGCGCAACCAAGGATAATCCTGCGGAAGGAGACAGCCTTGCCCCCGCCAAATCCCGCCATGGAATCAAAAAAGAAACACTTTCTGAAGTCGCTCGGAGTTGTTTTTCAAAAAGGGCCACGCCCTGTGCCAAACCGGATGCTCTGCCGTGCAAAACAAGGCCGGTGGCTTCCGTAAGGCGCTCTATCTCGCTATCCAAGAACAATGGGTTGGCGCGAGGCTTAGTCGGATAAAGCCCATCCGTGAAATCCACAACAATCAGGTGGCGGCAAGGACGCCAAGGGCTTTCCGAGGCGGACCAAAGGCTGACGCCTTCCAGTGTGCGTAAGGGTTCGGACAAGCTCGGAGGTGCAACTTTAACAGCCCCAAGTATCATTTCCCATTCCAAAGGGCCGTCCCCAAGCGGCAAACTCATGCGGGCGCGCACTTCATCGCCGTCCGTCATACGGGCACAGATCCGGTCCATCAAAAGACGCAGTTGTGGCAAACTATTTGCCGTGGCGCGAATATCCTCCCAAAGCACTTTATGCTCGGCGGTTTTATCAAGGACCGAACCTCTAAAATCACCCCCCATCAAAACCTCTGCGAGATCGCGTGCCGTTTGGCCTGACCAAGGCATCAAGGGAGAGAGTGCTAGGCTTGCCAGCACCATGGCCGGTGTTGGCGGGCGCTTGGCGAGAAGAAGATGTAGAGCCGCTTCGCCTACAACATCACGCTCCGACAAAGACGCGGGCAGTCCAGACAAAGGAACACCCTGAGCTTCGAAGGCGCGGGCGAGAAGCTTTGGATCGGCCGCGGACAGCACTGCGATTTCGCGGGCAGGACATCCCGCCTCGATCAAAGTGCGCGCACGGGCCGCTGCAAATTGTGCACAAGCTGCTGGGTCGCGCAGCCCGTAGGCTTGAAGTGACCCATCGATTGGACCTTTTTCCACTGACGGAGTTAGCAGGCCGTTGTGCAAGGCTTGCAATCGACTACCACCGATTACATTGGGCACATGTGCTGTCGAAGCAACCGCACCGAACTCAGATTCAAGTCTCTCAAAAAGTGCGCGCATTGATGCCGGAGCCAGAGTGTCCAGCGACCCTTTCACCACAGGCAATGGGTCAAGAAACTGCCCCCTTGGCAATGCCAAGACATGGCGTACTGCCCCAAGACCTTCAGGCAAAGCATCGCCCAACTGCTGCCAAAGTCCCAACAGGGCAGCAAAATGCTTCCCAGCACGCCCATGGGGCAAATCGACACTTTGAGGTGGCCGCAGGTCTGGCGTGGCAAGAACCAAATCTTCCAGCGCGGTGGCCACAGCCGCCGAGGTTTCAGACGGGGAAAGGGCCAAGCTTTCGGCCCACACTGGTTCCTGATGAGACTTAATCACAGCAATCGGCGCCCAAACCTGAGCGATCGGTGCCAATGATAGTTCCTCTAACCGGGTATTGTTGAGCCGATACTGCAGGCCGCTTGTCGGATCGCAAACGAGGAACGGATAGAACATGGATGAAAGCCTTTGGTTCGCGCCCCGATTTGTCAGTCGCCGTTGCGGAAGCGTAGTTAGTCACAGTGTAAACCGCAATGGTCAGTGCTTAACACATCGGGCATGACAGAAACGGTCATATCGAAGGGAGGGCACGCAGAATTCTATCGAGAAACTGTCAAAGGTTGAAGAACGCTAACCGTGCTGCCAGCATATGCGCCGGTTGAATTTTGAAAATTATACTTCAAGTATGGTAAAATCTGGGCCTGAAGATCGAATGGTGGCAAAATAAGAGTTTGACGAACTTTCAAAATACCAGTACTTAAAAACTAGGATCCATCTGAATTACTTGAATTTTAGACTTTAAAAGTTCGATCCACCGATCTGGCATCCAAAGAAATTCGTCAATGCCAACCCCGCAACAGGCGTTAGATAAATATTCTTGATTGCGAAGGGGCACTCAAACCAATACACTTCACGTCGATGAAACCAAGACCGGAGAGAGCACCAATGTCGTTCGAAATAGACAATATTGATAGAATTTCCAGAAAAATCGGCCAAGATGTTCTACTTCTTGCATTTTTAGATGAAGAGGCGGAAAGCCTCGACCTTTATGTGGACATAGATCCTATTACGACATGGCTGGAGGCGGAAGGAATTGATTACACCCTTTGCACGGCGTTCATAGAAGATGTCGTGTTCATTGAAGGTGGGCCCGGCTGTCTCTTTCTTGATGTTTGGCCAGTCAAAGATCCTGTAAAGCAGAAGAAATTGGAACGAAAATTTGGGCCAATTGGCGGACCAGGTGCCATTTCAGGTTATCAATTGGAGGTTCTAGAATTGAATGACGCAATGAAAAACGTGAAACAGGACGATCCAGACTTCTGGGACAGCATAATATAAAATTAAGAAGTGCACCGGCAATACTAGACATATCATGCAATATACGAAGTGGATTAAAAGCATTAATATTCACTTCGAGACACTCAAATACAGATCATAAAGGACGATCTACAACCGTTGAAAGCGATTGGGTAAAATAGAAATTTTTTTTGACGACGGGGATCATGTTCAGACTGCTGAAAGACTTGCGAAGGATCATATCTTTCTAAAGGAGGGGCACAATGCCCCTCCGATCCGCTGTCGTTTCGACGGCCGCCTATAGGTTCTGGCTTTGGTGATCAATTGATCCGAATCCTATCTAACGAAACCATTTAACTCCATCATCGGAAATTTCAATTGGCTCGCTTCCACCTACTGAAACCTCTAATAGACGTAAGCCAGGTCCCGCAATGAAGTGAAATGTGACACTTACGCTGTCGATTTGTGATCCATCGTCTTCATATTGCGCCCTTGCTATTTCTCGGGTTGCCCGTTGTAGTCGTTCCATCTCGCCGTCACTGACACTAAATCGATCGCGCCAATTGTTATCAACCATTTTACAGTCCTTTTCACTCCGCTGAAGTTTTTCAATGTTTCATCATGTTGATTTCGATATTTAACGAAAAGCGGTTAAGATGCCCCGTAAAGACATGCTTCGTCCAAGTAGGGAGATTGAATCTCCGAGAAATAACTGCCAGTCTTTGGCTAAGCGTCGGGCCTCGCAAAGATGACCCGATAGGCATTATCGCCAAGGGTGAAGGCAGACAGGAACCTTCCCGTCACCGTAACGCTGCTATTTGGTGCTGCGGGTGTTTTCATGCTGAGCACCAGAATGGATGCACCGGCTTCGTCTTTCAGGAACAGTCCCCCATACCCGAGTAAACTGGCCCGTTCATCCACGGTTCCAGAAATTGTGACGGTCTTGCCTTCAAAAAGATCTGGATGGCCCAGAAGATAATCCAGTTCGACGGCAACCATTTGGTTTCCTTCTAATGTGGATCCCCCATGAAAGAGATACCACCCAAACGCCAAAGCGGCACAGAGAAGAAGAATGCGCACCATGGCTCACCTCAGCTTTGCGAAAGGGCGGCGTGAAAGCGGTGCTCCAGATTGGCAAGGATCTGGCGGGTGACAGATTGCACGGTGGCAACCACCTTATCCGTCGACTCTTCGATATTGGCTACGCGTTGGTGGTAGCGTTTTTCGGTAATCATGCCGTCTTCAAGCAAAGTCTTGGCGGCCTTGATATGATCCATTTCCGCCTGATAGGCCGCTTGTTCTTGAGCATGGATCAGGTCTTCGAAGGACGACACCGCACTGCCGATAATGGTGGCAATCTCATTTTCGATCACGGCGGTGTCAGCCATGCTGTTCTTCAAGAGGGTTTTTTTGACCTTATCCTCTGTCAGGGTAACGTGATAAACAAAGGCACGGCGTTTGGCGGCCATGTATTCTGCCAAGGCAACCTCGGCCAAGGCCAGCGCCTCTTTCCCCTTGGTCCGCTGCAGGCGGAACTTGGTCAGAAAGCCGGTTTCACTTTCCAGCCCGCGAATGGCGGATTTGATGGCCTCGCCGGTTTCGTCTGTGGTCGAGACATAGGGCAGTTGGGTGTTTGTTTTGATCAGTTGGGTATTCATGGGATGTCCAATCGTGGTTTAAGGGCAGACTATTTGGTCAAGAACCGGCAAACTCGTTCGCAAGATGGTGGTCGATCCGGTCCTGATATAGTGCACGGGTGCGAAGCAAATGGTCATGGCGTGCGTCATCTTCCTCTGCAGCCA
Organism: Paracoccaceae bacterium; assembly: GCA_947449875.1. Lineage (GTDB taxonomy): Bacteria > Pseudomonadota > Alphaproteobacteria > Rhodobacterales > Rhodobacteraceae > Stagnihabitans. Next base: position 9,431 of record CANFSY010000023.1, read on the forward strand.
GACGCGATTGGCGCGACTGCGATGCGGCGATCATTGCGTTGGCTAAGTCAGCTTCGCTGCTGGCAATGATCCGGCGGACTGCGACTTCGATTCCGGCCGCCTGGCGAACGCAATAGACAAGAGGCGGTGTCACCATGACGGTCACCAACATGGCCGACAGGTCGAGCACCATGAGCGCGACCCAAACAGACCAGATCCGCACCGCCAACCACGGGGACCCCGCGGCCATATTGTCGAGGGCATCGCCCCGCACAATCAAACCTTCGGGGAGTGGCACATAGGCTGGATCTGCCAAGGCAAACGCTTGAACTTGGTTGTCGCGGTCAGCCATCAATTTGGACCGGCTCGCGTCAAGACTTGCGCGTTTTGTCGCAAGGTCTGCCAGTTCAGGCCTGACGTTTTCAAGCGTAGAGCGCGCCTGAGTTTGATACGCAGCAAGTTGTGCGTCGATCTCGGTATTGCGCGCAACAACAGTTGCTTGTTCGGCAACAAGAAAGGCCAACTGATCAGAAGCTGCTTTGTATTTTGGACCTTCCTTGCCTACTTTGGCCTCTCGCCCGTCGCAGCGCGAGACCGCGTATTTTTCGGCAATTTGGTCTTGCCGCGCACAGGCGATGGCTTTGGCAATTTCGGTCGTGCGGCGCAGCAAGTCCTTCCGCTCGGTTTGAAGCAGGGAAACTTGGGTAAGTGCCGCCGCCTGCTTCGCTGTGTCTGCCTTGGTTGCGGTGGCGATCACATCGGCGGCGCGTTGATCCAGAAGCTTGATTTCAGAAATTAAATGGTCTGCCTCGGCAGCAGCGCGCTTTTGGGCTGCGGCAAAGACCGGCTGATTTTGGCGCGCATTGTCTGCGAGCAATGCCGCGTCTGTATCATTGCGAAAAAGTTCCAACTCCAGAAAGGCGGCACTGCTAAAGGTCAAAGCAAGGGTGACAACCAGCCGGAACCCCCAGCGGATCAGGTTACTAGCCCGATTACCCGACGCAGCCGCATCAAAGCCGGAAAAACGGCGCTGCCTGCCCATCTGTGCACCGTAATCAAGCCAATGGCTGCGGATCATCGCGCGATCGAGGCACAGGATGATAAACCCAAACAAGGCGGCGATAACATAGTGTTCGGGATGGTTGGCGCCGCGGGCAATCGTCAGCGCAACATACCACGACGCCGCACAAAAGCTGAAAGCCGCAAGCAAAGACAACGCACTCCACACCACTACGCCCCGTTCGGCATGCGGGCTAAGAGCGATGTGATCACGGTCGGCACCAACGAGCCAAACAGCCAAGCGCATCAAGATGCCCAGCGGAATAGGTTCCGATTGCGGGAGTGCGGCGAGGGGAGATTGTTGCGCAAATTGAGGCATAGCGGTCATCCGTTCAACGCCCCTTACCTGCATGGAATGGTTGCAGTTGTTGATTGGCAGATGCCGTTGGGAAACATTGGATCATTGATTTCTCCGTGTCAGTGAGCCTTACCTACATAGGTGCCACGTCAAATTCTGACGTATCGAGAGGGCACGACGAAAAGAGAGAACGACATAATCTGTCGCGCTGACAATGCGGTGGCCATAGACGTCTTGAAACGACGTTCTTAAAGCCTTAATTGCGCTTGGCAGTTGGCGAGCGTTCGCTGTGGACGCGGTGGCCCGGTCAGGAGCAAAGCGATGTCGGTAGGTTTTGTTATGAAAGCGACCGTGGAAAAATTGACGTTGAGACTTAGGCGATTATACAAATCGGAGGTCTCACATGACACGTATCCTGAAACTGGCAACCTACCTTGACACCCAAAACGGTCGTTCGCTGCAAGAAGCGGCTGACCACTTTGGCAAAACCAAGCGTTCGATCCAACGCGATATCCAGCGCATCGAATTGGATTACCAAGGCCTGAAAGTTGAGCATCTTTGGGGAGAGGATTTTCAACAGCGCTGCCGCTGCGTTGCCGGATCGAAGCTGTCCGCTAAAGTGAAGAAGCGCGATGTTCTGGCGATCTGGTCCATGTCATTGGCCGCACAGGTCTTGTGTTCCCATGGGATGCAAGATGACGCGGCTGCAATCTTGTCGGTACAAGCCCTGCTGATGGAAAACGCCCCGCATGCCGAGCGTGCCGAGATCAAAAAGCGCCTCGCCATCCTTGCGGGCGGTGAGAAGGTTGCGAACGCTGATCGCAAGGCTGTTGCGATGCAAGGCGTGGTCACAAAGCTGCGTTTGGCAATGATTCATGGTCGCGGCATCAAACTGCACATGAAGGATCAGGCGGTCGCCGAGGGAGCGGTTACGGCAATTCGCCATGGCGTCGAAATGAACGTGACGTTGAAGGGCGCGCGCGGTAGCTTGGTGATCCCGATCTGTCTGATCACCGAAGTGTCGGGGGTGGATGACCTTCTGCATACAGATTACATGTTGGCGGCCTGAAGACGATTGTTTGAAGAGGCCAACCTCATCGACAGGCTTACCGTCTGCCGGCACCAGAAAGTGCATTGCCGGCAGACCAAAGTCCGACAACGCACTAACATCTACATGCTAATATTTGAGGGCTGCACTCTACCGAGTGGTTCCCGCCTTGATGATATCCTTGACATTCATTGGATTATCCATTAATTAAATTCATCTTTTTTTGGGATAAGGATTGTTGGTATGACCCTCAAAGACCGCATTACTGAATTTAAAACCCTTAACCACGGCCGCGTCACACGAGATAAAGTGTCATATAAAGAAACCCATGAGCTGATTACCGAAGAACTGGAAAGGCTGCTTTGCAAGTATAGGTCGAGTGTTGATAAGCATATGCAGCATCGGCGGTTGTTGCGTGACGGCGTGGATTATTGGCTGCGCCGTTACCATAATTATACGATCATGGGCGATTTTAGAAGCCATTACCGACAGGTAGGCCTCACAGACGACGGCATATTCGAGCACGTGATACCATTGAAAATTATTCGCGACATGCTGATCGCTGGCGTGCTGACTGTCGGAGAAGCACTGAATGCTCCCACCTGCAGGATCAGCAAAGATAATGATGGTCAATTGAGGAAAAACAGACTCGTCAATTCTACGCCGAATTGTTGGATTTTTTTCACAAGGTACAATGTTGTGGAAGGGATAATAATCAAAACACACGATAGGAAAGTTATTGACCGCCCTGAATGGACGCTGGAGAATCACTATGTCCATTTCGGACGCTAACTGAGATTATCCACCTGTTTTTATCGGAGTTCTTTCGTAGAAATTACGCGGCCATTTGCAGTTTTTGTGTGGGTGTTGTGCTGCCGATGCCCATGTCAGGCCGGTCTTGGTTGTGATTTGATCGCCATTTTGTGGCGGAATTCTCGGCTGGATCGCCAGTGATGTAGGATGAGCCATTGTTGCTGAGATGCAGCGGTTCGTGTGGAACCTTGGCGATGTCGAGCGTGTGGGTGACATCCTCGGCCAACATGCTGCAAAACGCGCTCGTCCGCGTCTGAACATTAAATCTCAGCCCTAAGAACGATGATCCTAGGTTCAGGATAAGGTTTCAAATGCTTGCTGTCAGACCCAAACGATAGTTCGAATCTCTGAACTCCGCCCAGCCCACTTGCGCTTGAAATGCGGCACCAGCGTCAAGGCATAGTCGGCGTTTTGTGACGATATGATCGGCTTGTGTGGCAAAGGCGTCAATACTGCCGATCCCTCGGACTGCGGGTGTGTGGCCATGGATGATGACGTGGCCATTCCAGCCTTTTTCCCAATCCAGAAACGGTTCGCGAATCCAAGCCCAGTGGTCATTATCAAGGGCCAACAGGCGCGGCTTGTTGAGGAAAGTTGTCATGTCTTGGTGGGGTGACACGCCTGCGTGTACGAACAGCAAATCCCCCTCGGCGTGCCAAGTTGGGCCTGTTCGGACACGGTCCAGAAAGGCGTCTCCAACGGCAGCACGGGCGATTTCGGCGAGTTCGACCAATTTACGCGCGGTGCAACCGGGGTCAGTTTCCTGGATCAAAGCATCGCCACCGTTGTCCAGCCAATCTGACAGGTACATCTGCGGCGCGTCCAAACCATCAAGCAGCATCAGTTCATGATTGCCTGGCAAAAGCACAACATTGTCCACCGCAGCCAGTTGCGCCGCTTGCTGAACCAGACTGATCGCCCTCAGGCTGGCAGGGCCACGGTCGATGATATCACCCAGAAAAATCAATCGCCGCACATCAGCACCGCGATCTATCTGGCTGATCGTCTTTAACGTCGCGGCCAGAAGATCGGCTTGACCATGAACATCGCCGATCGCAAAGACTTGCGCTGCTACAGGGCCTTGTGCGGCATGGCGTTTCCATCGGCTGAGAGTCGTTTTGAGGTCTGTCAAAGCGCGATCCTTCTATTTTGTCAGCTAAGAATCTAGCTCCTAACCGTGTCAAAAACGGTCGTAGCAAAATCCGAAGGCGACTTTCCTGTACCTCATCTTCCCCATGACCAATTCTGTCATGGGGCCCCCTTATGTCCTATTTCAGACACAGGAGACACGCGATGCAGGATGACTTTATGGACTATCTTGATGATTATGGCACAGCTTCGCCGACGTGTGATCAGAACTCTGTCTTGTTGGCTCAGGCGATCCTGTCTGTTTTGCAACGCCGGATGGTCTATCCCGAACTGATGCGTTTTGCCGTGGACACCCTTGCCGGGATGGCTTCGCCGCAGGGCGATAGCCGGACCGACGCCGATTTGGCCGATGCGATCAAACTCGCGCAACGGCTGAAGGCGGATCAGGTGCGCCAATCTTTGGGCAAGCGTGACACCAAAGTCCCCAAAGACAAATGGCCCCGTCTGATTGCGCTATTGGAGCGCTATGTTGGTGATGGTCGTGCTTCGGGGCGCATGGAAGTGGTGCGTTCCAATATCAACACCCTGTGCGAGATGTTCAAGCTAGGTAATGCCGAGGCGCGGGTTTTGTTTGCGGCCTTAATCTGCAAAAGCCATGCGGCTTACGACACCTTCGCCGATGGTCTGTTGCAACGGTCCAAGTCTTTGGCCCCGATGCTCGCCTGCCTTTTGGGCTTGGACGAGGACGAATCTGCCCAAATCTGCAAATCTACTTCGCCTTTGGCCGAGGCGGGGCTTGTCACCTTTGACGCCAGCAAGCGCGTCTTTATGTCGGCAGTGGGAGTGCCCTATAGTGTCAGCTGTGTTCTTCAAGGCGCCCATGACACGGCCGAGGCGATGCGCACAGCACTTCTGGGGCCCTGTGTGACGGGTACCTTGACGTTGGACGATTTCCCCCATCTGGCCCCCACTTTGGCCACACTTGTGCGCGTTGTGTCGGGGGCGATCCGTGACAAGGCTATGGGGGTGAATATTCTTTTGCACGGGCGTCCGGGCACCGGGAAGACTCAGTTGGCCATGGCCTTGGCCGCCGCGGCAGGGGCCCAGCTTTTGGCCGTGGGCGAAAAGTATGACGATGGTCGTGAACCTGACCGCGACGAACGTCTTGGGGCTTTGCTGATGACGCAAAAGATGCTGGGGGCGGACGCCAGCGAGATCTGTCTGTTTGACGAGATGGAGGATCTTTTCGCCCGCCCCGACAGTCTTGGGATCAGCACGGCAGGTTCAAAGGTGTTTTTGAACCGTCTGTTGGAAACCAATCGGCATCCCGTGATCTGGATCGCCAATGATCTGGAGACGATCCCCGTCTGGTTGCGCCGCCGCATGGTCTTTGGCCTGCAGGTCGATCATCCCCCCGCCGAGGTGCAAGAGCGCATCTTGACCCGCATTTTGCGCGACCGTGACCTGCATCTGACGCAAAGTGATATTGCCGACCTTGCGCGGATGGAGGGGATTGCGCCGGGTGTGGCACGCAATGCGATCTATGGTGCCCGCTTGGCCAATGGCGGCGTGGCCGAAGTGCGCGCCGGGCTTGATGGCTTGGCGCGGGCGGTGACAGGGTCGCCCTTGGTTCTGCGCAAGGTGGATGGGGCCACAGCGTTTGATCCCGACCTGAGCGTTGCAGATCTGGATTTGTTGGCTTTGGCGGATGGGTTTGTGGCGTCACAGGACAGAGCGTTTTCGATGTGCCTTTACGGCGCGCCCGGTACCGGCAAAAGTGCTTATGCCCGCCACTTGGCCGAACGTCTGGGCATGAAGGTGCTACAAAAGCGGGGGGCGGATCTGTTTGGCCCCTATGTCGGGCAAACCGAACAGGCGATCGCCTCAGCCTTTGCCGAGGCGCGCGACCAAGAGGCGTTCTTGATCTTCGATGAGGCCGACAGCCTGCTGTTCGACCGCGCCACAGCGACGCGCCGCTTTGAAGTCACCCAAGTGGCCGAGATGTTGACATGGATGGAATCGCACCCTTTGCCCTTTGCCTGCACCACCAACCTGATGGACCGCCTTGATCCCGCCTCGCTACGCCGCTTCACCTTCAAGGTGAAGTTCGACTATTTGGGCCTGCGCCAAAGCCGCGCCTGCTTTCAGCGCATTCTGGGGCGCGAAGCGCCGATGGGTCTGGGTCGCCTGACCCGCCTGACGCCTGCTGATTTCCATGTCGTCGCCAAAAAGGCACGCGTTTTGGGGCAATTCGATGACTCGGATCGGCTGTTGGATATGCTGGGCAAGGAAAGCGCCGCCAAGGGCGAGGTTGCAAACCCCATCGGTTTTCGTTTCGGCACTGAAGTCGACATGCAAGAGGCGCGTGCCGGATGACCGCGCCCTTTTTGTAGATTACAGTGAACCCAAGTGACTTGAGGATGCCGAGATGATGAAATTGACACTCCAAAACGCCTTGCTCGCTTGTGGCGCGTTGCTGGCGCTATTGTCCTTTGTACCAAATAGGGCTGCGGCAGAGGGATTGGATGGCGTCTGGCAGGGAACGATCGGCAAGATTAAGGTGCAACTTTGCCTGCAAGATGGGTACCGCACTGGCGGCAATGTCGTCGGTGCCTATTATGCGCTGTCCGATGGGGTGAACATTCCCCTGGATCCGGAAGATTCATCGGAAGAGGATGTGCTGCCCGATCGCTGGAAAGAAGCCACAGGCGACGGCGAGGACGCAACGCTTACCTTTCGCTTGCAGGATGCAAATCACTTGATCGGAGAGCGCCTAGGCAAGAATCCTGCCCCCATCGCGCTGCAACGTGTCCCTTACTTGATCAGCGAATATGCCGACCCTCGCCTGACCAGTTGCGGCAGCTTGACGTTCAGCGCACCACTCATTGCACAAGGCGCTCGCACCAGGGTGATCCCGAGCGTCAGGTACGGCCGCCGCTATTCTCGGCTGATATTAGCCCCCGCAAAGCTGGATTTCCGCTTGGAGTCGTTCCAGATTCCCGGAAAGTCATCTGTGGTCAAGAAGATCAACGCGACCCTTGCCGAAGGCTTCCCGGGCCTTGATCCAGAGGTCGAAGTCACGGACATCTTGGACTGCGCAAGGTCCAACTTGGATTGGAGCGGGCGCGGTGGGCTGAACATAGAAATTCGCTGGCCTGAAATCTTGACAGATACAATCCTCGTGATTGGCACCAATTATGACGGCTACTGTGGCGGCCTCTATCCGGATATGTCTACGGAATGGCATGTTGTCAGCCTTGAAACGGGCAATGACGTGGACCCGACGACGTGGCTGCTAAATGGCACGCTTGAAGACTTGAGGTCTCAAACATCAAACATCGACGCCGACCCAAACTTGCCGGAAGACCCTCCCTTCCATACGCTGTTCTTGCAACATTATCCCGACACTCCTACCGATGGCGCCGGTTGTGTTGATCTATTATCAACCGAAGAGAACTGGTTTATTCGCCCGTCGCAACTGGGCATCGTTTTCACACAAGATTTGCCTCATGCGTCTCAAGCCTGCGCTGTTGACGTCACGATACCTTACGATGAAATTTGGCCCTTCTTGAGCGAGTCAGGCAAAAAGGTGGCAACCGAGGTGCGCAACGTAATGCAGGGCGACTGAGCCTCAAGGGTTTAACGGAACAAGCCTGTAAGCGACACCGAAGAAAATCTCACCCGATGGGTGCCGCGAGTTTTTCAACAGCTTAAAACGTTGTGACATCACTCCAAAAACGTCGAATTATTAACTTCGGCAAAACCAAGACACATCTCCATAGTTTGACCACCCCGAGGCGGGCAGGTGGCGGATCGGGCGGAGGGCGGCTGTGTCTGGCGGCATATCAAGGTTTGGAAATTGCGCAATAGCTGCCGTATCCCCATTTTGCCAATCGCCATGTCGTCCGTCGGTGATGAACATTTTGCATGACAGGCGTGGCAAGGCCCTGCGCAGCCAACCGCCTGCCGCAGTACCACCCCCGCCAATTCCGCCGCCATATCGGATGTGCAAAACATGCGAGAGGCGGGCCTGGTGTTTCATCAGCATGGCGGAACAAAAGGCGGCATTCTCAACAAATGCATAAAGCAGGTGCGCCTTGAAGCACGCCTGCAACCGAGAGGAATGCACATCAAGCGTGAAGAAAAATACCCTACCCGAGATTGGCCCAACTTGCGGAAAATGAACCAATTCTGCGTCTAAGGGCAGATCAATACGTGGCAATTCCTCAACTGTATCGACGCTGATCATCGTCCGACGGTCAAGGTGTAGCAATCTGCGGTCAAGAAACTCTGGCATGCCCCAGGGGAAATAATCGGTGTGCAAATACAGGTCGGAGAAGACGGGATCAGGCTCTGAGGCAGGGTGATAATTGGCGTAGGCACGGCTAAGATAAAGAAGATCCCTGAAATCATTGCCCGCTGAAGGATACCAACAAATATTCGGCAAGGTTTTGCGCCCTTCTACAAAACGAGCAAAGGCGCCCTTGTTGCTGCCGTTCAGCGCATTCAGGAGTTCAAATGACATGAAATGACCCAGATTGAGGCGAGTTGGCAGCATCTGTCATGACCATGTTCGTATCCCCATCCCGAAACCTGAGCTCTTCTATCGGAGCAGCACGTCAAAATTGGTCATGGCGATCAATCCTACCATTCATGTTCCCGCACGAGCGAAGAATGGTCCCTTCTCTTTGGGAAGAAAACTGATCATCATTCGTTGAAGAAAAGGAGACGGTCTGATGCGCTATGAAAAGTCTGAACGGCTTTTGCGGCTATGCTTGATGATGTCGGGATCGCATCAGGGCATTTCTTTGGGCCGTATCATGGAAGAGTTCGAGGTCTCTCGAAAAACAGCCGAGCGTATGCGGGACGCAGCTGTGCGCCTGTTGCCCAACGTGATTGAACGGACGGATGAGACGGGTGTCAAATATTGGCGCTCTGAAGAAACACCTCGCGCCATGGTTGAAATTGCCCCACAAGACATCGTCGAACTGCAGTTGGCCGCTGATCTTCTAGACGGCACAAATCGAGGCCATTCGGCGACAGTTTTGCGCAACATTGCCGATAGACTCGCAGCTCGCCAACCGGACAAGTGGCTGCGCAGGGCGGAGCCGGATATGGAAATGATGCTGGAAAGCGAAGGCTTGGCTCACCGCGTTGGCCCGAGGGTACGCATTATGGACGACACCTTCAGGTTAATACGTTCTGCCATTTTATCGACGCGTGTCCTGCGATTGACGTATTCTGGCCGTTTGAATCGCGACGAGCGCGAATTGTTGATCGAGCCTTATGGCTTGCTTTACGCAACGCGGCCGTATCTGATCGGAAAAGTGCCCGGCAAAAGTGATCTGCGGCACTTCCGCTTACAAGGCATCAGCGCGGCCGCCCTGTCAGACACGTCCTTTCTACGCGACGAAAGTTTTGATCTGGATACCTATCGACGGCAGTTCTTTGGTTCTTTTCGAGAGCCGCCGTTCGAGTGTGTTTGGAAGTTCAACCCCGCAGCGGCCGAGGATGCGGCGGAATACATCTTCCATCCAGACCAAAAGACCGAACGCACCACGGATGGCGCGCTGATTGTAAGGTTTCGAGCGGGCGGCGCTTTAGAGATGTCTTGGCATCTGCAAACTTGGGGCGATGCCGTCGAAGTCTTAGAGCCTTTTGATTTCTGGCAAAGAGCCGCCGCCAGTCGCAGTTTTCTTGTTCAGGCTGGCGGGGTAGAGGTGCCAGACAATCGAAACTGACGCCACCCAATTTGCGCCAACCATTTCTTAGGAACAGGATATCTGATGACAAACCAAAGCCCTAGTCTCTTCCGTGTGATCGATTATGAAACGACCGGTACCCCAGCGGACCCGGGTGCAGAGGTTATTGAGCTTGCCTACGTCGACGTCGATGCGACGTCGCTTCAGGTCACAACAAGCTGGCGGTCCTTTGCAAAACCGATTGGACCCATTCCCCCGCAGGTCAAGGCGGTGCATCATATTCTGGAAGAAGACCTCGCCGATGCTCCGCCAATAGATGCGCTATGGCCGAAGTTGTTTGAGGCGTGCGGGATGAAAGAGTGTTTGGTTGCGCATAACGCCGGCTTTGAGCAGCATTTTCATAGCGGTGACGGCAGAGCCTGGATTGATACCTACAAATGTGCGCTAGTCGTTTGGCCAGATGCCCCGGCCCATTCAAACCAGACTTTGCGCTATTGGCTAGACCTCGATCACAACCCTGATTTCGATCGCGCTAAAGCCATGCCTCCACACCGCGCTTTGCCAGACGCCTATGTGACAGCCCATGTCCTGATTCGTCTGCTGAAAGAACGCAACAGTGCCGATTTGGTTCAGATTTCGGCTCAGCCGGCATTGCTGCGCAAGATTGGTTTTGGCAAACACAAGGGCATGCTATTTTCCGAGGCGCCGGCAAATTATCTGCAATGGATCGTTGATAAGGCCGTGTTTGACTCGGAAGTTAAGGCCACTGCCGAGTTCTGGCTCAACCGAGATCCTGAAAAGTAAGCTTAGATTTAAAAAGATATCCTTTTCCGTTTCTGGTTCAGTTAGTCAACGTGGTTCCAATTCCCCAAATTCCTATAGTTTTGTTTGTCTCTTCCCTCCATCCGATGAAATCAATCAATTGACTGTAATGGGGCCAAATTTTTAAATAATGGTGATCGCCACCGGCACCGCCAAAAAGAAGAAATTTTGGAAGCCCGCACGGATGGTTGAAGACGCATCTTGCAAAATCATCGTTTTCGTCTTCAAAATCATAGGGATTAAAATAAGTATTTCCGCCGGGCTGGATGATTGCCACTGCTTCCGGAACAACACGGTTGGAGACGTAGAGGGCATCATAGGATGGAACACCATCCGCACAAATAAAAAGCAAACTAATGCGACTTGGCCCTTGTTGATCCGTGCTAATCGGCTCCCGCTCTAAAACGGCCCATTCGCAAAAACCGTCCTGGACATAGTTCGTAGCTTCGGGTTCTAAACTTGGCTTGAATCGGCGGACATCGCCATTCGCAACTAACTGTTCCAACGGCACATTGCGCTTGCGCAGAAGGCGATAACCCGCAAATCCTGTTCCCTCTAGTGCCTTACTGAAGTCTTCACGCTTCATTCCATAATCAACATATACAAAACTATGAAAGTTCCCGCCAAAGTAGGCGACTGGGTCCTCATCAAACCCAGAGGCGGGATAGTAGAATGACCCATCCAGTATAGATCCAATCGGGATTGGGTCGGAAGCCATAGTTTCCGCAGAGATATTGGCGAGCCAGTCGGGCATATGCTGACGTGGTAGAGCTGCTCTGGTCATTGCTACGCTTTCTTAATAGCTTTGAAAGAATATTCAATCACAACAGACGACTTACCGCAAGGATCACTTTTTCCCTTTTCGAATGAGCATCTGATCCACCCAACGCGGTACCATCTGCGTGGCTGGTCCCACCATGACGTGATCGAAGGCCGCTGACCTGGACGGTTCTTCCAGATTAATCGACAGGGTTGCGATGCCTAACCCGCGTGCTGCCGTGACAAAGCCCGCCGCCGGATAAACGCTTCCCGAACTGCCGATCACCACGAAAAGATCACATGCCGAAATCGCCGTGCGTATAGCTGCCATATGGTAAGGGCTTTCCCCAAACCAGACGATGTCGGGACGACAGGACTGTGAACCACAGCCGGGGCAATAATCCTCTTTCGACATGACCAATGCCGCGCGCCATTTTACATCGCACTTGGCGCATTTCGCCTGCAGCAAATCACCGTGCATCTGCAATACATTCACTGATCCAGCGCGCATGTGCAGATCATCGACGTTCTGCGTCACAATCAGCACACGACCTAGATGGTTCTGTTCCAGTCGGGCCAAGGCCAGATGGGCTGCGTTCGGGGATGAGGCCACACAATTTTCCCGTCGCATGTTATAAAACTCATGCACCCGCGCAGGGTTTTCTGCAAAAGCGCGCGGGCTGGCAAGCTCAGCTGGATTAAACTTTGCCCAAAGCCCCCCCTTATCTCGAAATGTTCCCAGCCCGCTTTCAGCAGAAATACCTGCACCGGTAAGTATCACAATGTTTGTCATGGTTGCCCTTGCGTTCAGAAGATGCACAGATAGCACGCTGCTATGTCATTTTCGGTCATGGCTGCAAAACTCGTCACAACAATCTGTTGCCGGAATGGACAGATTATGTAAGAAATTAATAAAATGAGCGGAGTTTCCTGCCCAGCCGAACACATTGCAAGGCTTGACGAGGACAGAGAGCTTCCTTTTAAATAAGATCAGACAGACAACGCCCGCTGGTCGCTGATCTAGACGGTTCGGCTTCAAAATGATGGACGTGCCGAGCATAAAAGAATTGAACGCAGAAGTGGAAACCGACAGTCGCTTCTTTCATCGCCTGCGGCAGCCCCACTGTTGGCAAATAAAGAGGTAAGCCTTAATGGCTAAGACAGACATAATTCCTGATATCCATGGTCAGGCCCAAAAGTTGCGTGGTGCCCTCACGAACCTTGGGTGGCAGAGAAGCGGTAAAACTTGGTTGCATGCTGAGCCAGATCGCCAGATTGTTTTCTTGGGCGACTTCATTGATCGCGGCCCTGAGAATGGTGCCGTCATCAGGATCGTGCGCGAGTTGATGGATGCAGGTCGCGCCAAAGCCATTATGGGCAACCATGAACTCAACGCGCTGCACTTCCATACCAAAGACCCAGATACGGGGTTCCCGCTGCGAGCGAATAACCAAGACAATACAGAGCAGCATAAGAGCTTTTTGGACGAATTCCCTCTGGGGGCGCCCAAGACCAAGGAGGCATTGGCTTGGATGAAGGAACTGCCACTCTTCATTGAGGCTGATGGATTTCGCGCGGTGCATGCGGCATGGCTCCAACCCGCAATCGATGATCTGAGACGGCAGACTCAAACTGGTATTCTCGGCGAGGACCAACTGATCCGGGCGGGGCGCAAAGGGGATGTCTTCTATCACCTAGCCGAAACTATCGCAAAAGGGCCGGAAGAGCGTTTGCCTGCACCCTATTCCTTTCGAGACAAGGGTGGGCAAGTTCGGCAGTCAGTAAGGCTGAAGTGGTGGAACGGTGATGCTCGGAACTGGCGTCAGGTTGCAATGTCAGTGCCCGACATCAATCAGATTCCAGAAGATCTTTTGCCTCAAGACTTGGTGACTAGCATTTATCCTATCGGCGATCGGCCGGTATTCTTCGGGCACTATTGGATGTCAGGAACGCCAGTGCTGCAAAGCGGCAACGCTCTTTGCCTCGACTATTCCGCCGGAACCGATGGCCCCCTTGTCACTTACACGTACCCTGCTGGTTCGCGAGAGCTGAGCTTGAAAAACCTAATGGTACATCAGTAGGTCACTGTTCAATTGTCGCATCAAAATAGCCGCACTCGTATATTCTGAGGCAGTTTATGCTTTACAAAGTGGCTCTATTGAAATGGCTTGGTCTAATACTGCGTTTATCGATGGCAACCGCTCTTAATGTCCACATTGAAAGATTGTATCAATATTTTTAATCAGGCGCGACAAATTTTGTCGCGCCTGATTTTCAACACTTAGAGCACAAAGTTTGCAGTGCCTTCGATTGTTTCCACTCCGATTTGTTGATAGATTGTGATGGAGAACTCGACGGATCCTCCTTTAAGCTTCTTTGGTTTCAACCCCCAACAAGATGGCCTAAGAATAGCTGCAGAATACGGAGTTAGATCGCTGGAGTCAGAATTGTTTTCAATTTCCGCACCAGTTCGATCAAACAATGAAACCTTTAGCTCGGGAGATTCCAAGTAAACATTTTTCAAGTTAATGATTTTTGTCATAAATTCAATTTGGACGGCTCCATCGTCATCAGGTGCGGAGCGGGCAAGCGATATTTTAATATCATTGTTAATTGTTTCCGAGTCGACCTTTGCTTCAAGCAACGCAACTTCTTCGTTTTCTGGGATTTTGAACGGCCCAAACTTGAAAAATTCACGCTTAAAAAGTCTTGCCTGAACTTGCACGCCAACTTCCTTGCCAGAGCTTAGGTAGCGCTGATGAACTGTACCCCAACTCTGCAGATCTTCTACGTCACCCTTTTCAAGCAGGCACTCATTCGAGTTTCTAAGGTCACTTGCAATCACATATCCATTTTTCCCAATGTGAAATACATCATATTTGATGAGCATCACATCTTCATCATATTTATTTTCGACGGAAAACTCGAGGTCAATTCCGCACTCACCATCAGAGTCGGGGCGACCGATTTCATATTTTTTGATGCTCACGACGCACCTCCTTTTTATATGGTTTAAATTCTGAGATCATGGTGCAGAGTTCTCTCCGCATGTCAACGTTGCCTCACGTCAGTTTGGGACGGGTCATCAACTTTTGGTATCTGGTAAATAGATTTGAACACGCGGATCGCGCGGCGACATGGATGAAACCAACATGCTAAGGGTTCGCCACAGCCCAGCCATGGCCGCGAGCTTGGAAAATCTGGACATCAGAGCCGGAATGCGTCATGAACTACTCGCAGCAGCGAATGCGAAAACCCAAGATTAGGAGCACGAACATTTTGGCCGAAGTTTCCTCTGAGTTCGACTACTTGCGCGAAAAACATCGGCAACTGCGCAATCAAAACTCGGCCGCGCTCAATCTGCGTACCCATCGGTCAATCATATGGCTTGGACGCGCCGCCGCTTTGATTGAAGATGATCCCGATGCTGCCTTCATTTTCAGTTGGATTGCCTTCAACGCGGCTTATGCGAAGGATATGGGTGATGATCCTGGATCTGCTGCGCGAACGGATTTTCAAAAATTTTTTGATTCCCTTGTTAGATGTGATCCAAAAGGTCGGATTGAGCACGAGATCTGGTACCAATTCGAGGGCGTTATCGCTGAGCTACTCGATAACAAATACATATTTAGCCCATTTTGGAAGTTTCATAACGGTGATCCCGAATATGAAAACTGGGAAATTCGTTTTGAGAACGCCAAAAAGTCTGCGCAATATGCCATCGAGGGGCACGAGACGGCAAAGCTATTAAGCATCCTATTTGACCGCCTGTATGTGCTGCGTAATCAACTTGTGCATGGCGGCGCAACTTGGAACAGTCAAGTCAATCGCAAACAGGTTCGCGATGGAGCAGAAATTTTGCTCAGCCTATTGCCCGTATTCATCGACACGATGATGTCGAACTTCGCCGAGGATTGGGGCGCACCATATTATCCGGTTGTTGAATGATCGATTTCAACTTTGGGCGCGGATGGCGATTTAAGCTTGTCGGCGGGCGGCGGTGGTCATCACCGCAAACCGTGCTTTTGCAGTTCAGTCCCAAAAGCCTGCGCGTTGAGGCAGGTCATCGACGTTTCGCGCCACCAATGCGAAAGCGTCCCAAAGATGACCCTCTAACTTTGCGGATGCAAAATGTGCCGCTTGGGATTCTGCCGCGCGCGGTGCGTTACGGCGGGGGTTGTAAAATGTATGCACCATGCCAGGGTCGCGGGCAAACGCCTCTGGTGTGGCCACGTATTCCATGCGATGGGGGAACCAAAGCGCGTCTTGGTCGCAAAACCTGCCAAGGCCGCTTTTGGCAGAGGTCTTCCCCCAAACATTATCACGACGGTCACTTTGGGGCATTTTCCTTGCGCCACGCCTCCTCAAGGGCGCGGATGGCTGCACTTGGTGGGCCATAGCTGACCATCAGAACCTCAAGCCCCTGATCCGCAACGATCCGCAAGGCACGCAGGATGGCGGCACTGATCCAAGCCTCGTCATTGCCGAACACGCCGCCACCGATCCGGGTCAGCAGCACTTTGCGGGAAGCACCTCGGGCGGCATTCAGAACGGCGGCGATCAATGTCGCCTCATAGGCTGCTTCCAGGATCAACGAAGCAAAACCACGCCATTCGACTGCTGGAATGTGGGAATAGGCGACGGGAAGTGCGGAGCAATAGACCTGTGTCACACGGCTATCCTTGGCGGCACCCGGTTCTGTCACGCCGACGTCCTGATGCAGGCCGACCCGCAGCAAGCCGCGTAGGTGATCGCGTTGCCCTTCTGTCAAACCGGCGAGATGTGCCTCAATCCGCTTAAGGCAGTCTGGACTCGGCAAAGCGTAGCCATTTTGCATCCGCCAAAGATCCCCCTGCGCGACGCCCAGACCATCGGCGAGAACCGCGCCAAGGTCGCTAAGCCCGTCAAGTTGCCGGTCTGCTGTCTGTCCGATCCCATCCCCGACCGGGGCGAGGTAGTTGCGCCAGATCGTCCCGGCCCCTGCCGCAATCGCACAAGCGGGGCCTTGGGTCTTGTCATGTTCATAGCCCGTGACGCCACATTCTGGCGTGACGCTAGGGGCGGGCATTTCAAGCAGATTGAATTGTGAGGCCACCTGAAACACCGCGTTCTGGTTTTCGGGTTCAGCGTGCAGGCGGCGCACATTACCTTCGGTAACGGCAAGCGACGGCCTACCAGGAACCTTTACAGAACTCGTTCGATTGCGAAGCGTCGCGAGCGAGATCAGTTCAAGCCTGCCCACGGCGTGGCTTTGCCCATTACCCTCTGGCATCAGACGTCCGTCTACGACACGAAGGCGGGATTGGGTGTCTTGGTAGTTGCCTTCGGCAAAGCCTGTAATCCGGGAAAACCATGTCATTGGGATGCCCCGACGCGCGCGGCTTTGCTGAAGAAGTTCAGCGCATACTGAACCTGCTGGCCAATCGCAGCGTGATCAAGATTTGTCACTGTCAAACTCGTCCATGCGGGCAGCTTGGCATAATGTCCTTCCTTGCGAACGTTGATCATCGGATATCCGTCCTGCATGAAATCGGCAAAGCGATCGACATCGGCTTTGGCACCGGATGGCGGTTTAAGGTTGTAAACATGCTTATCCCGGCCACTGTCAGTCAGTTGGATGATCATTCTCACCCGATCCGGCACCAGAGTGACAAAAAGGGCGATGTAACGTCTGCCCTCCCAGTCGCGGGGACCTTCGATCTTCAGGTCAGGAAACTTCGCCCGTAGGTGAAGGGCGATATCTTCAGCCATCTTCTGATGGCCGTATTTGATGTGGTTGTCGCGCTTTGTCTGCAAGTAACCGGGCATTGTCTTTCCTTTTCGCTGAAATTTCGAGGCAGTTGCTCAGCTGTGATCACGGCTGACATGGTCTTGGACGAAGCGTTCTTGACCCATCGTTTCGATGGCCCCCGGTCTGACCTGTCGCACCGCTCTGATGGCCGCTAAAGGTTCCAGCCCCGTCTCAATCAGCATCAGTGCCGCGACCAATCCCGTCCGACCAAGGCCGCCCCGACAATGCACGATCACACGGCCGCCGCTGGTCAGCCGCGCAAAAGCATCGGCTTGCACCTGCTGCCATTCATGAGGGAATGCGGCGCCGGGAACCCCTTGATCGGGAATTGGAAGATGAGCCCAATGCATGCCATGATCCTTGATCCGGTCAGGCAGGTTAGGTACGCTAACCAGCTCAAACTCATGGCGCTCCATCAGCGTAATAACCAAACTTGCCCCCCAGTCCCGTATACGGGCCAGGTCGGATTCCAAATCCCGATCCCAGCGCGCCCCGGTCAGGCTGGTATCTTTTTTGCCGGGGCAAAAGGTCAGCCCAAGCAGTCCGTTTCCCACCTGCAAGGCATCGACCCTGACAGGGTGTGAAACACTGGTTCTTGCAATGCTCATGCCCCAATTATCCCTTAGCCTGTTCAAAAAGCACGTCGCGATGCGACAAGTCCATCAGAACCTTGTCAATATAGCGCAAGTCTGACGGCTTGTCTGTACGGCCAATCGCCGCCAAGAGCTGACGCACGGCGTCATTGATGCGGATTGCATCCCGAAAGTCGGGCACCTTGCGGTCGGAGATGCCGTGACAAAGCTTAAGGAAACGCATTGTATTCACGAGGTGGAGGTCCTGTTTGACCGCAAGACCCATATCGGTCAACGCATGCAAAACGGTAATCGCCCCCCAGCCTGGCCCAAACTCGGCCTGCAACAATGGAATAGTATCCGACAGGGGGCGACCTACGATGTCGGCAAAGGGATGGGCATGGCGCAGGGCACGGGCCTTTAGCGCCTTTGCCACACCCTGAATGCGGAAGATGCGGTGCAAAGCGACAGTGTGGCGGGCGACAAAATCTCGCCCTAAATCCCCCTGCACCTCAAAGCACTCGCGCTTCATGCCGGGGCGCACTTGACGAATGGTGAACACAGCGGGATCAGCGCCAAGGACCTGCCAAACGCCCTGCATGTCGTCGTTGATGTCAGCCACCCAGCGCTTGGCCACGTCGACTCGCGCATTGGCGTAAAGGGGCTTATCCCACAGAACGCGCCAGATTTGATCAGGTGTCGCGGTTTGGGGATCTACTGTCGCTGCGGCCAGGGCTTTTGCCTCAAGGATGGCGTCCGGGTGCTGGGTGGCAAGGCGGTCGTGCAAGGCAAGAAAATGCTGATGCGGGGCTGTGGTCATGGTCAGTCTCCAGGTTGAGGATGGGTTGAACCTAAACCAGAGGGTTGACAAAAGTGGTCATACCTATCAATTTCCACTGATAGAAGTTCAACGGATGGCAAAGGGAAAAGCGTGGTTGATCGCCAAAGGCCGGCCAAGGACATGATCCGGCTTATCCAACTTCTATCCGGACACAAAGCGTTCGGATTGACAGTCGACGACATTGCAGCCCGGATGGAGGTGTCATCGCGCACCGCAAGACGGCTATTGGCAGCGCTGATTGATATCGAGCCAGACCTGACCTTCCACATGGCAGAGGACAGCCAGAAGAAATTCTGGTTCCTACCATCTTCGCGCACAAGGATGCCCGCGGTTTCTGCCGAGCAACTGTCAAGCCTGACCGCCATTGCCAATTTCATGCGTGCGCAGGGGCATCAGGACTATGCCCAGACGTTGCAAGACCTGCGAGATGGGCTGCAAGCGGGCTTGGACCGCGCTTCATTGCTGCGGCTTGACCCTGATCTTGAGATACTCGATGCCAGTGTTGAGATTACGCATCGTCCCGGGCCTAAAACGTCCTTCGATCCGCTGATCCGCAGTCAGGTGTTGAAGGCCATTACCGAGGAAAGACAGATTACCTTCGCCTACACCGATGTGCGCGGGTTAAAAACTCAGCAAAGACGGGTTTCGCCTTATGCGTTAGTTGTCGGGCCACGATCCTATCTGGTGTGTTATGATGAAGACGTCAAAGATGTCCGAAACTTCGCGCTCACGGGCATAAAGGCGGTCGAAGACTGCCAAGACAACGCAACACGCGACGGGTTCGATGTCACGGCCTATGTCGCGCAGTCCTTCGGGGCGTTTCATGATGGGCAGTTTCAAGACTGGACCTTGCGTTTCAAACCCGGCACCGCGCATGAGCTGAAAAGCTATCAATTCCATCCGTCACAAACGATGACCGTTCTGCCAACGGGTGAGGTGGAGGTCACTTTCCATTGCGAGAGCATCCGCGAAGTGGCCTATGAGTGCTTTCGCTGGAGCGAACATCTGTTAGCGATTGGCCCTGCGCCGTTACGGGACACGGTTGCCGAAATCTGTCGGAACATGCAGGCAGCGTGCCAAGGCCAGATATGATCCTATCGGCACAGTTCGATCAACTGCACAAGGCCATCAGCTATGACCAATTTTGTCATGGCAAACCGATATGTTGGGGACTTCACCTGATGCGAGGTCACCGATGCACGATATCCTGTCCGCCCGCCTTGCCCGTTTGGCCCATGCAACCTCCTCGGCCGCGGCGAAGACATCCCTCAAATCCGAACTTCTCGATCTGGCCAAGCTGTGCCAGATCGTGCCCAACCATGACTACCTGATTGACGCCGTGGCAGGCCCGCTTGCGCCTGCGGTGCAACGTGTGTTCGGGCCGGCTTCGTTGATCGTAGCCCTGACGGAACTCAGCCGTCGTCAGGTCTACTTTGCCATCATTGCTCAATTGCAAAACGCAGGGCAGATCCAAGACCTTGAGGCCAACGAAGACAACCGCCGCAAGCTGATTGAACGCCTGATCCTCGCCAGCAGTGCTGACCTGATTGCCGAGCATTTCGGGTCTTGCCCGCATGGCTTCTTGCGACTTTTGACGCGCCTTGGGGATCGCGCCCGCCCGGAAGAGCTTTACTTGGACCTGCACAAGTTGCTGACCGAAGTTCCCGCTTTGGCGAAGGATCTTTTATCGGTCACGCAAAAGGTATCGCTCTCGGCCAACCTACTTTCGGTGATCCTGCACCTGCCGCGCTGTGCGGATGTCGCGCGTCTTGCCCAGGGATTCGAGGACACCGCCGAATATGAGCGCTTCATTGGCATGTATCGCATCTTGACCGGCCATGAGGCGTTGGATGCCAAGCACCGCGCGCGCCTGTGCGCTGGCGAGCGGCCCAGCCACTTGCTCGACTCTCTTTATCTCACTCGTCCGTTACCTGCGCCAGCCATCGCTGCCCCCGGCTTGCGTTACGTCAAGAGTGGGGTGGAATTGGTGCACGTCGCCAAGACCTATCGAAACTGCCTCAGCGGTTTTGTGGCTGAGGCTCTGAAGGGTCAGCATCAGTACTTCATCTGGACCAAGAAAGGCGCACCGTCTGTCGTCGTGTGCCTTCACAACGAGGCCCCCTTTGGTTGGTATCTTGCTGAAATGCGCGAGGCCGATAACGCGCGCGTCTCGAACCCCTGGAGGCATGAAATAAAAGCGCTACTCGCCCATTGCGGGGTTCGTACAGCCGGTTCCGTGGAGAATCTGATGCGCCCTTACCGCCATTTCGGGGATATCGACGATTACGACGAGCTGTTCGATCTCGACGCTGCCTGATCGGCACAAGGCAACTGCGGTCAGCCGCAGTTGCTTTCCACAAACACCGGCAAATATTGGAGAAACCATATGGTGCAACTGATCCAGACGATCGATGCTATTGCCCGTCAACGCGGCGCGGATGTTATGTTCCTTGCCATACTCAACAGCGCAGGAAGACCGACGCGCGACCATCCGGCGCTGAAAGAGGCGACGGATTGGCTGACCGCCGAGGGCTTTGGTTGGCAGGTGTGCGGTACCTTTCGACCTGGATCGGTCGACCTTGGCAGTGGCCGCCGCGTGATCTTTATCGATGCGCCCTTTGAACCCGGATCGCTCAGCCTACAACGCCTGGATGCCCGTTTTGAAATGGAAGATGGCATGCCTCGTACCGCAGGGCTAATCCTGACCTTGCTGACTTTGGCCGAGGCGATGACCAACGCAGAGCAGGATGCGCCTGGATTTTGGGATCACCTCTAGCCGCACAGTTGTTTCCCACCGGCTATTGCCCGTTTAGAACGAAGACTGGTTCGCATTTGTCTGGCAGCACCGCCAATACCCACTGAAATCATTGGATAATTTGTTAATTGTGGACCCTGTTACCATAATGGCTCCCCAATGGGAGAAAGACTGCAGGGCTGCTTTGATCCGCTACAGTGGGATCCTGTGATATTCGTTGGCGTTCATGGCGTGCCTCAACATCTTCTTGAAGAAAGGGTCGTTGATACCTCCCCCCTTTGAAAATATGGACCAAGGCTGCACCCCACCCGGGTGGCACCCCCCATTTGCCGCTTACCTCCCCCTGTTTGGCTATACGGTAGGTTTTGCTCGTCTATCCACTCAATGACCCTGATCAGGGCAGGGGATGATGAATAGGCCAGAAGTTCATTAGCACTATTTCAGCCGCGCCGATAGCTCAGTGGGTTTCCCTGTGTCTTTTGTTGCCCGTTACCGCCACGGTGAACGGCCTCATTGATGCCTACTTGAGCGAATACATGTTTCATCGATGTGGTCCATACTTGTCTGGCATCATGACTTACACATCACCGGCGGCTTAGGCACGCCGCCTTCAGCTTGTCGCAAGATCGCGATGATCTGCGCCTCAGTGTATCTGCTTGTCTTCATGCGAAATCTCC
>CANFSY010000024.1 GCA_947449875.1 Paracoccaceae bacterium
CGTCGATATCGGACGTGGCGCAGGCGTCAATCCAGGGCATTCGTTTGTCCTTTTGTCATTCAGCGGCGGTTTGACCCAGCGCGGTTGCGTGAAAATCCATCCGGTAGGGCTTGGCAGTGGCGGGCAGATCGCGGCGGATGAAATAGTCTTCATAGGCCAGTTGCCGGCGCAGGGCGGGCCACATCTCGGCAAAGGCTTGCGCGATGGAGGCGTTGGGGGTCGGCAGGTCGTGTTTGATCGCTTCGTGCAGGGCGGGCAGGGCGTGATAGGGCACCATGGGGAACATGTGATGTTCGACATGGTAGTTCATGTTCCAATAGATAAAGCGCGAGATCGGGTTCATATAGACCGTGCGGCTGTTCAACCGGTGGTCAATCACATTGTCGGCCAAGCCGCCGTGTTGCAACAATCCCGTCATCACATGGTGCCAAGCGCCGTACATGCGCGGCAAGCCGATCACCATCAGCGGCAGGATGGAGTGCATCCAGATCGCCAGCGCCAAAGTGGCCGCATAGATCGCCAGCGTTATCCGCGCCACGCGCACCACCTTGGGCCATTCGCTTTGCGGCACATAGGTCTTTTCGGTCGGATGCACGCCGATAAAGGCATTGTACACCAAGCGCGGGAAAAAGGCGATCACATCGGGCACGCCGACAAAGGCCAGCAGAAGGCGGGCAAAGGCGGGCGGGCGCATGATGGCAATCTCGGGGTCGCGGCCGATGATGTAGGTGTCGGTGTGGTGGCGGGCATGGCTCCACCGCCATGTGGCCGAATTGCGCATGATCATGAAGCTTGCGATTTCATAAACGGCATTGTTCATCCAAGCCGTCTTGAACGCCGTGCCATGCCCCGCCTCGTGCCAGCGCGAGTCGGATGCTGACCCATACAGCACCCCGTAAGCCAGCCAGAACGGGATCGACCACAGGCTGGGCCAAAGGGCGATGCCCATGGCCGCAAAGACCACCATGCACCCGTACAAGATCACCGTGTCGCGAATGGCGGGTTGGTCAGAGCGTTGCATCAGCTCTTTCATCACCTTGCGCGGCACGTCGGTGTGGTACCACTCGGCAGCGGCCAGTCCGATGTCGACGGCGCGTTGGCCATCTGGCCCCAGCAGGCTGTAATCCCGTTTGGTCATGACTTCCCCTCCCAAGGCAAGGTCGCGCTCTTTGTCGCATTAAGGGGCAAATGGCCGCGCCGCGCAACGATGGACCTTTGGGCCTTCGTCAGATATCGTCAAGGGCGGCCTTTCAATGACGAGAAAACATCATGGCGCAGCGACTGGGATTTCAGGAATTGGCCAAGGCCGCTGGCGTGTCAGTCGCCACGGTCGACCGCGCCTTGAACGGGCGGCAAAAGGTGCGCGCTGACACGGTGGCGCGCATCGCCGAGGCGGCACGCCAGTTGGGCCACCCAGCCGCCCTGCGCTTGGCGGGGGCAAACGCCAACCTGCCCGCCCTGCGCTTTGGGGTGGCTTTGCACAAGCAGGGCCAAGATTTCTACAAAGCCTTCGCCGAAGAACTGCACCGCGCTGTGGCCGATGCCAAGGGCGTGCGCGGTCAACTGGTGTTGGAATTCGCCTCGGGCCAAGCGCCGTCGGAAATGGCGCGGCGCTTACGATCCATGGAGGGGCGCTGCGATGTGCTGGCGGCCACAGCGGTCAACCATCCCGAAGTGACCGAGGCTGTCGCGCATCTGCGCGCCACGGGAATGCATGTCTTTGCCCTGCTGTCGGAATTCGCCGAAGGGGTGCGCACGGGGTATCTGGGTTTAGATAACCTCAAACACGGGCGCACGGCGGGGTGGATGATGGCTTTGGCCGCCAAAGCACCGGGGAAATTGGCGATTTTTGTTGGCGGCCACCGCTGGCACGGCCACGACCTGCGCGAAACGGGCTTTCGCACCTATCTGCGCGAAACCGCCCCCCAGTTCGAGGTGCTGGAAGCCCAGATCAACCTAGAAACCCGCCAACTGACCTACGAGGCAACCCAAGCCTTGCTGGCCCGCCACCCCACCTTGCGCGGCATCTACGTGGCGGGCGGCGGGATGGAGGGGGCGATCGCCGCCCTGCGCGAAGCCAAACGCCGCGATGTGGCGCTGATCGTGTCGGCCCTCACCCCCGAAAGCCGCGCGGCTTTGGCGGCGGGGACCGCGACCATGGTGATCGACACGCCCTTGGAAAAGCTCTGCCATGCCTTGATGGCCCAGATGACCCGCGCGGCCCTTGGTCCGGCCCAGATGGACCATGTGGCGCTGTACCTGCCGCCCGATCTGCATGTGTGCGAATCAGTTTGAGGGGTGATTGGGGCAGTATCGCTGCCCTTTTTGCGAAAAAATGGCGCCTCGCGTGTGCGTCGCGCGCGGAGCCAAATCTCCGCGCGAGGCGGGGTTTGGCTGGAACGTGCATTCTGTTTTTAGAATTTTCTGTTGATAATCCCCGAAAATGGAATATCAATTCCATCAACGCGGGGCAAAATCGCCCGTACCTTCGGAGAATCACGCCCTATGCTGCCTTTTGCCCTGAACCACATGACCGCGCCGAACATGGCTTGGCAGCCCTTTTTAGACTTGGCCAAGGGTCTTGGCTGTGTGGGCGTTGAATTTCGCAACGACCTGTCCGCACCGCTGTTTGGCGGCGCTGACCCGGCCGATGTCAAAGCCGCCGTCGCCGCCCGTGGCCTGCGCTTTTTGGCGCTGGCCGAGGTGAAGATGTTCAACGACTGGTCCGACACCAAGCAGGCCGAGGCCGAGGCTTTGATGAAGATCGCCGTCGCGGCGGGGGCGGAATCGGTCAGTCTTATTCCGCGCAACGACGGGGTGGGGACGGACCGCAAGGACAGCTTTAAGGTCACCGAAACCGCCCTGCGCGCCCTGTTGCCGATGCTCAAAGCGCATGGGCTCAAGGCGATGGTGGAACCCTTGGGCTTTGGGGTGTGTTCGCTGCGCTACAAGGATGTTCTGGCCGAAGTGATCCATGCCGTGGGCGGGGTGGGCACCTATTTCATGGTGCATGACACGTTCCACCACGCGCTGGCAGGCTTTGGGCCGATCTATCCGGAGCTTACGGGAATCGTTCACGTTTCCGGTGTGAATGATGCGATTTATCTGGACGATATGCGCGACCCGCACCGCGTGCTGGTGGGGGCCGATGATGTCTTGGGCAATGTGGCACAAATTCGTGCGCTGCGGGCGGCGGGCTACCAAGGCGCAATATCTTACGAACCTTTTGCGCCTTCGGTGCACGGTCTGGCCGATCCGGCCCCGGCATTGAAAGCCTCGATGGAATTCATTCGCCAAGGCGTTGAGGCTTAGGCGATGAAATACCGCCCCAAGCGGGCGGCCCGGTTGGGAGAGAACGGGGCGCCGGGCCCCTTATGTGGAGGAGAGACCATGAAGAAGTACCTTATCGCTGGCGTGATGGCCCTTATGGGCACCACCGCTATGGCTGACATCGGCGTGACGATGGCCAAGTTTGACGACAACTTCCTGACCGTGCTGCGCAACGGCATCCAGTCTTATGCCGATGCCAATGGCCAAAAAGTGCAGATCGAAGACGCACAGGGCGATGTGGCCAAGCAATTGGACCAGATCAACAACTTCATCGCGTCGGGCGTTTCGGCGATCATCGTGAACGCGGTTGACACCTCGGCCACCCAAGCCATGTCGGACGCGGCCGCTGCGGCCAACATCCCGCTGGTCTATGTGAACCGTCAGCCGATCAACGTTGACACGCTGCCCGACAATCAGGCGTTCGTGGCCTCGAACGAAGTTGACTCGGGCACGTTGGAAACCTTGGAAGTCTGCCGTCTTCTGAAAGAAGAAGGCAAGATGGAAGCCAATGTTTACGTGATGCAGGGCGAACTGTCGAACCAAGCCGCTGTTCAGCGCACCGCTGACGTGCATGACGTGATCGGCGGCGCAGATTGCGGCGTGAAGGTCAACATCATCGACGAGCAGACCGCCAACTGGTCGCGCGACGAAGCCGCAACCTTGATGACCAACTGGCTGTCGACCGGCACCGCGTTTGACGCTGTGATCGCCAACAACGACGAAATGGCCATCGGTGCCATTCAAGCGATGAAGGCCGCCAATATCGACATGAAGACCGTGATCGTCGGCGGCGTTGACGCCACCCAAGACGCTTTGGCCGCTATCGCTGCGGGCGACCAAGACCTGACCGTGTTCCAAGATGCGGCGGGCCAAGGTTCGGGCGCTGTGGATGCGGCTGTGAAACTGGCAGCCGGCGAAGCTGTGGAACAGAAGGTTTACATTCCGTTCCAACTGGTGACTCCGGCCAACATGGCTGACTTCACCTCGAAAAACTGATCTGCGTCTGACGCAGAATGGGGGCGGCGCATCTGCCGCCCCCATTTTCCTTGCCTGACGGCTCAGATCGGGCACTATCATCCATCAGGGAAATCGGGAGAGGGGCGATCATGTCGAAACCGACATCACAGCCAACAGGACTAGGCGGCCTGAAATACGACGCATCCAAACGCGCGCGGGCCAACGAATGGAATATCTTTGCGGCCTTGGTCGCGATTGTCATCGTGTTTGAGGTGCTGAACCGCCTGAACGGAACCAGCTTCCTGTTCAACCTGCGCGACAATGTGCCGGGCCTGTTCAACCAGCAACGGCTGGACATTATGATCTTGCAGGTCGCCATCACTGGCATCATCGCTTTGGGCGTGACCCAAGTGATCATTCTGGGCGGGATTGACCTGTCATCGGGCTCTTTGGTCGGCGCCACCGCCATGATCACCATGAGCTTTGCGCAAACAGCCCTTGTGAACGGCAACCCCAACCCCAAGGCTGTCTTCGGGCCAGAGTGGATGGACCTGCCTGTCATCGTGCCCATCGTGGTGGGCCTAGGCTGCGGGATTTTTGCGGGCCTGATCAACGGCTTGCTGATCGCTTACACCAAGATTCCGCCCTTTATTGCCACTTTGGGCATGATGGTGTCGGCACGCGGTGCGTCGCGGTGGTGGTCAAACGGCACGCCGGTGTCTTTCCCGACCGAAACCTATGCCAATGTGTCCAACGGTGATCTGCTGGGCACGCTGACCTTTGGCTTGCTGCATTGGGACGGGCAAAACCCCGCTGTGGTTTTTGTGGCCCTTGCGGTGCTGTTTCAAGTCATCATGATTTACACGCTGTACGGCAAGCACACCTATGCCATCGGCTCGAACGAGGCTGCGGCGCGGATGTCGGGCATCAATGTCGACCGCCATAAGGTGCTGGTCTATACGATTGCGGGGATGCTGGCGGGGGTGTCGGCGGTGCTGCTGACCTCCAAGAACCTGACCGCACAGGCGGGCATGGGGATGATGTACGAACTTGACGCCATCGCCATGGCTGTGATCGGCGGCGTCAGCCTGTCGGGCGGGCGCGGGTCGATTGTGGGCACGGTTCTGGGGGCTGCGATCTTTTCGGTGATCATCTCGGGCTTCACCTCGATCAAGCTGGATGCCTATTACCAAGAGATGGTGAAGGGCGCGATCATCGTGGGGGCCGTGATCTTGGATCAATGGCGTCAGAAAAATCGGGCGAGGGGGTAGGTCATGAGCGATATCATCCTAGAAACACGCGGCCTGACCAAGCATTATGGCGGCGTGCAAGCGCTGGACGACGCCAATTTCATCCTGCACGCAGGCGAACATGTGGCCGTGGTGGGCGACAACGGTGCCGGCAAATCCACCTTTGTGCGCCAGATTACGGCTGTGGAACAACGCACAGCCGGCCAGATTTTCTTTGACGGCAAAGAGGTCACCCACGCAGGCCCGCTAGATGCGCGCGAGGCGGGGATCGAAACAGTGTTTCAAACCTTGGCCTTGGCCGATGATCTGGACGTGCCCTCGAACCTGTTCTTGGGGCGCGAGATTTTCAAGTTCCGTCTTGGTCCGTTTTCGTGGCTTGACCGCAAAGCCATGCGCGACCGCACGATGGAGGCGCTAAAGACAACGGCGGTGAAAATTCCCAATGTCGACAACCCGATCCGCAACATGTCGGGCGGGCAGCGCCAATGCGTGGCCATTGCAAGGACGGCGGCCTTTGCGTCCAAACTCGTGATCATGGATGAACCCACCGCCGCCTTGGGCGTGCAGGAAACCGCCCAAGTGGAAAACATCATCCGCGGCCTGAAAGAGCGCGGCATCCCCATGGTTCTGGTCAGCCACAATCTGCGGCAAGTGTTTGATCTTGTGGACCGGATCGTTGTATTCCGTCGCGGGCGGATCGTGGCCTCGCTACGGCGCGACGAAACCGATGGCAACGACATTGTAAGCTATATTACCGGTGTGAAAGGCAATGCCGACGGGGCATTTGCCTGAGGAAAGGGAACTATCATGACTCTGCGTTTCGGGCTTTTGGGCGCTGGCCGTATCGGCAAGGTGCATGCCAAGGCGGTCACCGCCAACCCCAAGGCCAAACTGGTGGCTGTGGCCGATGCTATGGCCCCTGCGGCCCAAGCCATCGCTGATCAATACGGCTGCGACGTGCGCACGATTGCGCAAATCTTGGCTGCCTCTGACATTGACGCCGTGGTGATCTGCACGCCCACCGACACCCATGCCGACCTGATCGAGCAGTTCACCAACGCAGGCAAAGCCGTGTTCTGCGAAAAGCCCATCGACCTGTCGCTGGACCGTGTGAAAGCCTGCCTGAAGGTCGTGCGCGCCAACAAAGGCACGCTGATGGTGGGCTTTAACCGCCGCTTTGACCCGCATTTCATGGCCGTTCGGGCCGAGATTGACAAAGGCTCGGTCGGCGATGTCGAGATGGTCACGATCACCTCGCGCGATCCGGGTGCGCCGCCGTTGGACTATATCGCCCGCTCGGGCGGGATTTTCCGCGACATGACGATCCATGATTTCGACATGGCGCGCTTTTTGCTGGGCGAGGAAATCGCCGAGGTTTCGGCCATGGCCGCTGTTCTGGTCGACCCTGCGATCGGCAAGGCTGGTGACAGCGACTCGGTTCAGGTGATGCTGAAAACCGCGACGGGCAAGATGGCGCTGATCTCGAACTCGCGCCGTGCGACCTATGGCTATGACCAGCGCATCGAAGTGCATGGGTCCAAGGGCGTGGCGTCGGCGGAAAACCAGCGCCCCGTGTCGATCGAGCTTGCCAACGGGTCGGGCTACACCCGCCCGCCGCTGCATGACTTCTTCATGACCCGCTATACCGAGGCTTACGCCGCCGAAATCACTGCCTTTATCGACGCGGTTGGTGCCAAGAAAGCCGCAGCCCCCTCGGGCGAGGACGGCTTGGCAGCTTTGGCCTTGGCCGAGGCCGCTTTGCTGTCGGTGAAAGAGGGTCGCACAGTGAAGGTGTCGGAAATCATCGGCTGATCTTGCCATCAGGTTCAACGAAACGGCGCGGGGGCAGCCCTGCGCCGTTTGCTTTTGGCGTCAGGCGACCGTCACCGACGTCATCATCCCGCTTGCCATGTGATACAGGTGGTGACAGTGCAAGAACCACGCGCCCGCCTTGTCGAAATCAACCGCGACCGTCACCATCCCACCCGGTGGCACCATCACCACATCGCGCCGCGGCCCGTTAAAGCGGCCAAGGCCAAGGTCGACCACCTGAAAATGATGGCCGTGCAGGTGCATCGGGTGCATCATCATGGTGGGGTTCATGAACATCATCTCCACCCGTGACCCAAGGGCTGCTTGCAGGGGCGCAGCCTCGCCGTGGGCGGCGCCGTTGATTGTCCAGCGGTAACCCGCTTCCATGCCAAGGGCTATGTGCAGCGTGGCATCGGCGGGCTTGGCGGGCAGGGGGGTGAGGGCCGACAGGCTGGCGTCAAAGGTTAGGTCGACAAAGGGCGCGGGGGCGGCGGCAAGGCTTGGCACTTTGGCAATATCAGCGCCTGCGGTGGCTAAGATCACACCCGTTTGCATCAAGGCATTTTCCACCTGCGCCAAGATCGCGAAGGCCCCCCCTTCCGGCGGGATCTGCACCAACAGGTCCACCCGCTGCCCCTGCGCCAAGGGGATGCTGGCGCGCGAGGTGGGGGCGACTTTGTTGCCATCCACCGCCACAACCTGTGCCGCCAAGCCACCAGTGCTGATCCAAAAGGCCGTGGCGGTTGCGCCGTTGATGATGCGCAGGCGGACGGGGCCGGATTGCACGGCGATCACATCGGGGTCGGCCAGCGTGCGGTCATTGGCAAGATAGGCGT
The DNA here is from genome assembly GCA_947449875.1 of Paracoccaceae bacterium. Lineage (GTDB taxonomy): Bacteria > Pseudomonadota > Alphaproteobacteria > Rhodobacterales > Rhodobacteraceae > Stagnihabitans. Next base: position 8,186 of record CANFSY010000024.1, read on the forward strand.
CATAGTCGACATCATTGGCATGGGTCATCCCCTCCATCTTCATGCCCGACATATCCATGCCTCCCATCTTCATCCCCGCCATGTGATGGCCTTGGGCTGTCATCAACCCCGCCGCAATTTCGGCGGGCGGGCGGAAGGAAAAGTCGTGCAGCATGATCACGGCTTGGGGCGTATCGCCCGCATCCGCCTCGACCGTCACCATGGGGGCCGCCAGCAATTGTTGTTCTGACAGGGTGTGCGAATGCATCCAATGCGTACCTGCCGTCAGGGGGAAATCGTAAGCCTCTTGCGTGCCCGTGGGGTGCACGCCGCCATTGGGGCGGGTGCGGTCGTCGGTGTTGCGCGCCAAGACTTGCCCGTGCCAGTGCAAGATCAAATCCTCGCCCGACTGGTTGTCGACAAGGCCATAAAACCGCTCACCTTCGCGCGCCATCAGGCCGGGTTTGCCGTCTGGTCCGGTGATGCCAAAAACTGTCGCGGCCTTGCCCAGCACCTCTAGCTGGCGCGAGGCTACCGTCAGCTGCGCTGCGGGGGCTGCGAACCCCATGCGGGGCAGGGCGGGCAACAGGGCCAAGCCTGCGGTGGCGGTCAGGAATTGGCGGCGGGTTTGGGGCATGGGATCCTCGGCTTTGATCGGTGTTAGATAGGGCGTTGCGGGGCCTGCGTCACCTTGCAATGCGCCTGCCGCAAGGTCACGATTGCGTGGCAGGCTATCCATATCTTTTGCCCGCAACCCTTCCCCTCGCCGCCCCGTTGCGCTTATCTGCCCCAAACGACAGGAGCGCGCCTTGACCCAGATCACCCAACGCACCCGCGAGATCTTTGCTCGCCTGATCGGCTTTGATACCGTCAGCGCCAAGCCCAACGTCGCGCTGATGGACTATGTGGTGGCAATGCTGGCCGAGGTGGGCGTTGACGCCACTCTGATCCCCGACCCGACGGGCACCAAGGCCAACCTTTACGCCACCGTGGGCCAAGGGGCGGGCGGGGTCATGCTGTCGGGCCACACCGATGTGGTGCCTGTCGAGGGGCAAGCTTGGAGCTATCCGCCCTTTGCTTTGACCGAAGCAAATGGCCGTCTTTACGGGCGCGGTGCGGCCGATATGAAGGGCTTTTGCGCCGCCGCCATCGCCACGATGATTGCCGCGGGCGAGCGTGCCAAAGCGGGCCGCCCCTTGGCCGTGCCGCTGCATCTGGCGCTGTCTTATGATGAGGAAATCGGCTGCATGGGCGTGCGCTCGCTGATCACGATGCTGCAAGCGGCCCCGATCCGCCCGCGCTTTTGCATCGTGGGCGAGCCTACGGGAATGCAGGTGGCAACCGGCCACAAGGGCAAGATCGCCCTGCGGGCCACCTGCATCGGGCGCGAGGGGCATTCCGCCCTTGCCCCTATGGCGCTGAACGCGCTGCATCTGGCCGCCGATTTCATTGGCGCGGTGCGGGCGTTGCAGGCGGATGTGGCGCGAAACGGGGTGCAGGACGGCGACTATGATGTGCCCTATACCACGCTGCATGTGGGCAAAATGGCGGGCGGGGTGCAGGTCAACATTGTGCCCAACACCGCCACGCTGGATTTCGAAATTCGCTCGGTCGCCCAAGACGACCCCGAGGTTTTGATCACCCGCCTGCGCCAAGCCGCCGAAGACCTCTGCGCCCCCCTGCGCGCGACCTTCCCCGAAGCCGCGATCACCATCGAGCGGCAATGGGATTACCCCGGCCTTGGCACCAGATCGGACGCCGCCGTGGTCAGTTTCGTCAAGGCGCTGACCGGGGCGAATGGCACGATGAAAGTGGCCTTTGGGACTGAAGGCGGGCTTTTTGACGCCCGCCTTGGCATTCCCACGGTGATCTGCGGGCCGGGGTCGATGGCGCAGGGGCATAAGCCCGACGAATATGTCAGCCTTGAACAAATGGTGCGGTGCGAGGCGATGATGACAGCCCTGCTGAACCAGCTAGAGGCGGGGTTCTAACGGCTTTCGCCTGCGGGCGCGGGCTGATAGGAACACCCCATGGCAGTCACCCTCACCTCGCTTTTGGATCTTGCAACGCTTGGCTTCGATACCATCATCGACGCCCGCGCGCCTGCCGAATATGCCGAAGACCACCTGCCCGGGGCCATCAGCCTGCCCGTCTTAAGCGATGACGAACGGGCAAAGGTGGGCACGATTTACAAGCAAATCTCGCCCTTTACGGCACGCAAACTGGGCGGGGCCTTGGTGGCGCGCAATGTGGCAGCCCACTTGGAAGGCCCACTGGCCGAGATGGGCGGCGGCTGGCGGCCCTTGGTCTATTGCTGGCGTGGCGGGCAAAGGTCGGGGTCGTTTGCGACGATTCTGGCGCAGATCGGCTGGCGGGTCGATACGATTGCGGGCGGGTATAAAAGCTGGCGGGCCTTGGTGGTCAAGCAGCTGTATGACACGCCCGTTGCATCGCCGCTGGTGGTGCTGGATGGCAACACGGGCACCGCCAAGACGGCGATTTTGCAGCTTTTGGCGGCCCAAGGCGTGCAAGTAATTGATCTGGAAGGCCTTGCAGGCCATCGCGGGTCATTGTTTGGCCACACATCCGGCGGCCAACCTTCGCAAAAGGCGTTCGAATGTGCATTGGCCATGGCGCTGTCGCGGTTAGACCCGACCCGCCCCTTGGTGGTGGAAGCCGAAAGTGCCAAGGTCGGCAATCTGCGCTTGCCGCCGCAGTTGTGGGCCGCCATGGGCAAGGCCCCGCGCGTGACGATTGCCGCGCGTTTGCCCGAACGCGCCCGCTATCTTAGCCGCACTTATGCCGACATCGTGGCGGATGAGGTGCGGCTTTTGGGTGTCATCGGCCAGTTGCGCCACGCCCATTCGCATGAAACGGTCGATTCTTGGGCCGCCCTTGCGCAGTCACGCCAGTTTGAGGCGCTGGCACAGGATTTGATGGAACGCCACTACGACCCGCGCTACGAAAAGCACCGCGCGCGGGCAGACCATGCCGAAGTGGTGATTGACGCCCAAAGTCTGGCCGATGCCGACCTGCCCGCATTGACCGCTCAGGTCGCAACCGCTGTCGCCCGCTTGGGTAGGGCCTAAGCTACGCTGCCCAAGGCCCCGTCAAGATCCGCCGTGTGATGCGCTCTACCACCGCATCATGTGCAATCAACCCTGCCACCCATTCGCAAGACCCCGCGTTATAGACCGCGCCAAGGCCATGGCGATATTCGGCCATGCAGCCATTGCCACGGCTGGCGCGGCCCAACGTTTCGGGGGTGACAGACCCGTAGACCACCAAGGCCACCTCTTCGGCGTCAAGGTGGCCGATGAAAGTGTCGGCATCTTGCGGGCCGGTGGAATGGGCAAGGGTTGTGGCGGGCGAGAGGCCTACGATGGTCAAATCGCCCTCCAATCCCGTGTTTTCAGCGGCAAAAGGCAGGCCATGGGTCATGGTGTAGTCGATCCCGTCGACCTCGTAGCCGAAGATTTTCGCCGCAGCACCCAGCACATCGCCGTAGCCCAGACCGCTGTCTTTAACCGACCAGTGATCGGGCCGATAAATCGCAAAGCCGCCCGACCCGTGGGCGGCGCAACGGCTCCATCCGGCATAGACGCCCATGGATCCGGTCAGGCCCATGCTTGCCACGGCAGGGCGGGCAACTTGGGGGTGGTCCCAATAGCTGGTCAGGCGCGTTGGGTCGGGGGTGGGGTCGTTCTGGGGGGCGGCGTATTTGTAGCAGGTTTGCTGGGTTAGATCATCCGACAGGCGCGTTTGCCAAAAGAAGTTGCCGGCAAACCGCGCCACTTCGCCGCCCTGCTGCACCCAAGCGTCGAGGTGATCGCGCATCTCCCATGTCCAGTATTCGTCATGGCCAACGATCAGCGCGCGGGAATATCCGGCCAACAGATCGGGGTTGGCGTGCAGATCGTGCTGGGTGGCAAAAGACAGGCCAATCCCCTGCGCTTCGGCCCAAAGCGCAAAGGGCCGCTCGAACGCCGCCCAACCGGACGAGGCGTATTTCTTCGAAATTCCCTTGGCGCGGGCGAACGCCATATGCGGATAGCGCGGCTTTGACAAAAGCGGCGAAGCGTGCGGAATGCGCGGCGCATCGTCAGGCCAGCGCACAAAGCCCTTGGCCCAAGGGCGGTGCAGGCTGACCACGGGGGCAAATTCGGCGCGGTGAGGGCCGGTGATGCCCTGATAATGGTTGGACCCGCCCCAATCATTATAAGCGCACCATGTGCCTGTGGCCAAGATAAACAAAATGCCCTGCGGCGTGGCGGATTTCAATACGAACATATGGTCGGATTGATGCCCCGCCACCGTCAAGCGCACGACATAAACGCCCGATGCCCAATCGTGGGGCAGCGTCATGCGGAACCGTTCCGGCCACCCGCATCCGGTGACAGAGCAGTCTTGCGGCGTGGGTTCAAAGCGCATGGCGACTTGGGTGTCCACCAGCCTTTGCGGCACCAAGCCATCGCGCAAAATCTCGACCCGTGCGGTGGGGGCTGACGACATGGCATGCAGCACCAAGGTTTGCCCCGGGGCATAGCTGATCTGGTCGGTATAGCCCCAAACCTGCGCGCGCGCCGGATCGGCCGAGGCGACCTCATAATAATGCCCCGTCACCGCATCGCCGTCATCATAGGGGCCAGCGACGAAGAAATCTTTCAAAGTCATGCGTTTATCCTACTTAAGGCCCGCTTTGGCCTGCGCGTGCACCTGCAACACCGCCAAAGCGGCCGATATAACCCGCGCCGCTGGCCCATCGGCGCGCGAGGTCAAGATGATGGGCACAGATGCCCCCATCACCAGCCCTGCCGCTTCGGCATGGGCCAGATGGGTGAGCAGTTTCACAAGGATATTGCCCGCATCAAGATTGGGCACGATCAGCACGTCGGCTTGGCCCGCAACACCGCCCGCGATGCCCTTGGTGCGGGCGGCGGCCATGCTGACAGCGTTGTCCATCGCCAAGGGCCCATCGACCAGCCCGCCCGTGATCTGCCCGCGTTCGGCCATCTTCGACAGGGCGGCGGCATCCATCGACGATGGCATGTCGGGGCTGACGGTTTCCACCGCCGACAAAACGGCGACCTTGGGCTGGGCAATGCCCAAGCTATGGGCCAGATCAATGGCGTTTTGCACGATGTCGATCTTGGTGGTCAGGTCGGGCGCGATGTTGATCGCCCCGTCAGACACCAGCAAAGGATGGGTCAGCCCCGGCACATCAAGCACAAAGACATGGGTAAAGCGCCGCCCGATGCGCAGGCCCGTGGTGCGCTCAAGCATGGGGCGCAGCAAGGCATCGGTGTGCAAATGGCCCTTCATGATGGCGTGCACGTGGCCCGTGCGGGCCAGTGCCACGGCCTGTTCTGCCGCCGCAGTTTCGCTTTCCGCTTCGACCAGTTGAACCGTGCCAAGGTCTGCGCCAATCTCAGCGGCCAAGGCGCGGATGCGGGCGGTGGGGCCGATCAGCACGGGCCGGATCAGGCCTTGGGCCTGCGCCAGCACCGCGCCTTGCAGGGCTTGCACCTCGTCCGGCCAGACGACGGCGGTGGTTAAAGCGGGCAGGGCTTGGGCGCGCTTGAGGATCGCGTCAAACTGGCGGTGGGTTTGCACCACCAATCCGGGCAGATCGCTGTCATCATAGCTGATGGGCCGCAGCGGCGCTTGCACTTGCGCTTTGCCTTGCACAATCACCGCCCCGTCGCGCAGGCGGATCACTTCGGTGTCAAAGTTCACGATGCCCGAAGGCGCAAGCCCCGTCACCGTCACCCGCGCCAAAAGGCTGTCTCCGGCCGTGGCGTGGCCAGTAAAGGTCAGCGCTTGCGAAAGGTAAGACGTGCCCGGCCCCGGCAAGACATTGCCCAGCACAGCAGAAATCATCGCCGCCAGAAAGATGCCCGAGGCGGTGGTGTCGGGCTTGCCATCGCCGTTGATATCTTCGCCGGGCAGGTGCATCGGGTTGTGATTGCCGGTGGCTGCGGCAAAGACGAACAAATCGTCGCTTGTGCACAGGCGCACCAACTCGGCCGTCTGGCCGATTTTCAGCGTATCGAAGGGGAAGTTCTTGATGATCATGCGGCAGAGTGTGGCAGGCCATCAGCTTTGGGCAAGCACAATCCCGACGGGTTGGGTTTAATTCGTCAAAACGCGGTACTGCCCATCCCAATAGAGCAAGGCGCCGCTGTCGGGGCGGGTGGTGATCTGCAAGACCCGCCCGATCACGATCGAATGGGTGCCCCGATCAATCAGATCTTCAACCGCACAGGCAAAGGCCAAAGGCGCATCCGCCAGCAGACGCACGCCGGTGTCGGTCGTAACCCAATCGGCCCCCGCATAGCGCGCAGCGCCTTGCAGCCCGCCCTTGCCCGAAAACCGCTCGGCCACGGGTTGGTGGGCGGCGCCCAAGGCCTGCCAGCCAAACACCCTTTCGCGCGCCAAAAGCGGCCAGCACGACGAGGCGCGGTTCACACAAGCCAAGATCATCGGCGGGTCTGCCGACAGCGAGATGCCGGTGGTTACAACCAACCCATTCGCCGCCTCGCCTTGGCCCACGGTGATCAGACTGCACGCCCCCACCAAGCCGCGCATGGCGGATTTGAAGGCCTCGGGCGGGGGGGCGGGGTGATTCTGCTTGGTCATGGCGCACACATAGGGCAGGGCGCGGCCTTGTCCAGTGACGGTTTACCTTGGGGGGCGAAGGGCCTAGTCTTTGCGCACCCGAATCCAAAGGCCACTATGACCGCCCCTGATCCTGCCTACCGCGTTCTTGCGCGCAAATACCGCCCCGAAACCTTTGCCGACCTTGTCGGGCAAGAGGCGATGGTGCGCACGTTAAAGAATGCCTTTACGGCGGACCGGATTGCCCATGCCTTTATCATGACGGGCATTCGCGGCACGGGGAAGACCACCACGGCGCGCATCATCGCCAAAGGGTTGAACTGTGTCGGGGCGGATGGGACAGGCGGGCCTACGACCGAGCCTTGCCTTGTGTGCGAACCCTGCCGCGCCATTGCTGAAGGCCGCCATGTCGATGTGCTGGAAATGGACGCCGCCTCGCGCACGGGGGTGGGTGATATTCGCGAGATCATCGACTCGGTGCGCTACCGCGCCGCTTCGGCGCGGTATAAAGTCTATATCATCGACGAAGTGCATATGCTGTCGACGGCGGCGTTTAACGCCCTGCTCAAGACGCTGGAAGAACCGCCCGAACATGTGAAATTCATCTTCGCCACGACCGAGATTCGCAAAGTGCCCGTGACGGTGCTGTCGCGCTGCCAACGCTTTGATCTCAAACGGATCGAGCCAGAGGTGATGGTGGCCCTGCTGCAAAAGATCGCGGCAGGCGAAGGCGCGCAGATCACCGAAGCCGCCTTGGGCCTGATCACCCGTGCGGCCGAAGGGTCGGCCCGCGATGCGACCTCGCTTCTGGATCAGGCGATCTCGAACGGCGCGGGCACAGTACAGGCCGAAGCGGTGCGCGCCATGCTGGGGCTGGCTGATCGCGGGCGGGTGCTGGATCTGTTCGATATGATCATGCGCGGCGATGCGGCGGCGGCTTTGGGCGAACTGGCCGCGCAGTATTCCGACGGGGCCGATCCCTTGGCCGTGCTGCGCGATCTGGCCGAGATCACGCATTGGATTTCGGTGATCAAGATCACCCCCGATGCTGCCAATGACCCGACGGTCGCGTCAGAGGAACGCGCGCGGGGCGTGGATATGGCGGCGCGGTTGGCCCTGAGGTCGCTGTCGCGGATGTGGCAATTGCTGCTGAAAGCCTTGGAAGAGGTGGCCTTGGCCCCCAATGCCATGATGGCGGCAGAGATGGCGGTGATCCGCTTGACCCATGTGGCCGACCTGCCCGACCCTGAAACCCTGCTGCGACATTTGCGCACTGTGCAGCCTGCAGGCCCTGTTGCGGGCGGTGCGCCCGCTGGGCGCAACGTGCAGCACAGCCCGATGATGCGCCTTGCCCCCGCAGCCCCTGCACGGGGGGCGGTGATGCAGGGCGGGCAGGCGCTGGCACTGCAAGCCGATGCCGAGGCTGCTTACCAAACCTTTGACCAAGTGGTGGCGCTGATCCGCGACAAGCGCGATATGACACTGCTGTTTGAAGTGGAATCGTCGCTGCGCTTGGCCCATTACGCCCCCGGCCGGATCGAGTTTGAACCGACCCCCGACGCCGCCCCCGATCTGGCCGCACGGCTGGGCCAAAGGCTGCAAAGCTGGACAGGGCGGCGGTGGGGGGTGTCGGTCGTCTCGTCGGGCGGCGCACCTACCGTGCTGGAAGAGCGCGACCGCGACCTGACCCAAGCCCGCGCCGAGGCGATGGCCAACCCCTTGGTGCAAGCGATCCTTTTGGCCTTTCCGCAGGCCAAAATCACCGAGATTCGCACGCCGGAAGCCATGCAAGCCTCTGCCGCCGCGGCGGCCTTGCCAGAGGTCGACGACGAATGGGACCCGTTCGAGGACAGCTGACCCCCCCGCATCCCGAATTTTCTGCGAAAATTCCCGCAGGCCCCCCGCCCTTGCCCCTGACGCTGCCCTTGCCTATCTGTAGGTGCAAAGCAACAGGAGGCGGCGATGCTGAAAGGTTTGGCGGGCTTGGGCGATATGGCCAAGATGATGAAATCCGCCCAAGAGATGCAGGCCAAGATGGCCGAACTGCAAGAAGATTTGGCCCATATCATCGTGCTGGGCGAAGCGGGTGCAGGTTTGGTCAAGGCGCGTGTGACGGCCAAGGGCGATATCACGGGCCTTGATATCGCGCCCCATATTCTGGTCGCTTCCGAAAAAGAGGTGGTCGAAGACCTGATCATCGCCGCCATTCGCGATGCCCAAGCCAAAGCGGCCGCCCGCAGCCAGCAGGAAATGGCCAAGCTCGCCGCCTCGGTTGGATTGCCCGCTGATCTGAAACTGCCGTTCTGATACATTCCCTGCGGCGCAGATGCCGCCCCAAGCTTTGGGATCGAAAGCCAGACAATGACCGAAACCCCGCGCGACATTGAAGCCCTGATTGACCTGATGTCGCGCTTGCCGGGCTTGGGGCCAAGGTCGGCGCGGCGCGCGGTGTTGGCGATGCTCAAACGGCGCGAGGGGTTGATGGCACCCTTGGCGCAGGCCTTGGCGGGGGTGGCGCTGTCAGCGCGCGATTGTGTGCGCTGCGGGAATATCGGCACGGCGGACATTTGTGCTATTTGTGCCGATCCGGCACGGGTCGCCGATGAGATTTGTGTGGTAGAAAGCGTGGCCGACCTGTGGGCCATGGAACGCTCGCGCGCGTTTAAGGGGCGCTATCATGTGCTGGGGGGCACCTTGTCGGCGCTGGACCAGATCGGGCCAGAGCAATTGCGCATTCCCGCCCTGATCGACCGTATCGCCCAAGACGGGGTTTGCGAGGTGATCTTGGCGCTGAATGCCACGGTGGATGGCCAAACCACCGCGCATTACATCGCCGATGCCTTGGGGGGCACCGCGCTGCGCATCACCTCGCTGGCGCAAGGGGTGCCGATCGGGGGCGAGTTGGATTATCTGGACGACGGCACGATTGGGGCCGCCTTGCGCGCGCGGCGCGGGTTTTAGCGCCTTTAGACAGGCGGGGAAAAGCGCAGCGATAGGCACGACATCCCGCCATCGAGCTTGGCGCATTCCGAATTGCCGATCTCGCGCACGTGATAGCCTGCGGCGACCAGCTTGTCGCGGGTGCGTGGGAAGCCTGCGGGCATCAGCACCAGATCGTTAAAGCGGATCGCGTTGGCGCAAGCCTCTTCGCCCTGAGCCGTGTGGATCACGCGGTAGCCTGCAAAACAACCCGAGGCGTCCAGGCGTTCGGTGGACAGGATCGTTTCGCCGTCCAGCAGCGAGCAGTCGGTTTTGAAGTGCAGCACGCCGGGCGGGGTGAACACCTCGCGCACTTTATGGCCCCACGGGGCGATGGTTGCGGCCAGTTCGGCGATGCCTGCCCCATTGGTGCGCGCCGAGCGGCCCACCAGAACCTCGGTTTCAGTGGTGAGAATATCGCCCGCTTCAATAAAGCTGTCAGCCCCGCTGATGGTGCGCACATCGGCGTATAGGGCTTGCAAGTGAGGTGCCATCAACGCCGCTTCGCCCAGACGGGTCGGCGCACCGGGACGCATGACCACGGCCCCTTCGGGCAGGCACAGGGCGGTATCCTCGACAAAGACGGAATCTGGAAAGGCTTCTGCCGCGTCGAGTTCTACGATGACAGCACCCGTCGAACGCAAAGCGGCGATGTAATCGGCGTGGTGCTGGCGCATCAGCGCCAAAGACGGCGTGCCGGTGTCCACGGCGCGCAGGCCGTTGATGATGCTGGTGGCAGGTTTGCGCGTGATGGCATGGGTGAAGCGATAAGACCGGTCAGACATGGCAACCTCGCGCCGATAAAAATGGCCCGCGTCGGGGCGTGGGGGCCCTTACACCATGCCAAGCGTGCCACGGCAAGACTTTGCCCTTTGGCCCCCTGCAAAAAGCCCGCCCCTTTGTGGAGGCGGGCTTTGCACCAACGATCACCCGCCTTGCGGCGACCCGATCACAAAATGTCGTCGTCTTCATCCCCGTCGTCATCGTTTTGCGGCAGGTTGAAGAAGCTTTCCGCATCCGAGAAATCGGCAGGCTTTTCTTGGCGTGTACGGTCATCGGCGCGGGTAAACGCCTCTAGCCCCGAGGGCATTTTGGGGTCTTCCGACATGCCCAGAGACTGCGCGGTGCTGACCAGCTTGCGCCGTTCGTCATCTGACATCACCACGCCTTCGGCGGCTTTCTTGCGCGCGGCGGCTTGCACGGCTGTGTCAAGCTCGGACTGTTTGCACAGGCCAAGGGCTACGGGATCAATCGGGGTGATCTGGCCGATGTTCCAATGCGTGCGTTCGCGGATGGCTTGGATCGTGGGCTTGGTCGTGCCCACCAGCTTGCCCACAGCGCCATCGGACAATTCGGGGTGGAATTTGACCAGCCACAAAATCGCCGCCGGACGATCTTGGCGCTTGGACAGCGGCGTATAGCGCGGCCCGCGGCGCTTTTCTTCTCCAACGGCGGATTGGTTGAATTTCAGCTTCAGCTTGTACATCGGGTTGGCTTGGCCGCGGTCGATCTCGACCGCGTCAAGCTGGTTGTTGGACACGGGGTCAAAGCCCTTAACCCCGATCGCCACATCGCCATCGGCGATGCCTTGCACTTCCAGCTCGTGCATCCCGCAGAACTCCGCGATCTGGGTGAAGCTGAGCGTGGTGTTGTCCACCAGCCAGACGGCGGTGGCTTTGGACATCAGCGGCTTTGACATCGGATCACTCCTTTACATATCTTTCCCGCGCCGGGAAAACGGCTGCGACCAAGGCCGCGATCTTCTCGTTTTCAGGGGGAAGTTGACGCAGCTATAGTCAAATTCTTTGGGAGAGGAAAGTGCCAAATGCAAAGGGGAGGCGAAGGGCGGCGCAGAGGCCGCCCTTGCGATTGGCATTGGCGATCAGACGTTCAGCGCCTCTGCCGCAGCGATGGTGGGCAGGCCCAAGGCCAAGCCCACGGCGGCATAGGTCAACTTGCCGGCATGGGTGTTCAACCCCGCCAGCAGGTGCTTGTCGTCAGCGCAGGCCTTGCGCCAGCCCTTGTCGGCCAAGGCCAGCATAAAGGGCATGGTCGCATTGCCCAAAGCCAGCGTCGAGGTGCGCGCAACCGCACCGGGCATGTTGGCCACACAGTAGTGCATGATCCCATCGACCGCGTAGATCGGGTCTTGGTGGGTGGTTGCATGCGAGGTTTCAAAGCATCCGCCTTGGTCAATCGCCACGTCGACCAGTGCTGCACCGGCTTTCAGCTCTGACAACTGCGCGCGCGAGATCAGCTTGGGGGCCGCAGCGCCGGGGATCAGCACCGCGCCGATGATCAGATCGGCCTGACGCGCCAGATCTATCGTGGTGGCGGCATCGGCATAGCCGTTCTTGAACTGGCCGCCAAACACATCGTCCAGATAGCGCAGACGGTTGACCGAACGGTCCAGCACCGTCACATCCGCGCCCATACCTGCCGCGACCTTGGCCGCGTGGGTGCCCACGACACCGCCGCCGATCACCAGAACCTTGGCGGGCAGCACACCGGGCACACCGCCCAGCAAAACACCGCGCCCGCCATTGGCCTTTTGCAGCGTCCACGCGCCCACTTGCGGCGCAAGACGGCCTGCGACTTCTGACATGGGCGCCAGCAAGGGCAGGCCGCCGCGATCATCGGTGACGGTTTCATAGGCAATCGCGGTCACACCGCTGGCCAGAAGATCGGCGGTTTGCTCTGGATCGGGGGCAAGGTGCAGATAGGTGAACAACACCTGCCCTTCGCGCAGGCGCTTGCGTTCGACGGCTTGGGGCTCTTTGACCTTGACGATCATCTCTGACGCGGCAAAGACCTCTTCGGCGGTGTCAACAATCTTGGCCCCTGCGGCGACATAATCGGCATCGGTGAAGCCTGCGCCCACACCGGCTTGGGTTTCGATCATGACCTGATGGCCACGGTTCACCGCCTCACGCGCGGCGTTGGGGGTCATGCCGACGCGGAATTCCTGCGGCTTGATCTCTTTGGGGCAACCGATTTTCATATGCTCTCTCCCTTGGGGCCGATGGGGGCCGATAGGATCAGTCTGGCGCAAGTCTGGCGCAGATGGGTTGAGATTTTGCTGGTGCAAATGGGCAAAATTGGTAAGATATTGCGTGAAAATGGCCTTGGACGAGAATTTTTCCCATGCTTGACCCGCTTGACGCAATCGACCGTCGTATCCTTGGGGTGCTGCAAAAAGACTCACGGGTGACCAATGCCGAATTGTCCGAACGGGTGAACCTGTCGCCCTCGGCCTGCCACCGCCGCGTGCAGCGGTTGGAGCAAGAGGGTTTCATCGCCGCCTATGTCGCCTTGCTGGATGCGCGCAAGATGGGCAAGCCGACGATTGTGTTTGTGGAAATCACCCTGCAAAGTCAGGCCGAAGACCTGCTGGACGCCTTTGAACGCGAGGTGGCCAAGGTGCCCGACATTCTGGAATGCCATTTGATGGCGGGGTCGGCGGATTATCTGATCAAGATCATGGCCGAAGACACCGAAGACTTCGCCCGCATCCACCGCCGCTTTTTGTCGCGCCTGCCGGGGGTGCGGCAGATGCAGTCGTCGTTCGCGCTGCGCACGGTGGTGCAGACGACGGCGTTGGCGGTTTAGGTGTCACACGCCTGTTACAACGATTCGATAGTTCCCGAACTATGGATATGCCCCACGCCCTTGCCGCCTTTGATGCGCTGGGTCAGCCCAGTCGGCTGACGGTGTTTCGACTGTTGGTGCAAACGGGCAGCGCGGGCTTGGCTGCGGGCGATATCGCCGCGCGGCTGGAGATGAAGCCCAACACCTTGTCGACCCATCTTGGCATTTTGGAAAGTGCCGGATTGATTGCGGCCGAGCGGCAAGGCCGTTCGATCCGCTATCACGCCCAGATGGACGGTTTGCGCGGACTGATGGCGTGGATGTTGCAAGATTGCTGCGGGGGAAACCCCGCCGCCTGCGCCCCTTTGCTGGACCTGATCACTCATAAAGGCTTAAAAATGGACCCGAAAATCTACAATGTTTTGTTCTTGTGCACGGGCAACTCTGCCCGCTCGATCTTGGCCGAGGCGATCTTGAACCGCGAGGGCAAGGGCCGCTTTGCTTCTTATTCGGCAGGCTCGCGCCCGTCAGGCCAGCCGCATCCCTTGGCGATCAGCCTGTTGCAGCGCGAAGGCATCGACACAGCCTTCGCGCGGTCCAAAAGCTGGGATGAGTTTGCAACCCCTGACGCGCCCAAGATGGATTTCGTCTTCACCGTCTGCGACAATGCCGCAGCCGAGGAATGCCCCTATTGGCCCGGCCAACCCATGACCGCGCATTGGGGCCTGCCCGATCCGGCGGCGGCCACCGGAACCGATGCCGAAAAAGCCTTGGCCTTTGCCGCCACCTATGCCGCTATGTTGCGCCGGATTCAGGCGTTTTGTGCGCTTCCCTTGGCCACGATTGATGCCCTTAGCCTGAAGTCGCATCTGAAAACCATTGGCGAGGATATCCAGTGACGCCCCGCGCTATCGCCGCCGAGGGGCTTGGCACAGCCCTGCTGGTCGCGACCGTCGTAGGGTCGGCCATCATGGCGCAAAACCTGACACAGGATGTGGGCGTGCTGCTGTTGGCCAACGCGCTTGTGACGGGGGCGATGCTGTTTGTGCTGATCACGATTTTGGGGCCTTTGTCGGGGGCGCATTTTAACCCCTTGGTGACCCTGATCATGGCCGCGCGGCGCGATCTGGCTTGGGGCGCGGTGCTCCCCTATCTGGCCGCCCAAATCGCGGGGGCCTTGGCGGGGTTGGTCTTGACCCATGCGATGTTTGATCTGCCGCTGATCCAAACTTCTACCCACCTGCGCGGCGGTCAGGGGCAGGTGTTGGCCGAAGCGGTCGCGACCTTTGGTCTGATCTTTACGATCTTCGGCGGCCTTTCCGCCCGCGCCAATGTGCCCGCCTTGGTGGGCGGTTATATCACGGCGGCGTATTGGTTCACCTCGTCGACCAGTTTTGCCAATCCGATCATGCTGCTGGCGCGGTCGATGACCGACACGCCCTCGGGCATCATCCCCGCCGCCACGCCATCGTTTTTGGCGGCTGAGGTGGTGGGGGGTGTGCTTGGAGCCCTTCTGGCGGGCTGGTTGTTTCGCAAAGACGTTTAATCTAACGAAAAACCCCCGGCCTTGCGGACGGGGGTTCATCGGGTGGGCATCTCTGCCCCAGTGTTCGCTGCGTCGGCCTTTGCTCAAGACCGGCGATGTTCAAGCCTAAGCTTAAACGCCGCCTTCACGCTGAAGCTTCTTGCGCGCAAGTTTCCTTGCACGGCGAACGGCTTCGGCTTGCTCGCGCGCTTTTTTGACGGAGGGCTTCTCGAAATGTTGCTTAAGCTTCATTTCGCGGAACACGCCTTCGCGCTGCAGCTTTTTCTTGAGAGCCCGAAGGGCTTGCTCGACGTTGTTGTCACGGACGCTGACCTGCATGTGGTTGTCACCACCTTCCTAAGTTAGAGTTGCACTAGATGTGCAGGCCCGTTGCGCTTACCAAAGCGCAACGGGCTTGTCTATAAGCCGTGGGATGCGGGGATGATGATGGCGGGGGCGAAAGTGGATAAGGCATTGGAAACGCTAGTTTATGCAGCCTTGCCGCATGTGGCGTTTGAAGGCTGGTCGCAAGCGGCTTTGGCGCAAGCGGCGGCTGATTCGGGCCTGACGATGCCACAAGCGCAAGCCTTGGTGCCGCGCGGGGGGGTGGATCTGGCCTTGGCCTATCACCGTTTGGGCGATGAAAAGATGATTGCGGCCTTGGCCGCGCAAGATTTGCAAACCCTACGCTTTCGCGACCGTGTGGCTTTGGCCGTGCGCCTGCGCCTGCAAGACGCCGATGCCGAGGCTGTGCGGCGCGGCACCGCCCTGTTCGCCTTGCCGCTTTATGCGGCAGACGGGGCGCGCGCCCTTTGGGGCACGGCGGATGCGATCTGGGTGGCCTTGGGCGATGTGTCTGACGATATAAACTGGTACTCCAAACGCGCCACGCTGTCGGCGGTTTATGCCGCGACGGTGCTGTATTGGCTGGGCGATGACAGCCTTGATCATGCCGAGACTTGGGCCTTTCTGGATCGCCGGATCGCCAATGTTATGGCCTTTGAAAAGGCCAAAGCGGCGTTCAATGCCAATCCTTTCGGCAAGGCGCTGATGACCGGGCCTTTGGCCTTTTTTGACCGCATCCGTGCCCCAAGGGATGTGCAGGATTTGCCGGGTTTTTACAGGAAAGGGCTTTAAGATGACCCTGTCGCACGACATGCACGCAATCGCCATCACCGAACCCGGCGGGCCAGAGGTGTTGCAGCCCTGTATCCTGCCCGTTCCCGTGCCCAGCCATGGCCAAATCATCATCCGGCTGGCCTATGCCGGCGTGAACCGCCCCGATGCGCTGCAACGGGCGGGGTCTTATGCGCCGCCCGCAGGGGCCTCGCCCCTGCCGGGGTTGGAATGTTCCGGCACGGTGGTGGCTTTGGGGCCGGGCTGTACGCGCTATAAAGAGGGCGATCAGGTCTGCGCCCTTTTGCCCGGTGGCGGTTATGCCGAATACGCCGCCTGTAGCGAGGCCCATGCCCTGCCGATCCCGCAGGGCCTGCCGCTGCGCGAGGCGGCGTGTTTGCCGGAAACCTGCTTTACGGTCTGGTCCAATGTGGTCATGCGCGGCGGACTGAAAGCGGGCGAGCGGTTTTTGGTGCATGGGGGCACCTCTGGCATTGGGGTGACTGCCATCCAGATCGCCCATGCCCTGGGCGCGCGGGTTTTTGCCACGGCGGGCAGCGATGACAAGGTGCTGATTTGTCAGGATTTGGGCGCAGAGATGGGCCTGAACTACCGCACCCAAGACTGGGCGCAGATCTTGCGCAAGGCGGGGGGCATGAACCTGATCCTTGATATGGTGGGCGGGGCCTATCTGCCGCAAAACCTGCGCTCTTTGGCCGATGACGGGCGGTTGGTGCAAATCGCGTTCCTGCAAGGCGCCAAGGTCGAGGTCAACTTTGCCGACCTGATGATGCGCCGCCTGACCCTGACCGGTTCCACCCTGCGCCCGCAATCCGACCTTGCCAAGGCCCGCATCGCGTCCGAGGTCGAGGCGCATGTCTGGCCCTTGGTGGCAGCAGGCAAGCTGAAGGTTGTCATAGACAGCGAATTCCCCCTGACCGAGGCCGCCGCCGCCCATGCGCGCATCGAAGCCCCGGGCCATATCGGCAAGATCGTCTTGAAAGTGCAAGACTAACGCAAAGATCGGCCGCGCAATCGCTGTGTCAAATGGCCAAGGGCCAGCGGCGCAAGGCCAGCCAAGGGCGGATAACACCCCTTTGCCCTTGGCGCAAAGTTTTTAATCCGCACACTGAACACCACGCCCTGATGCCGTCAGATCAAGGCCACCTGCTGTTAGAAAAAGGCGGCAACATCTGTGCGTTTGTGATGGATTTTTGGATGTTAAGTGCACTCTTAAGTTTTTAATTCCAGCCAAAAGATTGTTAACCTCGGGCGGCGCGATACATTGACCTGTTATGTTTAAGGAATAAAAGGGCGACGCCGTCCGCACAGGACGCATACAATAAATGGACAAATGATCATGAAAAAAATCCTCTTGGTAGCTGGCTTTGCCGCAATCGCAACCGTTGGCGCTTCGGCTGCTATGGCGGGCGAATGCTCGGTCGCTTCGCTGAAGGGCCACTACACCTACTGGCTGCAAGGCTTTGACGCCGAAGGCAAGCCCTACGCAGAAGTCGGTCAGGAAAAGTTCGACGGCGCTGGCAATGTTGCCACTGTGACCGGCGTTGCTGGCGCGGCAGAGCCGACCGCTGACAAAGGCACCTACACCGTTGCTGAAGATTGCACCGGCACCGTGACCTACGAGTCGGGCGCGATCGACAAGATCTTCGTCGCACCCTCGGGCGACAGCTTCGTGTTCTCTTCGGCTGTGGCTGGCGTTGTTCAGTCGGGCGAAGACACCCGCGTGGATATGGAATAATCCATTTCCTGCCCTGCCGCGTCCCTTGGGGTGCGGCAGGGTTCCCTTGATTTATGTGATTTTCGCAGTCTTTGCGCCCAATGGACCGAACCGGTCACCCAAGCTTGCGTGCGCGCTATCCCTGCCGTTGCATCGCGCCAGAAGCCATGCCACTCTCCCCGACAGGGGGTTTCATGTCCAAAATCATCATCTCTTGCGCCATCACAGGCTCTATCCACGTGCCCAGCCAGTCGCCCTATCTGCCGGTGACGGGGGCAGATATTGCGGCCTCGGCCATTGGCGCTGCGCAGGCGGGGGCTGCGATTTTGCATCTGCATGCGCGCCACCCTGACACGGGCCGCCCGTCGGCTGATCCGGCGCATTGGGCGGGGTTTTTGCCGGCGATCAAGGCGGGCTGCGATGCCGTGGTGAATATGACAACGGGCGGGTCAGCGGTGATGACGCTGGATCAGCGCCTTGCCGCCCCCAAGGCCAACGCGCCCGAGATGTGCAGCCTGAACATGGGGTCTATGAACTTTGCGCTTTATCCGATGATCGACCGGATTGTTCAGTTCAAGCAGGATTGGGAAAAGCCGTTCTTAGAAAACTCTGACGATGTGGTGTTCAAAAACACCCCGCGCGACATTGCCCATGTTTTGGCCGAAATGGGCCAAGCCCGCGGGGCACGGTTTGAATTTGAGTGCTATGATATCAGCCATTTGACGATGCTGAAACATTTCGTCGACCGTGACCTGATCAAAGCCCCGCTGTTCTTGCAATTCGTCTTTGGCGTTTTGGGCGGGATGCCGGCCGAGCCTGAAATCCTCACGCTTTTAAAACGCAGCGCTGACCGTCTGTTTGGCGACAGCTACCAGTTTTCCGTTCTCGCCGCAGGGCGCGCGCAAATTCCCATGGCCACGATGGCCGCCGCCATGGGCGGCCATGTGCGCGTCGGGCTAGAGGATAATTTGTACATCTCCAAAGGTGTTCTCGCCCAGTCTAACGCCCAGCAGGTCGATCTGATGTCCCAGATCGTCACGCGCCTTGGCCGCACTATCGCCACGCCGGAGGAGGCGCGCGCGATGTTGGGGCTGAAGGGTCGCGACAAGGTGGCCTTTTGACCCAAGCCTTCGCTATCCGCCCCGTCACCCCCGCCGACTTGGCCCCCCTGCGCGCCCAGCTTCAAGCCCTGTCTGACGAAGACGGCGGCACCTATCCCGTGGCAACGCAGGCGGCTTTGGCCCAAGCGCTGTTCGCCCCGGCCCCCCTGATTTTTGCCCTGATCGCCGAGCAAGGCATGGCCTTTTACTACCCCGATTACTCCACCCATCGCGGCGAGGCCGGTGTTTATATCCAAGACCTTTACGTCACCCCCCAAGCCCGTGGCACCGGCCTTGCGCGCGCCCTGCTGGCCGCCGTGATGCGCCACCAAAGCTGGGGGGCGCAGTTTATGACCCTTGGCGTTAGCCCCGATAACCTTGCAGCCTTACGGTTTTATGCCAAAACCGGCTTCACATTGCGGGGATATCAGATGATGATTTTAGACGGTGCCCCCTTGAAAGCCCTTGCATGATCGCCCTGTACCACCCCGGCCAACGCGCCCATGACCCGAAGTTCTTCCTGTCTTCCGGCGCGCCCAAACCTTGCCCCGAACAGCCCACGCGGATCGACGCGCTGTTGAGCGGTGTGGCCGCACTTGGCCTGACCGTGCAAACCCCAGACGACCACGGGCTTGACGCCGTAGCCGCCATTCACCCCCCGCGCTACTTAAGCTTTTTGCAAACCATCCACGCCCGCTGGCAGCACATCCCCGGCGCCAGTGTCGAGGTGATCCCCAACATCCACCCCGCCAACCGCACCGATGGCTATCCGCTCTCTGCCGTGGGGCAGGCGGGGTTTCATATGACCGACACCTCTTGCCCGATCAGCGCGCACACGTGGGGGGCGGCCTATGCCTCGGCCCAAAGCGCCATCGCGGGCGCGGGCCTGATCTTGCACGGCCAGCGTGCCGCTTATGCGCTGTGCCGCCCCCCCGGCCACCACGCTTTTGGCGAACTGGCGGGCGGGTTTTGCTATCTGAACAACACCGCCATCGCCGCGCAGCAATTGACCCTCGCCGGGCGCAAGGTTGCGATCTTGGATGTCGACCTGCACCATGGCAACGGCACCCAAGGCATTTTCTACGACCGCCCCGATGTGCTGACCGTCTCGATCCACGCCCATCCCGAACGCTACTACCCCTTCTTCTGGGGCTACCCCGACGAGCGCGGTGCAGGGGCGGGCGAGGGGGCCAACCTTAACCTTTGCCTGCCCCGAGGCAGTGCGGACGCGCCCTTCTTGGCCGAGCTGGACCGCGCCTTGCAGGCCATCACCCTTTGGGGGGCCGATACGCTGGTTCTGGCCTTGGGCCTTGATGCCTTTGCGGGCGATCCGTTTGCGGGCCTTGCCGTCACGACGCAAGGCTTTGGCCAAATTGGCCGCGACATAGCCGCCCTTGGCCTGCCCACCCTGATCGTGCAAGAAGGCGGCTACCTGTGCCCCGAACTGGGCCAGAACCTTGCCGCCGTGCTCAAAGCCTTCCTCTAACCCTTTCATATGTGCCCAAATATCCCGGGGTCCGGGGCAGCGCCCCGGCTTTGCCCGCCCCAAATCCCGAAAGGTCGCCCTTGCGCATCTCCTCCCCCCTCAAGGGCATCGCCTTGATGCTGGCCGCCATGGCGATTTTGCCGGGCATTGATGTTTTGGCCAAATTCTTGGGCCAAGAGGGCGTGCCCGTGATGCAGATCGTCTGGGCGCGGTTGACCTTTGGGGCGCTGTTGACCTTGCCCTTCGCCGCCCGCCACACCGGATTGCGCGGGCTGATGCCCGACAACCCCGCCGTCCACACCCTGCGCGCCAGTCTGTTGATGGCCGCGACTTTCTTTTTCTTCTGCGCGCTCAAATACCTGCCCATCGCCGATGCGCTGGCGATCTTTTTTGTGCAGCCCTTGGTTCTTACCGCCCTGTCGCCGCTGATCTTGAAGGAAACCGTCGGCCCCCGCCGCTGGGCCGCTGTCTGTGTGGGCTTTGTGGGCACGCTGATCATCATCCGCCCCGGCCTGACAGCCGTGAACCCGGGCAGTCTGTTTGCCTTGGCCTCGGGCACCAGCCTTGCGCTGTATTTTCTTTTGACGCGCCGGATTTCGGGGCGCGCCAAGGCGATTGTCACCACCTTTCACACCAACGCCTTGGGGTGTGTTTTGGCCTCGGTGCTGGTGGGGTTTGTCTGGCAAACCCCCACGCTGGCGCAGTGGGGGCAGTTTGTCGCCCTCGCCGCCATTGCCAACATCGGCCATTATTGCATCGTGCGCGCCTATGACAATGCCGAGGCGTCCTTGCTTGCGCCGCTGGCCTATACCGAAATGGTCACCTCAACCCTGATGGGCCTGATCTTTTTTGGCGATTTTCCCGACAGGTGGACCTTTTTGGGCGTCGCCATTCTGATCGCCTGCGCCATCTATATCTCGACACGGGGCCAAAAGGCCCCCGCCTAATCGCGGTCACAGGGCACTGGGGCCGTCCGTCAACCGGATCTCTGGCAGACCGTCCATCACCCGCCCGATCACCGCCGCTTGTGCATCGCCCGCCGCCTGCAAGGCCGCAATCAAGCCGCCGGCCTGATCCCAAGGGACAGCGGCCAGCAATCCCCCGCAGGTTTGCGGGTCAAACAGCAGCGCCCCGCGCGGGCTGGCCAGCCCTTCGCCCCGTATGCGCCCAAGCAGGGCCGCACGGTTGGCAGGCGCGAGTGAGGCGTGTTCGCCCAAGTCTGCCAAAGCCTCGGCCCCCACCATCAGCGGCACATGGTCCAGCCAAAGCTGCGCGCAGGTGCCAGAGGCGGTCATCATCTCCATCACATGGCCTGCCAGACCAAAGCCTGTCACATCGGTCATGGCATGGGCAATCGGGGCCAAAAGGGCAGACGCTTGGCCCAAGGGGCGGCGCATCTGGGCAAAGCACGCCGCCACCACCTCGCCCATCATCAAGGGTGGCAGTTGCGCCATGGCCATTTCAGCCGCAAGGATCGTGCCAGAGCCTAGCGGTTTGGTCAGGATCAAAGCATCCCC
>CANFSY010000025.1 GCA_947449875.1 Paracoccaceae bacterium
CAGAGGCCTGCGACCCGAAGCATCCGTCTGGTCGGCATGCGCGTTGAGAAACGCATTCAACGCGGCCTCGACCGCCTGAGCGATCAGATCATGCGCCCCTTGGCGCAGTAAATCCGTCAGCGGGTCGGTCGAAAATCCGTCTGGCGCGCGAAACGCGACAACCGTATCCTTCGTCATGTGGCATATCTTTTTCTCTGCGAGACCTGCAGCGCGTGAACAACGCCTTGATATGCCACCCAATCCCCCTCACCAACTTTCAGCTATAGCTCGGATTGAAAGGCATCATACGCAAGCGCAGGCCCTAAGCTTGCGCAGTTTGGCTCAGCAGTGCTTTGTCCTCCGCCGTAAGTCCGAAGGGTGGTACCACAAGGATCGCCTTTGGAGAATACAGTGACAGTGTCTTAATCAGTGACAAACCGCGACGCTTGGCGCGGTGGTCCACGGCAGTCGAGTCCACAGCTTCACCTTGCAAACGGATCATCCTGTTCAGCCATTCATAAATTTGCCTTGCGCCAATGCGTTGCTGACAGCCCTTATTCGCGCACTTTTTCCGTAGCGTTCAAGAATGAAACGACATGCGCGATTTGCCATTTCTGCCGCCAAATTCGGTGATAATAGCACATCTGCGATCTGTCGTGAGAAGTTGGAATTCGTCTCTGCATTTCGATAATGCAATTGTGGCACTAAGTTTAAGCCCTCGACCGCTTTCGCGGTTGCGATGACTGGGCAGCCGACCGCCATTGCCTCTAATATTTTAAGCCGTGTTCCGCCACCTGCATGCAAGGGTATGGCCACCGCTGCGGCTGTTGCATAGACTTCGGCAAGATTAACGGCGTTGGGTGTTAGCCGATTTCCTCTTGACAGCACGAGTGCTGCGAGGCGGCGCCGTGGCCGTCTGCCGCAGATATGCAGTTGGGCATTCGGCACGATGCGACGTAATTGGGGCATTATATTTTTGCAGAGAGTTTTTACAGCGTGCCCGTTGGGTTGATAACCCAAATGCCCGACAAATAGCACTTCCGTCGGATTAGTCTCTTTCCGAAGATCTTCCTTCATCGCCCAGTCGGGAATCGGGTTTGGAACAATAGCGATCGACTTTGGCGACAAAAGTGCCTGCGCTGTTGCATGGTCTGTCTCGGAACATACCCAAACTTGTCGCGATATTTGGATAATCTGTTTATCCACCTGAAGGCAGGCTTTTCTGCGCTGCGCAAAAATCCATGGCGCGAAGGCCCGCAGCAGAGGCGGCAGTTTTTGAGCGTCGATCTGAGCCTGCAAAATGCTTTCGATATTGTGCATGTCCACAATAATAGCCTGACTGCGCAGAGCCTGTGAAAGAGCTGTAATGGCCTGATAAAGCCGAACACCTTCGAACAGCACAAAATCTGGCATTTCTGTCTGGCACACGTCAATCAGGTTTGCGATATCAGTGGCCAGCAAAGGGGCAACCGTGGCTGCTGCAGGCCTTAGGCCTTGAGTCTTATCGGCCCGAAGCGAAACAATTCTTCCGCCACCTCTTTCAGACCAAAGTGTTGACAGAATTTCAAAATTTGACGTATTGCGAAGAGAAGCCCCCGAGGGAGTGGCGTCAGCTTCTGCAACCACAATTTGGATAAAGCCCATTGCAACCTCTTCCCGGTATTCCACGCATCATCCATCAAACGTGGAAAACTCGCCAAGTACCAGAGGGCATGGGCGATCCGGAAAGTTGGATCACCAAAAATCCGGGCTGGCAATACAAGTTTTGGTCGGACGAGGATTTGCTTGCTTTCATGCGCGGTGAGAGACCAGATCTCTTGGACCTTTATCTGTCCTATCCACGACCTGTCCAAAAGGCCGACCTCGCGCGGTATTGTATTTTGCAGAAGTTTGGCGGTGTTTACGCGGATGTCGACACTGTTTGTTTGTCTTCTTTAGAACCCTTGGCGGGTGATCTTCGCGTGGTTCTTTGCGAAGAACCAGAACGCCATTGGCAGCCAGCGCGCAAAAGAGGCCTTGATCGTCTATGGTTTAATGGGACAATGGCCAGCCCCGCCGGGCACCCGTTTTGGACCACAGTTATTGATCTTTGCCGCTTGATGGCTCCGCGGCGGTACTTCGACGTCTTGGAAACGACGGGCCCTCTGATCCTGAGCGCGGCAGTTCAGAACTGGACTGAACCTGAAAAGCTTGCCCTTCATTCTTGCGGTTTATTTGCAGATACTGATGTGTATGGGCAGACCTCTGACGGCCAGTCAAGCGGGCCTTATGGCCATCTTGCGCTTTCGAGGCATCTTTGGAAAGGCAGTTGGTATAAACCGCGACAGGCAAATTGGTGGCGGCGTAACGTGGCGCACCTGCGTCAATTCAACGATTGGTTATTTTGCGGTCCGCGTCTTGATCCAGCCAAGGTCGTGGCGGGAATTAACCAAACGCAGTTACATCCACCATCCGGGCATTTACAAAGTGACGGGACTGTTCTTGTTCTTATTCCCACCCGAGATGCCCCACAGTCCTTGCAACGCTGCTTTGAACTTCTCTTGGCGCTAGATCATCCACGAAACAAGTTGCACGTCTGGTTTGGGCACGGCGACAGCGGCGATCCTACGGCGGATGTACTTGCTGAATTTGTCAAACGACATAAGACCGATTTCGCTTCCCTTGGCGTAGTTCAGACGAATCGCAACGCGCCCCGTTACGAGCGGCGAAAGCGGTGGAGAGTCAGACTGCAACGAAGCCGGCGCGCATGGATGGCGAAAGCCAGAAACGGCCTATTGGACCAAACCCTCACTCTTTGCCATGACTGGGTACTTTGGATTGATACCGATGTTATTTCATATCCCAAAGACATCATTCGTCGTCTGATCGCATCCAAGGGCCGGATCGTGGTGCCAAATTGTGTCCTTGTCCCGAGTGGGCCAAGTTTTGATCTCAATAGTTTTCTAACTGTATCGCAACCCAATCGTGAAGAACTGTTTCGATATATCACAAACGGGCTGTTGCAACCTCCGAAGGACTGGTGGCCCCGCCGCCATCTTGATGATCTTCGCTATCTTGATGCTGTACCATTGGATGGGGTCGGTGGAATGATGTTGCTGGTTGACGCAGACTGTCACCGTGCAGGCTTGCGCTTCCCCGAAATACCTTACCGCCATCTTATAGAGACAGAGGGTTTCGGCATGATCGCCCGGGATTTAGGGATTACACCGATCGGCTTACCGAACGTCGAGATACGTCACGCAAGTCCGTAGACTGCGCTAATTTCAGATTGGTACGCTTTGACCCAAATGGCTGGTCAGAATAGTCTGACTTTATAAATGCTTTGGATATCGGTTGCGCAATATCACGAGTCTTGCAGGCACCTTTTTGATAACCAAGGCGGCGTCGCGAACACTCCTCAGACGATGCCGTCGTCATTTGACCTGGTGCGCCGCTTCGCCGATCTGGTCTATCGCGTGTTGGACCAAGACGATCAAATCGTCCATGCGTTGAACTTCGGCGACCAAAGCATCGTCGAGCCGCACGCCTGCACTGTCCTCTGTCAATTGCACAACCCGAACGAAGTCGAGGGAATCAATCTCAAGATCTTGCACCGTCAAACCTGTATTGATGCGATCCGCGGCCCGTCCTGTGATTTCAACCAAAGCCTGAATAACGGCGTCTCTGGCCAGTTTATTGCCTGCGGTCATCGTTCTTCCGTCCCGAAATGCGCGAGTATAAGGGCCCGACGCTCATTCTCTGGCAATCCTAAGCTGTCCAAAGCATCCTGCGCGCGAAACATGCGTTCAAGATAAACCGAGGCACGTCCCATGACCTTTGCTGGATTGCCGAACACAATTACATTTTCGTCGACACGCCCGCGCACAACAGCGCCAGGGCCGATGATTGACCCGCGTCCAATATGTGTTCCAGGAAGAAGGAGTGCGTTTTCCCCGATAAAAACGTCATCTCCAATGCTGACCTGACCAAGGCTTTGCAACATGGGGCGTCGGTTGCGTAACCGGAATGCCGCGCCGTCATGGGTGATAAGTTTTACACCTCCTGCGATGCCCACGCGGTCGCCGATTGAAACAAGCCAAGGTTCTGTCGTGTTAAAGTCTGAGTAGATCTTGCACCCCGTTCCAATGCGCATTCCCGCTGTGCGCAATCGGGTAAGGTGCGCCTCGTGCCGCGCGTCTTCACTGGGCTGCGGGCTAAGCCAAAGGCGAAGTTTTTTAAACATCGCAAACACCCTCGACAATATAACGGGCAAGGCTTTCGACGGGCAAAGGAGATTGCACTTTGTAGAACCGGCGCAATAGGCTAATATCTGATACGATATCATAATCCGGTTTCGTCGCGCTTTGCATGCATCTTTCGGCAAGCCGAAGCGCCACCCCGTGCCGGTGCAGTACCGAATGCACGAGCGGACGTAAGGGGGTCGCGTGACCCGAACCCACGTTGATCACGGGTGGCAAGCGCCTTGGGGCAAGCGCCAGCGTTGTAATGATCGCTGCGGCTTCGTCTGCGGGCAGAATATCGCGCGCACCGCCCAAAGACTGCGTTTCGATATCGGTTTTTCCCGCGCTGACCTGCGCCTCTACCGCCCCCCAAAGGCTCCGGCTGCTCATATGAGGGCCTACAGCCGAGAAAAGGCGCAGTCCTAACGCATCGCGGCCTTGATGATGGACGGTTTCAATCTGGTCCATCAGCAGGGTTTTTGCATGACCATAGGCACTTTGCGGCGAACGCGGGTGCGTTTCGTTCAGCGCCGTGGCCGTGCGCAGCGCCGACCCATATTCTGCAGCGCTTCCGATGGCGACAAATCGGCAAACCCCCTCAAGCGCTTTCATGATGGGCAGAACCTGTCCTAACGTAATCGCCGTCTGCTCGGCTGGATCCGCCAAAGGTGAGGCAGACGCCAGCGCGACGCAGGCCGCAAGCTCTGCGTCGGGCAAGAGCGTTAAGGCTGTTCCCAGATCCCTTGCATAGAAAAGGCCCGGTCGCGCGGGAACAGGGGCCCCCAGCGCGATGACACGAACCCCACGGCGCAGAAAGTCGGCGACAACTCTACAGCCAAGAAAACCGCCAGCCCCGTTCACGATCACGACCTTAGCTGACCCATCAATCGCAGGAGTCATCCGAACATCTCGCGCGCTCGGCTGTAATCTTCTGGAACGCCAACGTCGATCCAGTCTCCTTGAAGATCAAGATTGACCGTCAACGCCCCGTCTTGGCCAAGAAACCGCAAAAGAAGCTCGGGCATATCCAGACGCCCCTCGGCATTGGCCAGCGCCTTTGTCAGGGCCTTGGTCTGAAACAAATAGATCCCTGCGATCACCCGATGAACGCTTTGCGGCTTTTCGCGCACTGCCGTTACCGCGCAGCCATCCCCTGCGGCGTCGATTGTGCCATAGCGAAGCGTTTGCGCAAAACGAGCCGTCACGACGCTTGCTGCGCCGCCGTGGTGACGGTGTCGGGCGACCAGATCGGCAAAGTCAATCTCTGCCACGATGTCACAATTCACCACAACCGTGTCGAGGGGCCAAGCGTCACCGCCAACTTGCCCTCGCACAAAACACAAGGCGCCAGCCGTGCCCAATGGGGCCTTTTCGTGCCGATACGTCACCGGCACGCCGCGCCACGAAATCCCGATGTTTTGCATAATTTGTTCGGCTTGAAAGCCCAAACATAGATCAATGCTGCCACAACCGCCTTTGGTCAATTGATCCAGAAGGCGACCCAAAACGTGCCCCTGACCCAGCGGCAGAAGAGCTTTGGGCCTTCCCTCTGCCAGATGACCTAACCGCGAACCGCGTCCGCCTGCCATGACCACGGCACGGAACGTCATGTGCGGTATCCCTGCGCGTCGCTGTGCAGTCCGCGCTGGAATTGGATGGTTCTGCGCAGCCCTTCTTCCAGCCCGACCTTGGGCACCCACCCCGTCGCCGCGCGAAAGCGTGCGTTGTCGGCTGTTAATCGGACGACCTCGCTCTTATCAGGGCGCAGGCGGGCCGGATCTGTTTGAACGTCGATCCGCCGCATGAGCAAGGCGGAAACTTGGTCAATCAACGTGGCGATGGATACACTGCTGCCGGTGCCAAGATTATAAGGGCCCGTGCCGATCTGCGGATGGGTGGCCGCCAGCACCAAAGCCTCGGCCGTGTCGTTGACAAAAGTGAAATCCCGTTCGGGCCAAGTGCTGCCGATCTGCAAAGGCCCCCCAGCAAGCGCTTGCGACACGATCGTTGGGATCACTGCGCGCTGGCTTTGCCTGGGGCCAAAGGTGTTAAACGGGCGTATCACGGTTATGGGCAGGTCATATGTACTGGCCCAAGCCATGCAGGCGGCTTCTGCGGCGATTTTGCTGGCAGCATAGGGCGATTGAGCCGATAGGGGATGGTCTTCGGTGATCAGCGGGCGCTGTGCGCTGCCATAAACTTCCGAGGTGCTGACAAATACAAAGCGCTTCAAGGCGGCACGGCGTGCGGCTTGCAGCAGGTTTAGGCTGCCGTCCATGTTGGTCGCAAAATAGCTTTCAGGGGCTGCATAAGAATAGGGTATCCCGATCAGCGCCGCCGCATGGATCAGCCGGTCGGCACCCTCAAGAAGCGACTGCAT
Organism: Paracoccaceae bacterium; assembly: GCA_947449875.1. Taxonomy (GTDB): domain Bacteria; phylum Pseudomonadota; class Alphaproteobacteria; order Rhodobacterales; family Rhodobacteraceae; genus Stagnihabitans. The sequence continues at coordinate 6,580 of CANFSY010000025.1, forward strand.
TTGCCCTGCATCCCGAACATCGCCAAACACCAGTGTCAGCCGCGTCTTGGAGTGAGGGGCGATACAGGCTAAGTTTCCTATGGATCCCTGCGATCCATAGCGCAGCAATGCGGTGACCTTGTGCCCCGCAGACAGGGCCGCCTCGACCAAGTGACTGCCGATAAATCCGCCTGCGCCCGTGATCACGATATGCTGGTCACTCGCCATGGTTTTTCACCATGGGCTTTTGGCCAAGCCCGATCAAACGGGGCGGCGAAAGCAGCTGAACGACGTCTAGATTTTCAAACCCGGCAAGCAGAACCTGCTTCATAGCCGAAGAACTAAACCGGTAGAAGTCGTCAGGGAAGCCGTGAAAGCCCAGCGTGAGGCTTGCAGCTTGCAACGCCGCCACGGGGTGCCCCAAAAGCCGCGCAGCCAAACGCTGTCGCAATCCAACCCGCCCGACACCCATCGCACCATAGCTTGGCACCCCCAACAGCAGGTAACCGCCCGGTCGCACCATGCGCCGCATTTCGGCCAAGCTTCGCCAGAATTCGGGATCGTGCTCCAGCATAGAATTGCACAAGACCATATCAAAGCTCGCAGCACTCAGGGCGCCGAGATCATGCGCGTTGGCGGTCAAGATCCGCGCGTGGCCAAGCTGGAAGGGCGGGTCCAACCCGACCCCAACACATTCGGCCCTTTGAAGCGCGGGCAGGTCCAGCAAAGACCGCGCATCTTTTGCAATCCCAACCTCAAGAACATGGCGCGGCGGCGGCAGTCTGGCTGTCAGTCTGGCAAATTCATCAAACACGGCATCATGCATGAAATCGCAGACCCAGTTCTGCCCAAAGGCTGCGACGCGCGGGATATTCCAGCCCATAACCGCACGCTTCCAGCGTTGGGCGCAAGACTGCCAAGGCCTGCCTGAGCTTTCGGGGGCTTTCTTGGCGGTGTTTACCGACCCTGTCTTGCCGCACGGTCGCAATCATAGGGGCTAAATCGTCTGGATCGCAGGCGACCCCCAAACGGCTGAGCAAATCCACTGTGCCACGCAGCGGGGCTGAAACGAGATCTTCGTACCTGACTTCAATGTATTTTGGCCCAATCATTGCGCCATAGGTTCTGCCCAATCGCACGCTGTTCACCCAGTGTTGTGCATTGTAAACATGTGGCGCAAGTCGATAGGCGCGTTCGCTTAACGATCTTCCCTGCCATGCCCTGATCTTATCCGTGTCAAAATAGACCTTTGACCAAAATGGCTCTCGCGGGCCGACATGGTCACAAAACGCAACGTCGCGTCCATCGCGCAATAAATGCACAAAAAACGCGTCCGGAAAAACCCGCTTTAAGACGGGAAGGATGTACCCCGTCTCGCAAAGCTTCCAGCCCCACGGCGCGGTGTTCGGGCGCCCCTTTACATGGGCATCAATAACTTGCATGGCCAAGTCCCCGATCAACTCGGCATCAGACGTAAAAAAGCTTGACCAGTCGGGGTGATAGGCTTTCACCAAGGGCTCGACCAACTGCAGAAATTGCGCACTATCCTCGCTTTTGTTGCGCGAATCGCCCAGCCAGATTCCCCCAGCCATCATCAATCGCGCCAAAAGGCGGCTGCCAGAGTGCGACTTGCAAAATATGATGACCGGAGGAGGAAGGCTTTCATAGCGCCGTCGCAGAAACTCCGTTACAGCGATCCCAGTCGACATTCTTTCGCTCTCTATCTCTTTGCAATAGTAAGTCTGAAATTCGGCGGGAGCGCAATCATGCAAAGGGTGTTATTCGTCACGCCGCATTTGTATGTGGGTGGGGCCGAGCGCGTGCTGTCTTATCTCGCGGCGGCTTTGGGCGTGGCGGGCTACGGTGTCGATATTGTTTCCGTCACCCGTGGTCGAGAACCGGATTGTTTCGATCTCTGGCTGCGGACCAGCGGTGCGACGATCACCCGCGTCGCACCTGTCGATCTTGTTCCCCTCTTGGACCGATGGCCGCTTGGGCCGGTGCGCGCGCTTGTCTTCTTAGGCACCAGCCCAGCGATGCGACTCGCACCGCGTCTTCATGCCCGACGGCCCGGATTGCGCATGGTCGGGTTTGCTTTTAACCCCGTCGACGGTGTGGGGGATCTTGCCGCGATTGGTGCGCATCTGGCTGTCATCATCACCGAAAGCCTGCAGGCGGCTGCAGCTCTAGGCCCTCAGGCCCGCTATGCAAATGTGCCAAGCGGGATTGATCCTGGTTTGGTCGAGCAAAATCAGCCTCGACCGCCAAGGCCGTGGCTTGAGGTCGGGTTTATCGGGCGCATGGATGCCACCAAGAACGTCGAGATGATGGTCCAAATCGCCAAACTCTTGCCCCCAGATCGTTTCCGCTTCCAGCTCTACGGAGACGGCCCCCTGCGCCGCGATGCACGGCGGCAGGCTTGGCGCACCTGCCCGCACCACTCTTTTCGATGGCATGGTCGGGTAAGCGATGACGCACTTGCAAAGGGCTTCTGCGCACTTGATGTCTTGATCGTGCCGTCTGTGATTGACGGTCGCCCGCTTGTGATCTCAGAGGCGCAGTTGCGGGGCGTGGCTGTCGTCGCAAGCCATACGGGCGCGATACCAGATCTTGTAACCCATGACGAAACCGGTCTGCTTTGCCCGCCGCGCGATGCGGGTGCATTTGCAAAAGCGTTACGACACCTCGCCGACGACCGCGCAATGATGATCCGGCTTGTCACGCAGGCCCGCCAAGTGGCCCTTGCGCGCGAAGCGCCAGCAGACCGCATCGCGCGTTATCTCGCGGCAATCTTAGGGACCTGATCTCCGGGCCAAAGCCCTCTTTTCCAAAGACTGCGGCGTAGCCGTGCCCAAAGTGATCGGCGCGCAGGTGCTGCGGGACGTGCCTGCGGCAGGTCGAACACATATTGTAACCGCCGATCCCTCTGAACATCACACACGGCCGCGGGGTTTCCAATGACATCCAGAAGGTCGGGTAATTCACGCTGGCGCCGTTCAATCTCATCCTTCAACCGCAGGCGTAAGAGTGCGGCATAGTCCGGCTTTGTAACCCGGCGCAAAGCGTTTTCCCAACCGTTGTCGGCGACAACAACCACGCCCATACTTTCATCCCAGCCCAGAAATGCCGGCTCATCCGCGACGACAGGCACTGCCCCTAAGGCATGGGCGATCAACACCGTGGCGTCGCTTTTGTTTGGCATATTGGAACTTTCTCCGGCCGGATGGATCAGGATTGCGGGGCGCAGCGCCTGCCAAAGGTGTAAGAACCGATAAAAATCTCCTTCAAAGGGCAGAAAACGTACGTCAGAACCGTTCAAGAAAGGGCGCAAGTTGTCATGGGCGGCCAAGGTGAACTCAGGTGCCGCCAAACGCAGCGCCGGAAGGACCTGATCGCGCAAACTTGCCCCGCGAAACGCCCCGCCAATAACGGCGGCAACATAGGCCGGCGGCTCTTTGGGTTTTGCTAAGTCAAGCGCCAGCGCCGGGGGCAAGACACATGGCGGTCGCGGCAAACGCATTCTTTCCTGCAACGCCGCCGCCAAAGCGGGTGTCGCAGCCACTATCCCGGATATACCATTCTGCAGCGGGCGAAACGTCTCAGAGAGATAGGGTGCAAAAGCGGCATACTCGGCGCCAAGCGCAAAGACATCATCATCCAAGAACCAAAAGACGGGGATCCCAAGTTCGCGCAAAAGCGCGAGTTTCCCCTCTTCGATCAACCCCGCAACTTCGCGCGAAATCACGATGGCCGCCGCATGACAAAGCCAAACCAGCGCGCCGCCCGCAAAAAGAGGCGGCAGGATGCGCAAGTCTAGGCCCGGAGCTGCGCGAAACCGGTCGAAGTACAACGCGCAGGTTGCATCCGGCGCAGACAACACAATCACCGTTGGGGCCCCATCAGCATGGCCATGCCCTGCCCGTGCGAAGGGCAAAAGCCCTTGTGACGGCATCGGTCCGCCTGCTGCGATCACATCACCGAGGCACAGGATCGCCCCCCTTTGATGCAAGGCCGTCACAAGATCATTTTGCCAAAAATCATCCCAAACACCCCGCCCCCATGTCAGATCTTGCAAGGCAAGCGCCGACACGATCACAGATCCCTTCGCGACCGGCGCATAGCTTGCAGAACTTGCGGCCAAAGGTGCCGTAACGTCCCCGTTCGGGCCGCAAACCGCCCCCAAGGCCGCAACGGCGCAGCCTTCCGCGAGAAGGAGCGCGGCCCTGTGAACCCCCTCTGCCTGTGGCACTTGCCCCGGTGCACACAGATGGAATGCCAAAGCCTCGCCGCCAATTGTATGTATGGCCCGCCAAAAGTCTGCAGGCGTTGTGCAGGTTACCGATTCTGGCCCCGAAACCATGTTCATAAAGCCACCCTCGATCATCAGGCAGATTGACCTTAGTCTCATGGCATGACCCTCAATTTGATTTGTCGTCAGGTATTGCGCAAACCGAAGTGCCGGTCCACCGGCATAGCCCCCGCAGAAGATGATTGTTTGGGATTGCCTTTCTTGGCGATAGACTGTTGATCTGCGGCACTTGGGTCAATGCCACCTGGGAAAGCATAAAATTTGCTAGGCTCCAGCCCCATAAACCGTAAACGCCCGATGCTCTCAGCGCGCAGGCGCAGAGGAGCTGGATCGGGCACTGGTCGTATTTAGTTGCGATGCGCCGCCAAGCCTTCCGTCGGGGGAAGATGTTTTTTGTCTTATGGCGGTGTCGGGAGAGGTAGGCGGCATGAGGGCTCGCCTCCTTCCGACTGCGGCGGGACGGAATGCACGGCGAAATCCCCATGTTGTTCAGGGCAGTGCGGAACCAGTCAGCGTCGTATCCCCGGCCGCCAAGCAGGGCGGCGGCTTGTGGGATCAAGGACAGCAGAGCCCGCGCGCCGATGTAATCCAATGCTTGGCCTGCCGACAGGAAAATCCGGATCGGGCGGCCCTTCGCATCGCCCAAAACATGCAGCTTTGAACCGCCCCTTCTTTACCGGAGGGAAAAACTCTCGCAGAATTGCCCGTTATGGACCAGGCACAAAAGAAGAAGACCTCGAAGCCGTATTCACCTGAGTTCCGCGAACGTGCGGTGCGGCTTTTGTTGGAACACTGCGATGAGTATCAAAGCGAAGCTGCGGCGCTGACAGCGATCGCGGGTAAATTGGGCTGCTCGCCAGATAGCCTTCGCGTTTGGGCAAACTTGGTCTGGACCGGTCTATGTGGCGTTCGTTATCGACGTGTTTGCGCCCCGGATCTTCGGCTGGCGCGCCTCTCCTTCGATGAAGACCCAATTCGTTCTCGACGCACTGAAGCAAGCAATCTGGCAAAGAAAGACGCCAGATAACAAGAGCTTGGTTCGCCGACGTGCTGGCACGAATGCTCGACATGCCAATGGCGCTACCGCCGGACCTGCTGTCGTGGAATTGGAAGCGCAGGGCGATCGCCAAAGAACCATAACTCCGGCACACGCCGGATGGATACGCCTCAACGCACTCGGCATCGCCGTTATCGTTAGTCTTGCATGATACAGACGGGAAAGCGATGTCGCGTCTCAGCCATCACTTGGACCACAGCGCCGGTTCTGGGTATAAAATTGCCATCTTATTTGATCGGCATTCTTTTTGATCCGATTTACAAGTTCACAGATATCACTTGCTGTGTGAGGGAGCTTTCACTTCGCGCATCAGTTCCCTCGCGCTCAAAATGTTGCAAAACATCAATAAGTGTTTCGTCGAGCTTTCTACGCGGTTGCCACCCAGTCGCTTGCTGCAATGCCTTTGTTGTTCCAACAACAATTGACAAGTCGCTGGGTGTCTTGCGCTCAGGATCTATGACAACAGCGACATCTAAGCCAGATAACTTGATCAACTGATCAAGAATTTGGCGCATGCTCTTGCCATTGCCAGATGCGATGTTGTAAATGGCCCCCGATTTAAGCTGGGTCGAACAAATTACTAAGTCGACGTAGGCATCAACGACATCTCTCACGTCCAAGAAATCACGCACTGACGATAGATTGCCAACTTTGATGATTGGGGGTTGCATCTGTGCTCTTATATTGACGAGTTGTGCCGCAAATGCAGGGATCGCAAATTCTGTTGATTGACCCGGTCCTGTGTGATTGAAAGGCCGTAAACGCAGGCATTTCAATCCTTCGCCCGCCAAATTACCCACTGCCAAGTCGCCCGCAGCCTTCGTTGTGGCATAGGTGCCAATTGGGTCTAGGGCGACTTTTTCGTCCAAGGCTTCCCCATTCAGGGCGTTGCGGCCGTAGATTAGTCCAGAACTGACATGAAACAGCCAGCATTCAGGAGCCTCGACCAGCAGCATTTGCGCAAGTCGGGTTGGCGCATGCGCATGTAGTTCCCAGCTTAAGTCGGGATTCTTAAGAGCGATTGAAGGTGCGGCGATCCCGACCAGATTTATGATATGCGAAGGGCGCTCTGCGCGTATCAACGCGCAGAGCGCATCGGTATTTCGAATGTCTAACGGCAGAATACTCGGGCTTTTTGGCGCCAAGCTCGTAAAAATCAATCGAGCACCCATACCAAACCGCGATAAAAGCGCGGTTTTTAAATGGGCTCCGACAAAGCCACCACAACCTAAGACAAGGATGCAAGGTTCCTGCATCATGGGCCTATTACAATTTTGGGCTTAATTTCTTTCATAGACTCCATGACTATCTCAGCAACCTATTTCTTTAAGAACAATCGCTTTTCTAAGATAGTTTTTTTCGTGCTTTGTACCTTGATCCAACTCGATTTCCTCCTCCTCAAGTCACAGGTGCTGTAGATCTATCACGACTGTTCTGCCACTGCGATCTCAGCAGGTAGGGTAATTGATGTTTGCCCCCACTGAGAAATGTTTTGTTCTGTGCGTTATGACGGCGGAAATGCTACTGTTTCCGTCCCTATCTTTTTGCCGGTTTCCTAGCATATCTTCAAGCGATAACGATCAATGAACAGTCCTTTGCATGGTCACTAGATGTGAAGATGCTCGCTTGGCAACTTTGGAAGCAAGGGGGATGCGATGCCCTCGGATGTCTCCGACTACAGACCATCGCGGAAAAGCCGGAAAATTCCTAATCCCACACGACGCGACACAATATGAAAATCGCTGCAACGTTGAGAACTGGGCCTGCAACGGTTTTGTGCCAGTCAGGTGCTCATGTTAGCCGTCCTTCTTTGCGGCCAGCGCGGCACCGAAGCTGCCATGGGCAATCCGACATCGGCCGCGCCGCGCATGGTGGTTCTGGAAGGGGCTGTCGTAAAGTTGCCAATCGGCGAAGCGGAGCTTGGTCTGCCGCGGAATTGGCGCATCGTTCGCGCCTGTGCGCTACGCGCGTCACCACTTAGAGAGTGTGCTTGGTACGATTAAGGATGGCGATAACCCTAAGCTAAGCTCAGATCGTTTTCGTATGCCGGTTACCTTATTGATAGCAAAGAACCGATCCATCTTAAACCAACGCTGCGCACAAATCTGCGATCTTTTGATACGTTTATAGCCTCGGTTGCCGCCAATAAGGCTAAGGTTCTATCACCACAGGGCGGCGTGCCAGACAAAGGGCACGTGATGTTCACGATCCTGGCACATCGTGGCCTAGGCAAAGGCAGCTTTCCTAGCGCCCTTGCCTCTAATCGAGGGATGTAGCTTTATCAACACGTGGTATGGGGAAAACCCTTGTCAGCGGGCAGGCCGAGCGTCATTGGCGCAGCCTTTGTGAACTTGAGCTTTGCCACAGAAATCGCCTCGCCCTACGATAGCCTCGTCGACGCCATCGCTGAGGCAACGGCGATCTGCGAATTAGCATCAGCTCTTAGCGCTTAGCGCTTCCACGACACTGGGACCGGTATTTTCATTCTACGTCAAGGCTGTTTCAAGCGAATGCACTTTAGATTTGGAGGAACATACTGCCACGCAGCAAGAGAATATCATCAAAGAGTTTGAATCGCTGTCGCGGATATCAACAATGGCTGTGATCACTGGGAAGTTTGGTGCGGCAAGTGCGCAATTCGCCGCTGCCCATAATATCCAACCCGGGTTCGTGGTTTGAATTGGTAATATGGACCTCATGTTTAACGATAAGGGTCAGCCCAAAATACCGAAATCAAGATGATCTTGCAACGCCTGCTTGGTCCACTATTCGCCCCTTTCCATTCGATTTTTTGATACTTGGGTCGGAAGGCTCGCTGGGTTCGCCATTTTCCGGCGGATCCGACACTTACAATCCTATGCACTATCGCATCCGAATTGATCGTCCAGGGTTGGACAATCAGACCGAAGAGCATATCCAAACGCGGTTGCGCGAACGGCGTGTTAAGATTGATCTTACAGAGAAAGGCTCCACCACAATCGGTAAGCTATTGTCCGGTTATACACATCAACCACGAAAAGCATCCGGGGTTTCTGGTCCGAAAGCCAACACCCCTTTACCTTTGAAGCGGTCGCATGTGAATTTCTTGCACTTGCTCGGCGTCCGAATGTTATGGGCCTATCGGTCGACAATTTTCCCGTTTTGGCAATAGGCCTTCAATCGCGTCATGGTGCTGGCAGACAAGCCGGGCGCATCCGGCCCCAGCAGCGCCGCCAATCCGTCAGAGAAATCGCGGGTCGATATGCACGAAACGCGAAAACCGTATCCTTCGTCATGTGGCATATCTTTCTCTCTGCGAGACCTGCGGCGTGTGAACAACGCCTTGATATGCCACCCAATCCCCCGTCACCAACTATCAGCTGAAGCTCTCCAAATCGTCTGGCTCAGCAGTGAAACGACGCCCTACCCGCTGAAGCACCCGCGCCAGTGCATCAGGGAAAACAGAACAAGGGGAAGTGAGTGCTGGAAAAAGGTCTCGCCCGTGAAGTGCTGATTGTTAGGGTTCTCGATCCAGCGGGCGATCATCGCCCCGTCCGACCGCCGATTGGCGTGCCGCAGGCCGCCCGTTGCCAGACACAAAGAACCCAGACCATTCCAGCTCGAAGAGATCCCCGTCGATAAGCGTCGTAAGCTTCACCAACACATGCCGCAGATTGATCAAATCTGTCAGGCGCCAACGCAGCAGATCGCCTTGTCGCTCGGGGCGTGGGCGGAACTTGATGAAAAGAACCGAAATTGCTCGACTGCGCTCTAAATTATACAATAACTTGCAAGAAATCATGACGCAAAAAACACTATTGCAACACAAAATCAGAAAGTTAGCACTTGTTCAGCGTGAACTGTGCAGACCAGACAATTGGATTTTTGCGCACCTTCTGCTTAATGCAACAGGCGAGGAGGAGATCAAGACAAAACGAGCGAGTCGGAATGAAAGACTCGCATTTAAGCAGAAGGTGGCATTTGCCACGATCAAAGACTACAAGACCTTCACGGAACTGGCTCAGAATTTCGATTTCCATCCGAACCAGATCATTTGTGAAATCAATGCCGGCCGATCATACCGTCACCCGCTTTCTTAAAAAGATCGTTCTCAGGCGATACGACATTATACCGGTTACCCAAGCATCACAATTTGGCCGCAGGCCAAACCAGAATAGCTCGCGCACCACCGTCAATTGGCACAATTTCAAAACTTGCGCCCATTCGCTCAGCACGCATAAAAATATTCTTAAGTCCACTGCCCATGGACGGTTGCAAAGACAACGACTTGCCATCCCTATTTTCCACCTCAATTTGGAACCCAAAAATATTCTCACCGAACCTATCTGTCACGCAAGAAGAAAACCCACGAATGTCAATATACTTACTCCGAGCCCTGACGGCAGCGTTATGAACAAGCTCTTGCAAGATTCGAATGCAATCTATGACGATCCGATATTCGAAATCACGGCATTGCGCTAAATCAATGATGTTATAATTAACGACAGCACCTATCTCGGAAAACCTATCAATGAACTGACGCCTTAATCCAGCAATCGCAAGAATCAATGACATTTCACGGAGGTTTGGCGTTTCAATCATCAGCCGGATTTCGTTCGACGCAAACCGACTTAACTTATTGATGCGGATTAAATTTTCATCTTGTTGACCTTCTGACATTATATTAATCAACGAAATATAACTAAGCACGCCGTCATGCAAGTCCTTTTCAAGCTCGCCACGGATGCGGCGCTCTTGAAAAGTCGCCACCTGCCGTTTGACTAACTCTTCTGAAATCGTGAATTGCATCTTCAACTCTTTGGACCGACTCTCCAACGCTGCCTCAAGGATCGCGTTTGCATTCCGCAAACGTTGGCTGCCCTGAGAACTGTAAGAGGTCAGAATAAATGTGCAAGAAAACACGAAGAGTAGACGAGATACCGAAACCAAATACTGCTCATCACCAAAAAAACTCACCCGAGCGAGGATATCGTGCCATACGGAAAGATCGAAAAGAAAAAGCAACGAACCGTAAGCAATCAAATTTGCGCCTCGCCGTCTTAAGCCAATAACCAGGCAACGAGCGGCAACAAAGACACCTGGAATCGCAACAGACAGGACAACAACACTTAAAGGCAACGGTTGAAAGTCATACAACACCATGGTACTTAGAAAAACCATTAGACCAGATATGGACAGGCCTATAGACTGCATCATCCAAAACATTTTCGAGCTGCGCGATCCAATCAAGCATTCACCGAACAACCATAGATTGAATCCCAGAAAGGGCGACCCCAGAAAGACGAAATATATGAAATTCTGGGGCAGTGTTGTAATGATATTCAGTTCATTAACGGAGGCCAAAGCAAGATAAATTGAGATAAAAAATGCACAACTTGCCAACCGCATTTCAATCTTTGAAATCATGAATATCAGACAAATTAATGCGACCGTTAAATTCATGCCAGCATTAGAAACCCTCACACGCTTCACAATTTCTTGAAACATAACGGCCGTGGAAAAATCACTACTTTCGCCAATGAAAATACTAGATAATGAGATGAATCGCTTTGAGTTCTGCTTCAATGAGAAGGTGATTTTCGGCAACCTATGGTCTGAACGGGATGGAATCTGGAATAGTGCATATCCACTGCTTCCCATATCAACTGAACTTTTTCCGGAGAAAATAGGAGCTTGGTCCGCGAAAACATCTAATGCACCCTCAAACCTTGGGATATAAGCACTCAATTCAGTCGAACCTGTTTCCACATTGAACGCAGGCGAAAAAACAAAACTCCCTTCAAATGAAACAGTATCTTTAATGGCGAGTTTGGAATGCGGGAGTTTGACAATATTTTCGCCTGATGCCGCTTCAAAGCTAACAATTCTCTCGATATAATTTGAGGGTATTGTTGATCGCGCAATTATTTCCCAGAACGCTGCAAGAGCTATCAAAGAAATTAACAAGACTCCAAGAGGCTTAGCGGCGCTCTGAAAATATGTCATATGATCAATCCAAGGCTTCTCGCCTCAAAGACCGCTTCAGTACGTCTTGCAGCACCCAACTTTCGATATATGTTTCGTATGTGTACTGGCACGGTATTTTTGGATATACCAAGTATGTCAGCTATTTCTTGATTTGACATTCCTTTCGAGATATAATTTATAATTTCAGCTTCACGTTGGCTCAATAGATTTCCGCCAGATCTGCCACTTACAGGTTTGCTGACCATAACTGAGTTTTGGGCTTTTTCAACTTGTAATTCATTAAGAATTTTAAACGCTATATTTGGGCTGATTGGGGATTCATTTCTTAACGCAGAACGGACTGCTTGAATAATCTCAATTTGGCTGTCGTCTTTGTATACGTAACCAATCGCGCCTGCTTTGATTGAGTCAATGATTACATCAGAGTTAGAGTTTGATGAAATCATTATTACAATACCATCGGGAAATTTTCTTTTAAAATTTATAACACTTTCAATCCCGTTTCCGTCAGTAACCGAGACGTCCGCTAACAAAACGTCAAATGCATCCTGAGAAATGGCATCCAATAACTTTGCATTAGAATCTACTGCGACCACGTTTTTAATGAAATGCCAAGCGCGCATAATATCGGCCAAGCGAGCCTGCATGATTGGATCATCTTCTAAAATCGCAACAGAAATCACCTTAGCCACCCATTTTTACCAGTGGCGACCGTACGTAATTCATTGTAAACGTCAATGATATCGAAAGAGAAGCATAGCAATCGTCTTGCTGCTCTTTGGGTGTGATTTCAAAAAAAATTACATTAGATTCGATTTCTTTCGTCTTTCTAAAGCTAAGGCACCGATGAACGCCACTTTGGATGAGAGCTGATCGGTTAAATCGTATTGTGACGCGATCTCCGCACCTTAAGGGAGGTCCAATTTTAACTTTTGTTGGGATATAGCAAATTGGGAAAAACTTTTGAGCGCCCCTTTTGACACTTCCTTCGCTTTGATTTGCAATTTACTATGCGAAGGCTGGCTGAAATATCGCCCCGTGGGGAAGAGAGTGGCTGTAGCTTTTCTTGAACCGCCGTTTGGGATAGGCGATTTCGACAGTGTCCCAAAGAATACTGTGGAACCGCCTCACAGCCGCCAGCCAACCCAATCGCTCAAACAGTTTCACCGAAAGAGTGTCCGAAAGGCGGGTCAAAACGACTCGATGTAGTTTATTACGGTCGGAAAGTTTTGTCCTTTGAACTGTGGCATCACTAATTACCCTCTGCCCGAAGCAACGCCAGGAGTGAAATTACGTCGGGCATGCCAGTCACCCTGAGAGATGCAGACATTTGAAATTTTTTCATCCCTTCCATCGTCGCCGTTCCAAACACGCCATCGCTTGGTCCGTTCATGTATCCCAATTTTATAAGGCGCTCTTGGGCCTGGATGATAAGTTGCGGATAGATCTTGATCGTCTCAGCCCCGACTGTCGCCGTCGTCTGTTCGCTTGATTGCAGAATGTATACCGGTTTAAGTAGATTAATGACCTGCACAACCGCGCTATCATAAATCAAGTCTGGCTTTTGCCGACACAGGTTCACGGCCAGCATTGTGAAAATGCCAACAGGATCCGAGAATGGCATCACATTAAACACGCCTTTTTCAAGCCTATTCTGCGCCGTCAGTACGCCGTCAGACCAAGCGACCACTGCAACTAGATCTGGAGAATTCGTGTCGACCTTCTGCACGATTTCCGAGCAGCGCAGGGTGCCAATGCCTTGCACAGAAAATTGCCCATCCAGATCGGCCGCTTGAACATGCTGTTCGCACATCAGCAGAACTGCGAAAATGCCACAGCAAAGCCGAATCACTTCTGACACTATAGACCGCCAGTGGGGCCGCAAAGTGTTTTGCTCTAAGCTTCTCATTGATCTACCAACCCCAATCGTAAGAGTTATTAAAGGATCCGTTTGCGCTTATGCTGCCAGAGTTCGAGGCCGTGATAGAGTTGCCGGAAATCGTGTTATTGTCACCCGTCACGTTGTAATAGGTGCAGATGCCACACGCGGTGATTGATTGGTTCCAAGTTTTTGCCTTTGCAACACTTTCTGCAATCTGATCTTCCAAGGCGTGCAAAGACGCTGATCGCAGCATCGGGTCTGCGGAAGTTCCGCCGGTGCCCCATGCGACAGATGCATTTCCAGCCAAGGCGCCGTTGGCAGCGCAAGCTAAAAGAGCGAAAATGATAAGCGAATTCAGCCGGGAATTTGACATGGGGGTTCCTATTCTTTTGGATTGCTTAAAAACGTTATGCAAGTTCCACAAGCAGATGTGCTTAATGAACTTGGGTGGGCGTCGATGTGCCAGACCGCACTATATGCCCCGGATGCGGTTATGTTGCCGCTGTTGCTGGTGAAGATTTTCGTTTCTTCGTCGCCATTTTCACCAGTGGTGCTGACCAAATCACCTTGCACATAAAGGTAGGTGTAGGTTTTTGTCACAACGGACCCTGCGCTGATAACGCTCAATCCCATGCCGCCGTTACTTAAGTCAGGGTCAATAAAACTTGCATTGGCGGAAATATCGCCGGAGTTAACCGAAACGAGATCTGCCAAGGCCGCTCCGTGCCAACTCATCGCGCAGATTGTTGCGAGCCTGAGAAGGAACCGTCTGAAGTGTATCATGCTGGCGCGTTCTTTCCAAAACAGGGCTTGCGTTAAAAGGACGGGGGGGCTTTCGCCCCCCCGACGGTGTTATTGAACCACGACGCTGAACGATTGCGACGCAGACGCGCCGACCGCAGCCGCGCTGATGCCGTTGCCAATACCGCTGACAATGGTGGCATTGTAGACATTGGCCGTGACCGTGACAGCGCCTGTATTTGTTGCTGTGTTTGTAACGCTGGCCACTTCTGTGGTCATGACAGGTGAGCTGTTGTCATACAGATTGGTGATCGAGGACGAGCTTGAAGCACCCACACCCGCGATGCTGATCTGATTGTTGTATCCGCCGGTGATGGATGGCTTTTGATCAGAATCGCCGTCGACACCGAGGTTACCTGTCACAGCCACAAGACCAGAGTTGGTCGAAGTCATAGACACTGCGCCGACAGTTACATCGCCGGTGACGCTCACCGCATCGACATAAGTGCCCGTGATCGAGTTAGAAGACGATGCACCGACACCTGCCACAGAGATCGAATTCCCCGTGCCGCCTGAAATCAGGGCAGTGGTCACATCTGCGCTGCTGACAGTCACCGCGCCAGAATTCGTCGACAAACCCGTCACAGCGCCCGTCACAACATCCCCGGTGATTGATCCCGTATCAACCAAGCTTGAAATCGAGTTCGACGAGGAAGCACCCACCGCCGCCAAGGAAATGCTGTTCGAATTTCCGTCGGTGATCGTGGGCGAGGCCATCCCAGCCGTTATCGTGACAGCCCCATGGTTGGTTGCGGTTACCTCTGTATCCACCAATGTGGTCGCCACGCTAACAGTACCGGGGTCTTTGGTGGCTCCATCGCCGTTGGCGGCGATGTTTGACACCGAAGACGATGCCGAAGCGCCGACTGCTGCCATCGAAATGCTGTTCGATGTGCCTGCTGTGATTGTGGCGTTTGTGTTTGTGGAACTTGTCGTTACAGTCACGTCACCGCTCGCGTCGTTGGTAGCTTCCAAGCTGATTATGTCAGTCGGAGTGGCGGGGGAGCTGTAGCCGATTTTGATCGTTCCCGCCGATGTGCCCCCGTATGCGGCAGTTGTGGTAACAGACGAGCTTGCACTTGCGCCGACACCGGCCAACGAGATGCTATTTCCAAACCCATCGGTAATGGTCGCCGACGTGGCCAATGCGCTGGTCAGTGTGACATCGCCGTAGTTCTTGACATCGGCAGCGATACCCGCTGTTTGGATATCGTT
This sequence comes from Paracoccaceae bacterium, assembly GCA_947449875.1. Classification (GTDB taxonomy): domain Bacteria; phylum Pseudomonadota; class Alphaproteobacteria; order Rhodobacterales; family Rhodobacteraceae; genus Stagnihabitans. The sequence continues at coordinate 21,790 of CANFSY010000025.1, forward strand.
TGTTGTCGTCATACCAGGCGCGACTGTCACATTCGAGACAGAGTTAGACCCAGATGCACCCACCGCAGCCATCGAGATCGAGTTCGACAATCCACCCAGAATAGTCGCAGCATTCACAGATCCATTTACGCTGACATTGCCCCGATTCGTTGACGTCAGATCTACAGCCCCGACGTCAACCGATCCATTCAACACTCCGTCGATATTGGTGGCAGAGATGGAACTGGACGACGACGCGCCCACGCCTGCAACAGAGATCGAATTGCCCGTTCCGCCAGATATCTGCGGCGAACTGACCGTCGCACCAAACACACGCACAGTACCACCATTCGTGGCGCTGCCTGTTACGGTGCCAACAGTCACATCGCCCGATATTGTTCCACCCCCTGTCACATTCGAGACCGAGTTGGACGACGATGCCCCGACAGCGGCAAGCGAGATGCTGTTTGAAGTAGCCGCATAACTTAAATCAGCGGTGCTGCCGCCGATCTTAGGCGATGCCAGTCCACCAGCGAAGGTGACGTTGCCATAGTTGTTCGCGGTGACCGTCGTGTTCGCAACTGTGGTGTCAATAGCCAAGGTACTGCTAGAGTTGGTCAAATTGGCCACAGAAGACGAAGCCGAAGCACCAACCGCCGCCATCGAAATGCTATTAGACTGGCTATCGCCTGTTATCAACGGACTAGACGCTTGTGCCGTGACGATGACAGTCCCGGTCGTGCCGACGTCTGTGGAGTCGCCGTTGGTCGCCGTTAGGGAAACCGGCTTGGCGGCTGCAAGGCCAACCTTGATCGTTCCGGTGCCATTGCCCCCCCCGACCGCCGTGTTGCTGACAGAGTTGCTGGCGCTGGCGCCGACGCCTGCCACCGAGATGCTGTTGCTAAGGCCACCGTTGATGCTTGGCTTCACGAGCCCAGCAGCAGTCATGCCGCTTATGAGCGTAACGTCACCGTCGTTGGTAACAGTGCCGGTGACCTTGCCCGTTTCGACTTTGTTGACCGAGTCTACCCCAACACCCGACGTGAGAGTCGACACAGAGTTCGATCCCGATGCCCCGACAGCCGCCACCGAAATAGAATTCGATGTGCCATCTGAAATAGTCGGCGTCACCATAATGGCTGCAACCGACACATCGCCGCCTGCATTGTTGTCAGCCGTCAGCGATATTTCGCCGGTGTAGGTTACGTTGTTTGAACCTGCATCGCCGGCTAAGGGCAATTGGTCAACGCCAACCGCACTCACCAAGCCGACAGAGTTTGACGCAGATGCACCGACCCCCGCAACAGAAATCGAGTTGCCTGTCCCATCCGTAATGGTCGGCGCAGTGATCACTGACGCCACAACGTCCACCTCGTTTGCCGGATCTGCCGCAGTCTTATAAACAGACACCGCGTCGTTGTTTGTCGCCGAAACAGTGGCACCACCGGTAAAGGTGAAATCCAACGTCGGATTGCCGTCCAAATTCAGCACTGAAACAGCGTTCGACGCCGAAGCCCCGACCGCTGCAGCCGAAATACTGTTGTTCAAGCCGCTGGTGATTGTCGCACTGTCCAAGCTGCCCAATACCAAGGTTGACGTGCCACCTGAACTATTGGTTGCCGTCAAACTCACAGCCGGAATGTTCCAAGTACCGCTTGGAACGGACTGCGCCTGCGCCGATCCTGCGAAACCCGACAGGACCCCCGAAAAAACGAGAGCCGATGTGGCCCATAGGTTAGATCTTGATCTTCTCATGTTACTCTCTCTGTTTTCAGGCTCACGCGATTAAATAGACCCGCAGTTCGCTCGCGCTGGCGGTGATTGCGATGGAAAAAAACTGGTGCAGCCCCCTATTTTGCAATCGGAGTTGCTGGGGCGGGCGCTGTGGTCTGGGGCAGCCCTGCGGATGAGGTCGAGGCTGGCACAGGAATTTTGGTGGCTGCAGGGGTTGCAACCGGAACAGCATTGGGGTTGTTCCAAACCAAAAGATCTTCTACCGCCGCCCGACACGACGGCGGCGTATTGGGCACGCGCGACAAAACATCTGCCACCGACAGGGCAATCATGTCACGACTGGCTTCTTGAATACGCTCTTGATCTGTCCAACTGATGCCGCCTGTGACCAGAGTGTTGTCCATCGCACTGACGGTGCTGGCAACATTGAGGCCTGCGTAATTGTACAGCACTTGGCGTGACAGGGAACTGATCGCCAAAGTGGTTCGGTCACCTAAACGGTAGATTTCGGCGGACACTTCCAACGACGCACCACGTCTTTGCGCTTGCGGACCAATGCCTGCAATCCGCATATCCAAATCCGGCCCACCTAGAAAATCCAAAGCGGTAAAGGCGGTTGACACAACAAACTGCGGTTGGTCCGCTATGTTTTTGTCTGTCAGCGCCTTATCCGTTTCCGTGCCCCCAAACTTTCGAACGGCGCTTTCGGTGTTCAGTTCGTAATAATTCTGCGCCACGCCACCTGCCAACATGACAGCCTGCGCCGCCCAAATGGCCGAAGTGCCCTGCGGCAGAATACTCCCCGTCGCGCCATCAGATGCTGAGATCGACTTACCGGTGCCGTCTGCGTGGACGGCGATCGCAAAATGCAAATTGGAAAGAACACCGCTTTTCTGCATGCACGCCAAAGCTGCGATGATCTTAGGATTTGGGCCGCTGCTGTGCGGCATTGGCGCGTCTGTCACCGGCAGTTCTTGGGTCGGTGTCACAAGGTGCTTGTCTGGGGCATAGGCACAACCGCCCAAAACACCCACAAGGCAACCTGCGACCAAAAGACGGCTGCGGATTCCAATCGCCATATGTTCAAGCATTTACCCGGGCCTATCCAAGAATTTACGTTGTTCAAGCCATCGTGTGCCCGATACACAGACCAATGGGTTGAGGGTCATCCGGAACTTTGGCTCTTTCGCGCTTGAACTATCACTGGGCATTGGCTGAAACGCAATAATTCCCAACTGGTATAGATTTTTCATTATTACAAAAAGGTGGGTATTTAATTATTGGTATATTATTCAACGCATACCTATAAATTGGTATAACGCTTCATTCGAAATACGGTTTCGCTTTCGTTCGACCTGAACACCTGGATCAGGCCGTCGTGGCAAGGCTGTGTGCCAGCTTTTGGGCGTGACGTGCCGACAGGATTGCTGCGATGATCAGGGCCAAAATAGCCCTATGGTAGGCCATGATCTTTCGGATGTTTTGGCCGCCGCCGCACAGCAAGGCGAAGGGGGCGTCGCCTATTGTGCCGATGAGCGGGGATCTTGACAGGCGGCCCGTCTGTTTTCATGTGGCCAGTTTCGGCTTCAAAGGCGCTGCGACGTCTGAGATCGGCGATCATCTCTGGTGTCAGGCCCTGCGTCGCAGATCAGCAGATGGGTCTTGGGCGTACGATCGTCGCGATAGTGTCAATCAACCACGGCAAGGTCGGGGCGTTGGTTGGTCAGGATGTTCACCTGCTCCTGCGTCGGGGGCAGAGTGTGGCCGCCGCAAAACTGCGCATCCTCAGCCTGATAGCGCCGCACCAGCTTGTGCTTACGGTCCGCAGTGCCGTGTTTTCTTTGGCCAAAGTGCCAAGGTCTTTTTCCCGCTTGCTGGATCATGCCGCCATTGCCCAAAATAATCGCTTGTCCAACCGACGCAGTTTTCCAGAGCCGCCCTTAAGCGTGTTCGATGGCCACTTGGCGCCCCAAAATCCACGTTGCGATGCCCGATCAGCCCACAAACCGCCGCAGCGATTTTTGCAGATCTTCGGGGCGAAAGCCGCGACCGATGAAGACGATGGTGCCATCTTCGGATTGGTTGTCCTGTGCGGGCAGAATCTCGGGCGATTGCACCACTTTTCGCACTGTCTGTAGCAACAACCGCCCCGCTGGCGTTGGCAAAACACCCTTGACGCGCACCAGATCATTTCCGCGTGCGTGCAGCAGGGCTGAAAGCCACAGGGCAAAGGCCGACCAATCTATGTTGGCGTCGATCTTAAGGCGCGTGGGAAATATCGGGCCGCGGGTGTCATCCTCAGACAGCGGGGGCAAGGGCGGGGCCTGCGCATTGTCTGGCAGATCAGGCAGAGGCTGTTCTGCCCCTAACTCGGCGGCAGATTGCAGCGCATCGGGGTTTAAGGTGCGCAGGATTGCGCGCAACTGGGTCAGGACGGCAAGGTCAACCGCATCACATTTGGACAAGATCAACCGATCCGCCGCGCCAATTTGGCGGCGGCCCAGCGGTTCGGTTTGCAACTGCGCCAAGCTGTGCAGCGCGTCCACCACGACGAGGGTTTGCTCAATCACGATATGGTTGACCAAGACCGGGTCACCCTGAATGGCGGCGACAATTGCAGCCGGATCAGCCAAGCCGCTGGTTTCCAGCACAATGCGGTGCAATCTTTGCCCGTCAGACGCTACCCGACTGCGCTGGTCACACAGGGTGCGCAGCGCGTCGATCAGGTCTTGCCGCCCCGTACAGCAACTGCACCCGCCCGCCAGCAGCGTAAGGCCCGATGCCGAGGCGAGCAGCACATCGTCAACGCCGGTCTCGGCCGCCTCGTTCACAATCACATGCACGGGGCCAAAACGGCCCACATGCAACTGGTGGCGCAGCCATGTTGTTTTGCCAGAGCCAAGATAGCCGCCCAACACCGTCAGCCGCATCCGCCCGTCGACAAAGTCAGTCGTCATTCAGAAACACGGGATCCAAAGGGTCAATCGGGCGGCCCAGAAGGCGTTCAGCCTCGGCCCAAACGGCGCTGAGGTCTGGCACGATGCTTTGGTTGCCAGACAGGGTGCTCAGCTGAATGCCCGGAACAACGCCGCCATCATGGGCGGTCAGCCCGTAGGGGCGCAGCACTTTATCCAGCAGGCCTGCGCGGTGAAAGCGCGCGCGCAACCGGTCACCGGGGGTGGCGGCCCCTGCTTCTGTCCAATGGCCGGGCACAGCCGGATTGCCGCAGGCGTTACACATATCGCTCTCTTGAAAACTGCGGGTGTCGGTCGCCCGACACCCGCAATGGGCTTAGATCACTTCCGGACGGGCCGGCGCACCAAAGGGATAACGCTTGCGGAAGTCGTTGGCGATGTCTTCGAAGGGCGCCCATTCGACACCGGAATGCTTCGAGATATACTCGATCAAACGTTCCAGCATCAGCAACACTTGCGGGCGACCTGCCACATCGGGGTGAATGGTAAAGGCGAAGACGGCATAATCCATCTCGCGGTAGACCCAATCGAACTGGTCGCGCCACATTTCCTCGATGTCGCGCGGGTTCACAAACCCGTGCGAGTTCGGGGCCTTTTTCATGAACATCATCGGCGGCAGATCGTCGACATACCAGTTGGCCGCGATATCGACGAGGTCGATTTCCGTGCCATGCTTCAACGGATGCATCCATTCCTTGGCGGTTTTGGAATAATCAATCGTGTTCCAGCTGTCGCCCACTTTGGCATAGAAGGGCTGGAAGTCGCGGTAGCCTTGGCTGTGGTCATAGGTGAAGCCATGCTTCAGCAGCAAAGCGGCGGTCGAATTCGACATTTCCCACCACGGGGCCACATAGCCGCGCGGGGCCTTGCCCGTCAGGTTTTTGATCAGCTCAATCGACTTGACCAGAACGTCTTCTTCTTGGCTAGGCGTCATGGCGATGGGGTTTTCGTGCAAATAGCCATGCGCGCCCACTTCGTGACCGTCTTTGACGATCATTTCCATTTCCTTGGGAAAGGTTTCCAGCGAGTGGCCCGGAATGAAGAACGAGGTTTTCAGATCGTATTTCTTGAACAAGCGCAGCAGGCGCGGAACGCCAACTTCGGTCGCAAAGATGCCGCGCTGGATGTCAGACGGGGAATCCCCGCCACCGTAAGAGCCGATCCAGCCTGCGACCGAGTCGATATCGGTGCCAAAGGCACAGTAGATCTTTTTAGCCATGATTGTGTCCTTTTAAAGTGTCAGATGGTGGGCCATTTCGGGTCGGTCAGCGCCATGGGATAGGCTACGGCATAATCCAGCGGCGGGCGGATGACATATTTGCGGTCAAACGGGGCCCAGTCATAGGGCGCACCAGAGCGCACGATATAGGCCCAGTCAGGGTGGGCAAAGATCGGGCGGCCAATCGCCACCATGTCCGCCGCACCCGAGGTTAGGGCGGTTTCGGCCTGTGCCCCTTCGGCAATGCCGCCGTTGGTGATCACGGGCAGGCCAGACGCCTCGCGCAGAACAGTGGACATGGGCGTTGCGTCATCGGCTTGGCGGTTGTCAAGGTAGTTGAAGCTGGACCAGTGCAGCGCGTCATAAGACGAGTCTTTCAACGCTTCGCCAATCGCTTTGGCATAGGCCGTGCCCGGCCAGGAGCCCACAAAATCATCCACCCCGTCTTGCGACAAGCGCAGAACGATCAGCTTATCCGGCCCGATCGCGGCGCGGACCTTATCGCCCACCAGTTTGGCAAAGCGGATGTTGTTTTCGGGCGAACCGCCAAATTCATCGGTGCGCAGGTTGGTTTTGGGGGTGATGAACTGCCACAGCAGATAGCCATTCGCCCCGTGCACTTCGACACCGTCCGCGCCCGCATCGACAGCACGTTTCGCACCAGCGGCAAAGCCATCGGCAATCTGGTGAATTTCCGCCACGGTTAAGGCGCGCGCTGGTCCAAAGGTCACCTTGGGCCAAGGGCCATCAATGCCACGGATGTGCTTTTCATCGTCGCTGTCGGTGTACAGCGTCCACCCCCCGCTTTGCGTATCCGACGCGCTGACCGGAGGTTTGCCGCCCAGCACCCTTGGGTCCGACACGCGGCCGCCGTGCATCAGTTGCACGATGATCTTGCAATCGTGCTGGTGCACGGCATCACACACCTTGACCCATCCGGCCTGATGGCTTTTTGTGGCGATACCGGGTTGCGACAGATAGGCGCGCGATTGCACGCCGTCGTTTTCATAGGTGCCTTCCGTGATGATCAGCCCCAAACCGCCGCGCGCGCGCCGCGCGTAGTAGGCGGCCATCTCGTCGGTGGGGGTGCCATCAGCCTCGGCCATTTGGCGGGTCAGCGGGGCCATCGCGATGCGGTTGCGCAGCGTGAGCGGCCCAAGTTTGATCGGCGAAAACAGGGTCGGGAAAGCTTCAGTCATGCGTCACCTCTGACAATCTGTTCAATGCAAAGCCCCGCCGCCAGAACCGCGCTGTCGCGGCCATGCGGGGCGGAAATCATGAAACCTGTGGGCATCTGGTCAGCATCGACCCCATTGGGGATCGACAGCCCGCACCAATCCAGGAAATTCCCCAGCGAGGTGTTGCGCAAGGTCAAGCCGTTGTGGCGGAAGAACACCTCTTGATCCGTCTCTAGCGGCGCAATCGGCATGGCGACTGAGGGCGTGGTGGGGCAGATCAGCAACGCGTTGCCCAGTTTGGCTGTCACCTGCGACACAAGCCGTGTGCGTTCGCGCATCAGGATCGATAGATCTACCGCCGTTGTCTTGGCGGCGTTCATGATACGCCGCACGACGCGGGCGTCGATGCGGGCGGCGTCTGGCCCGTGCAAACGGTCCCAATGCACATCCAACGCTTCCACGGCAGCAAGAACGGCGCGGTTTGTGATCAGGTCTAAGGTTTCGCTCAGTTCTGGCAAAGCAATCCGGCGCACGCGCGCGCCGGCATTGGCCAAACGGTCAGCGGATGCAGCAAAATTCGCGGCCACGGCGGGGGCCAATGCGTCAAACATCACGGCATCGGGGATCACAAAATCCAAGCTTGTGATTGGCGCGGCATGCACCACGGGGCTTTGCAAACCGCGCAGAACCGTGTCGGCCAGCACGCAATCTTCCACGCTATGGGCTAAGGGGCCCAACGTATCCATCGTGCGCGACAGCGGGAAAACCCCCTGCATCGGGTAATGTCCGGTCGAGGATTTATACCCCACCACCCCGTTGAACGCCGCCGGAATCCGGATAGACCCACCGGTATCCGTGCCAAAGGCTATCGGCACGATACCATCCGCCACCACAACACCGCTTGCCG
>CANFSY010000026.1 GCA_947449875.1 Paracoccaceae bacterium
GCATTGGCATGGTGTTTCAAAATTACGCGCTGTTTCCCCATATGACCGTGGGGGAAAACCTGTCCTTCCCGCTGGAAGTGCGCGGCATGGCCCGTGACCAGCGCGAAGCCAAGGTGAAACGCGCCTTGGATATGGTGCAGATGGGCGCGTTCCTCAACCGCCGTCCGGCGCAGTTGTCGGGTGGCCAACAGCAGCGCATCGCCTTGGCGCGGGCTTTGGTGTTCGATCCGGCTTTGGTCTTGATGGACGAACCCTTGGGCGCGCTCGACAAGCAACTGCGCGAGCATATGCAGTTTGAAATCAAGCACCTGCACGAAAGCCTTGGGATTACCGTGGTTTACGTTACCCACGATCAGGGCGAGGCGCTGACCATGTCAGACCGTGTGGCCGTCTTCAACGATGGCCGCATCCAGCAACTGGCCACGCCGCAAGACCTATACGAACGCCCCGACAACAGCTTTGTTGCGCAATTTATCGGCGAAAATAACCGCTTGGCGGGTGTGATCGAAGATATCAGCGGCGGGCGCTGTCTGGTGCGTCTGCCAACCGGAGAGGTGATTGACGCCACCCCCGTCAACGTCACCACAATCGGCGCCAAGACCGTTGTGTCGATTCGCCCCGAACGGGTCGAATTCAAGCCCGAGATGATGCCCGCAGGCGTCAACACCATCGAGGCGGAAGTGCTGGAATTCATCTATATGGGCGATCTCTTCCGCACCCGTTTGCGTGTCGCAGGGTCGGACGATTTCGTCATCAAAGCCCGCAACGCCCAAGGCCAGCGTGTCTTGGTGCCGGGCGAAAAGATCAAGGTCGGCTGGCATCCCCAAGATGCCCGCGCGCTTGACCCTTGAGAAGTGTCGTTGAACACTTGGCTGCCAAGAAACGAACCTGACCTACAACATGGAGAGTTGCATGAAAAAGATCCTGATTCTGTCCACCGCGCTGACCGGCTTTGCCTTTGCGGCAAATGCGGACATCACGGTGATGTCGTGGGGCGGCGCTTATGGCGCGGCCCAGACCGAAGGCCACCTGAAGCCCTTCACAGCCTCGACCGGCATTGCCGCCACGATGGTTGACAGCGACAACCCCGCCACCCCGATCAAAGCCATGGTCGAAGCGGGCAACGTGACGGTTGATGTGGCTTCGGTGGAATATGCCGACGCAATCCGCCTGTGCGACGAAGGCGTGCTGGAACCGGTTGACGTGGCTTCCTTGCCCGCAGGCGATGACGGTGTGGCGGCGGCTGATGACTTCATCGCCGGCGCTGTCACCGAATGCGGTGTGTCGACCGACGTTTGGGCAACTGTGTTCGCCTATGACACCAGCAAAATCACCGGCGATGCGCCCAAAACCGCTGCCGATTTCTTTGACCTGACCAAGTTCCCCGGCAAGCGCGGCCTGCACAAGGGCGCAAAAGCCGTTCTGGAATTTGCTTTGATGGCGGACGGCGTGGCTCCGGCGGATGTCTATAAAACGCTGTCGACCCCCGAAGGCGTGGACAAGGCTTTCGCCAAGCTTGACACCATCAAGGCTGACGTTGTGTGGTGGGAAGCTGGCAGCCAAGCGCCGCAGCTTCTGGCTGACGGCGAAGTGGCGATGACGACCGCCTACAACGGCCGTATCTTCAACGCCGCTGTGGCCGAAGGTAAGCCCTTCCAGATCGTCTGGGATAGCCAAGTCTTTGAAAACGAGATGTATGTGATCCCAAAGGGCGCGCCCAACATGGAGCAGGCCAAGCAGTTCGTGGCCTATGCCACGTCCACCCAAGGCGAGCGTCAGCAGGCTCAGCACATCTCTTATGGTCCCGCACGTAAGTCCTCGATGGCCGAACCGATCATCTATGTTGATGGCAAAACCGAAATGGGCCCGAACGTGCCCACCGCTGCGGCAAACATGGCAACGGCCCTTGGGTCGGATTTCCAGTTCTGGGTCGACCATGACGCAGAGCTGAACGACCGTTTCAACGCCTGGTTGGCCGCGAACTAAGACTGTTTCGGGCGCGAGGTCCCCTTGCGCCCGATTTCTTTGCACAGGTGACCGCACAATGGCTGACGCACCCCAAACCATGCCGCTGCAAACAGCCGATGGCCGCCCGCTAAAGGCCGCCTTGGCCCAAGCGCAGGTCAAGGCCAAACGCCGGGCCTTTTTGCTGGTGCTGCCGCTTTTGGCCTTTGTGGTGCTCAGTTTTGTGTTTCCGATTTTTCAAATGTTGGAACGCTCGGTCTTTAACGACGGGTTTTCAGCCAATACGCCCAGTTTGACAGCGTGGTTTTCGCAGCATCCGCAGGGTGCCGAGATTGACGAAAGTGCCTATGCAGCCTTGGTGGCGGACCTTGTGACGATGCAAAAGGCCAAGACGGCGGGGCAAGCAGGCACGCGGATCAACTATGTCTATCCCGGAACGATTTCGGTGTTCAAATCCACGGCCCGTGATGCCGCCAAGATGGTGCCGCCGTTGAAAGACGCTGTGATTGCCACGAACCCGATGTGGGGCGATCCGGTGTTATGGGCGGCGATGCGCAACGCCTCGCACCCCTATTCGACCGACTTCTACATGGCGGCAACCGACCGCAAGCCTACGGCGGATGGTGGCAGTGAAAAGGTGGCGCCCGAGCAGCGGATTTACATCTACCTGTTTATCAAGACCTTTATTCTGTCGGGCGTGATTACGGGCTTGTGCCTGCTTTTGGCCTTTCCCATCGCCCATCTGATGGCGGTGCTGCCCACGGCGAAATCTAACCTGCTGATGATCTTGGTCTTGCTGCCGTTCTGGACATCGCTTTTGGTGCGCACCACGGCGTGGATTGCGCTGTTGCAAGAACAAGGTGTTATCAACGACATTCTCGTCACCTTGGGCATTTTGGCCGACGATGGCCGCGTGCGGATGATCTACAACCAGATCGGCACGATTATCGTGATGACGCATATCTTGCTGCCCTTCATGGTGTTGCCACTGTATTCTGTGATGCGGGTGATCCCGCCCAGCTATGCCCGCGCCGCCCGCTCGCTGGGGGCCACCAGTTGGACGACCTTCCGCCGCATCTATCTGCCCCAAACCCTGCCCGGAATAGCTGCGGGATCGCTTTTGGTCTTCATTCTGGCCGTGGGCTATTACATCACACCCGCGCTGGTGGGTGGGGCGGACGGGCAGCTGATCTCGAACCTGATTTCGTTCCATATGAACAAGGCCAACTGGTCGATGGCCGCCGCCTTGGCCGCGATTTTGCTGGCGGCTGTGCTGATCTTGTACTGGCTTTATGACCAGCTGATCGGCATCGACCGCCTGAAACTGGGTTAAGGAGGCCGCCATGTCCCTGCCGATCTATGCAAGCCCGCTGGAGCGTGTGTGGTATTACACCTTTCGTGTGATCTGCGTGTTGGTCTTTGTCTTTCTGGTGGCACCGATCCTGATTGTGATCCCGCTGTCGTTCAACGTCGAGCCTTACTTTACCTTCACCCATAAGATGCTGACCTTTGATCCGACCGGCTATTCGCTGCGCTGGTATGATCTTTTGCTAACCCAAGGCCTGCAAAATCCTGATGCGCCGCGCGATTGGGCATGGTGGGGGCAGGTGTGGGAACAAGCGACGTGGGTTAAGGCCGCCAAGAACTCGCTGTGGATCGGCATTTGGGCGACTGTGCTGGCAACCGTTTTGGGCACGACGGCAGCCCTTGGGCTGACGCGGCCGGAAATGCCTTATCGGCGGGTGATCATGGCGATTCTGATCTCGCCCATGATCGTGCCGATCATCATCATCGCCACGGGGCTGTTCTTCGCCTATTCCTCGGCCTGCGTGCCGCCGGATTCGGCGATTGGCGCGGTCTTAAGCCCCTTCCTATCGCCCAAGGGCTGCTTGGCCAATTCGCATCTGGGCATCATTCTGGCCCATGCGATCTTGGGCATTCCCTTTGTTATCATTACCGTTTCTGCCACTTTGCAAGGGTTTGACCAGTCGCTGATCCGCGCTGCGGCCAGCCTTGGGGCCAGCCCGCGTACCACGTTTTTCAAGGTCATTATGCCGCTGATCTTGCCGGGCATCATATCCGGTGGCCTGTTCGCCTTTGTCACCTCGTTTGACGAGGTGGTGGCGGTATTGTTCATCGCGGGCCCCGACCAGCAAACCATCCCGCGCCAGATGTGGAATGGCATCCGCGAGGCGATCTCGCCTGCGATTTTGGCAGTGGCGACGATCTTGGTGATCGTCTCGATCGCCCTTTTGGCCACGGTCGAACTGCTGCGCCGCCGGTCTGAACGGTTGCGCGGCGTAACGCCGCAGTAAGGAACACCCCATGGCGCACAGCTACGACACCGGCCGATTGAACCTGCCCTTTGTGGGCATCGCCACCTTTGGCAAGCGCCCCTATGTCGAGGACTGGGCGCAGATTGATGCCGATGTCGCGGTGATGGGCGCGCCATTCGACTTTGGCACCCAGTTTCGCGCAGGCGCGCGCTTTGGTCCGCGCGCGGTGCGCGAGGCGTCAACCTTGTTCAGCTTTGGCCATGCGGGGGCCTATGACCACGAGGATGATGCGACCTATCTGCCGCAATCGGTGCGCATCGCCGATATTGGCGATGCCGATATCGTGCATACCGATACCGCCCAAAGCCACGCCAACATTCGCAGCGGGGTGCAGGCCATCTTGCGTGCCGGGGCTTTGCCCGTGGTGATTGGCGGGGACCATTCCATCAACATCCCCTGTATCGAGGCCTTCGACGGTCAAGGCCCGATCCATATCCTGCAAATCGACGCGCATCTGGATTTTGTCGATGAACGCCACGGGGTCAAAGTGGGCCACGGCTCTCCGCTGCGCCGCGCGGCGGAGAAGGGCTATGTGACGGGTCTGACGCAAGTTGGCATTCGCAACGTGTCTTCGACCGCACGCGATGGGTACGAAGCGGCGCGGGCGATGGGTTCGGATATTCTGTCCGTCCGCCAGTTTCGCGCGCTTGGGCCCCAAGGTGTTGCCTACCGCATCCCCAAAGGCGCACGGCTCTATGTGACGATCGACATCGACGGCTTTTGCCCCTCTATCGCGCCGGGCACGGGCACGCCCAGCCACGGCGGGTTTTTGTACTACGAGGTGTTGGAACTGCTGCAAGCCGTGGCCAAGGCGCATGACATCGTGGGCATTGATCTGGTCGAGGTCGCGCCCGATTACGACCACAGCCAATCCACCGCGATCTTGGCCGCGCAGGTTTTGCTGAACTTTTTGGGCTTTATCTTCCATGCGCGCGGCGCAAGGTAGTCTGTCCCTGAGTGCCGTTTAAGGCAAAATCTGCAACCATATCCACGCGGTAAAGATTGACAGCCCCGTGGCGATCAACACGGCGGACGCATTGGCCCGCCGCCCTGTCGCATACAAATGCGCAAACAGATAGGCATTGGCCCCGGGTGGCATCGCCGCCGTGACCGTGGCTGACCGCAAGCTTGCCACATCCAGCTGAAACAGCATCGCCAAGCCATAGGTCGCGACCGGATGCAGCACCAGGGACACGCCCACGATCAGCGCGATCAGGCCCTTGTCGCCTTCGGGGCGATAGCGGTTCAGCACCCCGCCCAAACCAAACAGCGCCGTGGGCAGCCCCGCCTTGCCCAGCATCTCGGCCGCCGCATCCACCGCAGCGGGCAGGGCAAAGCCGGATAGGTTCACAATCATGCCCAAGGTGATCGCCAGCACCAAAGACTGGCTAAAGATGGCCCGCACCACCTTCACCGCCAGCGCGCGCCCTGACAGACCCTGCCCATGGCTGCGCACCAGTTCCATCAAGGTGATGCCAAAGGCATAAAACATCGGCGAATGCATCGCGATGATGGCGTAATTGCCGCTCAACGCCGCAGGGCCATAGGCACGCTCGGTGATCGACAGGCCCAAAAGCAGCGAGTTCGAAAACATACAGGCAAAGCCGGTTGTCACAGCCTCTTCCAAAGGGCGTTTGAACAGCTTCCACGCGCCAAAGAAGCCTGCGGCAAAGCACAAGAACCCGCCCGTGTAAAAGCTGCCAATCAGGCCGGGGTGAAAGCTGGTTTTCAGATCAATCAGCGAGATCTGGCGAAACAGCAGCGCGGGCACCGCGATGTTTTGCGCAAACCACATCAGCGCATCGACCGTGCTGTCCGACATGCCGCCCCATTTGGCCATGCTATAGCCAAAGCCGATCACGACAAAAACCGGCAGGATCACGTCGAGCAACAGGCCCATGTCAGGCGATCTGGTCGATGGTGATCGTCATGCCGTCATAGGCCGGATCAATCCCTTCGGGCAGTTCGGCCCTCAGGGTTTCATAATCCATATCCAGATGCATATTCGTCAGTACGGCGCGGGCGGGCTTGGCCTTGGCGATCCAGCCCAAGGTCATATCCAGATGCGCATGGGTCGGGTGCGGCTTGCGGCGCAGCGCATCCACCACCCAGACTTGCAAGCCCTGCACCGCCGCCCAGCTTGGTTCTGGCAGGGCCACGGCATCGGGCAGATAGGCAAGGGGGCCGATGCGAAAGCCCAAAGCCTCCATCGTGCCGTGGTCGGCAAGAAAGGGGGTAAAGGGGATCGGGCCTGCGGGGCCGCTTACCTCAAAGGGTTGGTCGCGGATGGCGTGCAGGTCTAAAATTGGCGGATAGGGCGAGCCTTGGGGTTGCACAAAGGCATAGCCAAACCGCGCGATCAGGGCGTTTTCGGTGGCCCCATCGGCCCAGACGGGCAGGCGGTTGCCGGTGTTGAAGACAATCTGGCGCAAATCGTCGATGCCGTGGGTGTGGTCGGCGTGGGAATGGGTAAAGACCACCCCGTCCAAGGTGCCTACACCCGCATCCAGCAACTGTTCGCGCATATCGGGAGAGGTGTCGATCAGCACCCTTGTGCGGGCATCGCCGTCAATCCGCTCGACCAGCATCGAACAGCGGCGGCGGCGGTTTTTGGGGTTGGTCGGGTCACAGGACCCCCAATCGCCCCCAAGGCGCGGCACGCCGCCCGAGGAACCACAGCCCAGAATGGTAAAGCGCAAGCTCGCCATCATGCCGCCTTGGCCGCGCGGGCGGCGCGGGTGAACAAGCGGTCAAAGTTGGCGGTGGTCGCGGCGGCAAACTCTGCCTCGGTCAGGCCATAGATCGCAGCGCCGGTTTTGGCGGTGAAGGCGGTATAAGCGGGTTCGTTGCGTTTGCCGCGATGCGGGATCGGGGCCAGATAGGGGCTGTCGGTTTCCAAAAGAATGCGGTTGAGCGGGGCTGCGGCGAAGATACCCCGCAGCTCGGTGCTTTTGGGAAAGGTCGCGATGCCCGACATCGACAGATAAAACCCCATCTCAAGGGCTGCTGTCGCCAGCCTTTGGCCCGACGAAAAGCAATGCATCACGCAAGAATAGGGCTTGGCGCGCAACCCTTCGGCCAAGATCGCTTCCATGTCCTCGTCCGCAGCACGGGCATGGATGATCAGCGGCAATCCGGTGTCTTGGGCGGCTTCGATATGCACCCGAAGCGAGGTTTTTTGCACCTCGGCGCTGTCGGCGGTGTAGTGGTAATCTAGGCCCGTCTCGCCAATGCCGACGAATTTGGGGTGGCGGGCGAGGGCCACCAACTGGTCCAGCGTGGCCATGGGTTCGCTGGCCGCAGACATCGGATGGGTGCCCGCGGCGTAAAAGACGCCCTCGTTAGCCTCGGCGATGGCGCGCACGGCGGGTTCTTGGTGCAGTTTGGTGCAGATTGTCACCATGCGGGTGACGCCAGCGGCGCGGGCCCGCGCCACAACGGCCTCACGCTCGTCTGCGAAATCGGCAAAGTCGAGGTGGCAGTGGCTGTCGACCAGTTCGTAAGGGGCGTTCATGTTGTCACCTGTTCACGACCTGCGCCGCCGTCTCGTCGACCTTCAAAAGCATATCCATCAGAAGGGCGGCAGGGTCAAGATTGACCGCCTTGCCCTTGCGCGCCCGAAGGCCCAAATGTTGCGCCAGATCGGCCCAGATCACCGCCGCATCGGGAATTTGCGCCAGACGTTCGATCAGCGCGGATTCGCCCTTGGCCGCTTCGGGCGGCAGGGTGCGGGTGGCAGCGGCGCGGGCGGTGCGGGCCAAGAGCGCGTCAAGCAAGGTGACGGTCAGATCAAAGGCTTCGGGCGTTTTGCGGTTGGCACCCGCCTCGGCCACAGCACGGGCCAAGGGGCGGTCGAGTTTCGGCAGGGTCGACATCAGGCGGATCAGGGCGGCGTAAAGCTTCAGCCCGTTCAAGTGCGACAGGCGAAAGGCTTCGCCCACCGATCCACCGGCCAGTTGGGCCAAGCCTGCGCGGTCATCTTCGCTGATCTCGGCCCCCGCTTGGGTGAGCGCATCCGACAGGTCGGGCGGTGACAAAGGGGCCAGCCGCAGGTCACGGCAGCGCGAGCGGATCGTGGGCAAAAGGTCGGCGGGTTGGTGGCTGACGATCAGGAACGTCACCTTGGCGGGCGGTTCTTCCAGCAGCTTCAAGATGCCATTGGCGGCAGAGCGGTTCATCTCGTCGGCACTGTCGATGATCACCACCCGCCGCCCGCCATCCGCCGCCGACAGGCTTAAGAAATTGCGCAAGGTGCGGGTTTCATCCACCGTAATCTCGCCCCGCAGGCGTTCGGTTTTGTCATCATAGGGACGGCGCAGCAAAAACAGGCGCGGTTCTGACAGGGCCAACAGGCGATGCGCCAGGGGGTCGGTGGCGGAAATGTCCAGCGTGGCGGGCTTTGGCGCGGCAAAAAGCCCGCCGTCGTCTTCTGGGGTGGCCAGCAAGAACCGCGCCAAGCGCCACGCGAGGGTGGCTTTGCCAACCCCTTTGGGGCCGCTGATCAGCCAAGCGTGGTGCAACCGTCCCGCAGTGAAGGCATCCAGAAACGTCGCCTCGGCGGCTTTGTGGCCGAAAACCTGTGCGGCATGGCGCGGGTGGGGGGCACCGTCAAGCGCGTCTGGCTCGGGGATATCGCTCATCCCAAGTGCGCTAAGGCGATGGCCAGAATCTGCGCGGCGATGGTTTCTTGCGCGGCGGTGCCGTCGATCACGGCAAAGCGGGCGTGTTTGGCGGCCAAGGCCAGAAAGCCGCTGCGCATCTGGGTTTGCATCGCAAGGCCCATCCCTTCGAACCGCATCTCGGCCCCGGCACGGGCTTGTGCCCGGGCAAGGCCAAGCGCGGCGGGCAGGTCGATCAGAAAGGTCAGGTCTGGTTCCACCCCGATCATCAGCGCGTGCAGGTCATCGACCACTTGGCCCAGATCCCCGCGCGAGATGCCTTGATACATCCGCGTGCTGTCGGCGAAGCGGTCGGTGATCACAACTGCGCCCCGTTCCAGCGCGGGGCGGATGGTCTTTTCCAGATGGTCGCGCCGCGCGGCGGTGAAGAGCAAAATCTCGGTCTCGGCGGACCAGCGGTCGCTGGTGCCTTCCAGCACCAGACGGCGGATGTCTTCGGCACCGGGGCTGCCACCGGGTTCGCGGGTGAGCACCACCTCGTGGCCAGCGGCGCGCAGCGATGCTGCCAAAAGACGGGCTTGGGTGGATTTGCCCGACCCGTCAATGCCTTCAAAAGACCAAAACCGCCCTGCCATGGGTTACAGGCCGTATTTGGTGCGCAGATACGACAAAGCCACCGCAAGGCGCGTGGCAAAGCCTGCAACCCCCACATCGGTCGCGGCCAACAGGTCAAAGCTTTGATCGCCCAAATCGGGCACATGCACGATCAGCTTGCCAAGCTTGGCCCCCTTGGCAATCGGCGCCTTGATCGGGCCGGTATAGACCACATCGGCCGACACCTCACTGGCGGCACCTGCTGGCAACAGCAGGTGCAAATCCTGCGCTGGTGTCAAAGCCACCGTGCCCGCATCGCCCATGAACACCTGCGCCTCGGCGACAGTATCGCCCGCTTTGACCACGGTTTTCATCGAAAATTGCCGGAAGGCCCAG
This sequence comes from Paracoccaceae bacterium, assembly GCA_947449875.1. GTDB lineage: Bacteria > Pseudomonadota > Alphaproteobacteria > Rhodobacterales > Rhodobacteraceae > Stagnihabitans. Next base: position 9,911 of record CANFSY010000026.1, read on the forward strand.
TTGGCAATCGCCTCTGCCTCTTTGGCGCGGTCTTCTTTGGACGATAGGCCAGAAAAGGCAAAGACGATCCGACGATCGCCCTGTTTGACAGACCCCACCATGCCATAGCCCGCCTCGGTCGTATGGCCGGTTTTTAGCCCGTCTGCGCCCGACACCACGCCCAAGATCGGGTTGCGGTTATCGGCATTGGCGGGGGCGCGGTCTTTGTAGTTGAATTCGGTCTGCGCAAAGCTGGGGTACAGGTCAGGATAGGCGGTGATCAGGTGCACCGACAACATGCCAAGGTCGCGCATGCTCATCCGCTGGCGCGGATCGGGCCAGCCGGACGAGTTGGCAAAGGTCGAATGTTCCAGCCCCAAGGTCTTGGCCCGCTCTGTCATCTTGCGGGCGAATTCTTCTTCTGAGCCTTCCAAGCCTTCGGCCACCACGGTGCAGGCGTCATTGCCGGAATTCACGATCATGCCTTGGATCAGATCGGCCACGGTGGGCCTGTCGCCTTGCTGCAAATACATGGTCGACCCGCCTTGGGCCGTAAAGCTAACCGCCAAGTCCGAGACGCCAAAGGTGGTATCCATCTGAACCCGCTTGTCGGACAAGGCGTCAAACAGCATTTCGATGGTCATCAGTTTGGACATGGACGCGGGGGGAACCGCCTCGTCTCCGGCTTTGTCCAGAAGGACGGTCTGGGTTGTCATGTCATAGACCCAAACATGGGACGCGGCCGTTTCAAAGGCTTTGGCAGGCAAGGCTGCCAAAAGGCCAAGGGTGACAAGGCAGGCAAGGCGGCTGAACAGCGACATGACGAGAAAGGCCTTTCAGCAATGGGATTGGCGGCGCGCCCAAGGCACACTTTGAGCGGCACCATAGCGCCAAGCCGCGCCGCAGGGAAGGGCGGGCCGCAGCAAGATTAGGGGCGCGGCTATGTGGTTTGGTCTGGCCAAAAGCCCCAAAGCCCGCAAGGATACCGGCCTGACCCCCAAGGTGCCCCGTGATGCAGTCTGACCAAGCCATGTCCGATGTGACCGAACATTTCGCCTTGTGTGGGCAGGTGGGCGATCAGGGCTTTGCGGTCTGGATCGGGCGGCATGCGGGCAAGCTTGGGCTGGGGGTGCGGATTTTGGGGCAAAGTGCGGCACGGGTTGATCTGATCGTCTGCGGCCCGCCCGATCTGCTGGATGCGCTGGCCTTGGCCTGTAGCCTTGGCCCGCAAGAGGTTTGGGTGGATGAGGTGCATCGCCAAAGGGCAAACGATCTGCCGGATGTGAAAAACGCTTCACCCGCTGCCTGAAACATGTACAACTTCGCGCCAAGGTGCTGCATTCTTAAGCGAACGCACCGCCTGCCCTGTCCTTGTGGCCCACAAGGCTGGAGCGGCGGGCGTCAAGCCGAAAGACTGCGCCGCAGGGAAGGGAGTGTTGAATGACACCGCGTTGGATTGCCACCGGCCTGTCGCAAGATCTGCCCAAGGCGGTGGCCATGGCTGGCCATTGGCAGGGCCAAGATCTGGCCGTCTGGCGCAGTGCCACGGGCCGCGTGCAAGCGTGGAACGACCGCTGCCCGCACCGCGGCATGCGCCTGTCGCACGGCTTTGTGCGCGGCGAGACTTTGGCCTGCATCTATCACGGTTGGGTTTACGGTGCTGACGGCGTGTGCAAACATATCCCCGCTCATCCCGCGCTCACCCCGCCGGCCACCATCCGCGTTGCGGCCTTTGCCTGTGTGGAACAAGACGGCGTGATCTGGGTGGCCCCTGCGGACACGGTGGGTGCGCCCGTGGCCTTGCGCGGATTGCAGCCTTTGCGCAGCATCAGCCTGACCTGCGATGTCGCGGCTGTTTTGGCGGTGGAACCGGCATTGTCGGGGGGCGATGCGTTGCGCGGGTTGGTGCAGATCGGCGGGCAGGCGTGTGAGGTTTGCCTTTTGGTGCAGCACAATGCAGCGGGCCTGACGCTGCACGCTTTGTGCGCGGTCGGCGTTGATCGCATCGCCGCCTCGCGCTGGGTGGAAGACCTGCGCCGCCGCGCGGAAAGAAAGGGGGCCGCATGATCGCGCCAGAAGTCTTGAACGAATGGTATCCGGTCGCCATGGCTGCGCACATCCGCGCGGGTCAGCGGCGGGTGACGCAATTGTTGGGCCAGCCGATCACGGTTGCGCTGCAAGGCGGTGCCATCGTCGTGACAGGGCAGGGCGGCGCTTTGCACGTGACCGAGGCTTTCGGCCATGTCTGGGCCTGCCCGGGCACGCCAGCGCATCCGCTGTTTCCCATTCCCGAAGCCTTAGAGACAGGCCGCCGCTTGGTGGATGTGGGCGTGGTGCGGGTCAAATGCTCGCCCTTGCGCGCGGTGGAAAACTTTCTAGACATCGCCCATTTCCCCTTTGTCCACACCGATGTCTTAGGTGCTGAACCCCATACCGAGGTGAACCGCTACGAGGTGCAGATCCGCGAAGACAGCGACGAGGTTTGGGCCACCAAAGTTACCTTTTACCAGCCTCAAGCCGCCAAGTCGGCGGAAGGCGGGATTGTGACGCAATACATGTACCGCGTGCCCGCCCCCACGGCGGCGGTGCTGTACAAAACCTGTCCCGTGCGGCCCGATGCTTGGGATGTGATCGGCATTTTCGTGCAGCCGCTCAGCGAAGACCTGTGCGATGTCTGGCCGTGGATGGCGCTGTATGATGACACCACGCCGCAAGCCGACCTGATCGCCTTTCAGCAGATGATCTTCCTGCAAGACCGATCCATTCTTGAAAACCAGATCCCCCGCCTGTTGCCACTGGATCCGGGGATGGAGATTCCGACCCAAGCCGACCTGACCTCGATCGCCTACAGGCGCTGGCTGAAGAAGCGCGGGCTAACTTACGGTGCGCAGATGGTGGCGGCATGATCCGGCTGTATGATTATGTCCTTAGCGCCAGTTGCTACAAAATCCGCCTGATGGCGGCTTTGCTGGGGGTGAAGCTGGACCAAGAGGCGGTGGATTTTCACCCCGGTCGGGCGCATAAATCGGTGGCGTTTGCGCAGCTTAATCCGGCGGGCACGCTGCCGGTGCTGGTGGACGGTGATCTGATCCTGACCGAAAGCACCGCGATGCTGGTTTATCTGGCACAGCTTGCGGGGCGTGACTGGCTGGGGCCTTTAGACCCCAAATCCGCCGCCCAAGTGCAACACTGGCTGGCCTTTTCGGGCCGCTTGGCGGCAAGCTTGGGCATGGCAAGGCTGCATGATATGTTGCTGTACGAAGGCGACATTGACGCATGGCGCGCCCAAGGCCATGCGGCGCTGCGCGAATTGGAAGCAGCCCTAAGCGAGCGGCGCTTTGCGGGTGGGGTTTGGCTGGTGGGGGATGCCCCTTCAATCGCGGACATCGCTTGTTTTCCCAATGTGGCGCTGTCCCAAGACGGCGGGGTTAGCCTTGATGCCTATCCTTCGGTGCGCCTGTGGACCCGCGCCATCCGCGCGCTGGACCGCTTTGTCGAAATGCCCGGCATCCACCGCCTGCACGAATTGCGCCCCGCGCCCGAGGTGGCCTGATGGGATATTTGCTGAAATCTTGTGCGGCGATTGTCCGCTCAGCCCATCTGCCGGTGCTGCGGGATCAGGATATCTTGATCCAAGGGCCTGCGATTGGGGCCATCGGTCCGAACCTGTCGGCAGGCCCGCTGCAAGCAGATACCCAAGTGATCGACGCCAGCGGGTGGTTTGTCTACCCCGGCCTGATCAACACCCATCACCATTTTTTCCAAACCTTCGTACGCAACCGCGCCGATCTGGATTGGACCAAGCTGTCCGTGCTGCAATGGCTGGACCGGATCTATCCGATCTTTGCCCGCCTGACGGAAGAATGCTTTTACCACTCATCCGTCGTGGCCATGGCCGAACTGATCAAACACGGCTGCACCACGGCCTTTGACCATCAGTATAACTTCCCCCGCCATGCCGGATCGCGCATTGTCGACCGCCAGTTTGAAGCGGCCGATCTGTTTGGCCTGCGCTTTCATGCAGGTCGCGGCGGCAATACGCTGCCCAAAAGCGAAGGCTCCACCATCCCTGACGAGATGCTGGAAACCACCGGCGGCTTTCTGGCCGATTGCGAAAGGCTGATCGACCAGTACCACGATGCAGGCGCGTTCAGCCTGCGGCAGGTGGTCATATCGCCCTGCCAGCCGGTGAATTGCTACCGCGACACCTTTGTCGAATCGGTGCGCTTGGCTCGCGATAAGGGCGTGTTCTTGCATTCCCATGTGGGCGAAGGCGAAAGCCCCGTCATGCAGGCCCGCACCGGAAAGCGCACGGTCGATTATCTGGAAGAGATGGGCTTTTGCGGCCCCGACACGTTTTATGCCCATGCGTGGGAGTTGACGCACAGCGAACTGGCGCAACTGGCCGCGACCAACACAGGCGTGTCGCATTGCCCCGAACCGGTTTATCTGGTGGGGGCGGAAGTGACCGATATTCCCGCGATGCAGGCCTTGGGGCTGCGCATCGGGCTGGGGGTGGATGGGGCTGCGTCGAATGACAATTCCAACCTGATGCACTGCATCCATTCGGCCTATATGCTGCAATGCTTGGTGGCCTCGGGGCGCAAACATCCCGTGCCTGACCCTGCACAATTCCTGCACTATGCCACCCAAGGCGGGGCTGACCTGTTGGGGCGGCGCGATTTGGGCAGTTTGGCCGTGGGCATGGCGGCTGATTTGTTCGCCATTGACACCCGCAAGCTGGATTATGTCGGCACCCGCCATGACCCCGTCAGCCTGATTGCCAAAGTGGGCGTGGGTGCCCCCACCGACCTGACCATGGCCAATGGCCGCATCCTTTGGCAAAACGGCACCTTCCCCGGCCTTGATGAGTGGCAGTTGTTTGCCAAAGCCGAAGAGGCCCTGCACCGCACCCTGACCTAACCTAACCCTTAACCCTGAACGGAGTACCGCTATGTCCTTGAACCGCCGCAGCTTTCTAAAATCCTCTCTCGCCGCAGGCACTGCCCTTGCGCTGCCCGTGCCCGCCTTTGCGGGCGATGTGCTGAACGTGGCGCTGATCGTCCCCTCGCCCGCCGCTGATGTGGGGTGGTCGCATACGCTGGAACTGGGCACCAAGGCGCTAGAGGCGAAATATGGCGACGCGGTCAAAGTGACGCTGCTGGAAAACATCGCCGAAGGCCCCGATGCTGATCGGATCATGAACAAGACCGTGGCCGATGGGAACACCTTCCTGATCTTGGGCTCGTTTGGCTATATGGAAGGCGGGCTGAAACTGGCCAAGGCGCATCCGGAAGTGTCGATCCTGCACGCCTCGGGGTATAAGACCGCGCCGAACTTCTCGCCCTTCGGGGCACGCTATTATCAGGGCACCTACCTGATGGGCATGGCGGCGGCATCGTTGAGCAAATCCAAGAAACTGGGCTGTGTCGGGGCTTTTGCCATTCCCGAACTGATCACCTCGATCAACGCCTTCACCTTGGGCGCGCAGTCGGTGGACCCTGCGATTGAAGTTTCGGTGGTGTGGGTGAACTCGTGGTTCGATCCGGCGTCTGAACAGCAAGCGGCCAAGGCGCTGATTTCGCAAGGTGTGGATGTGATCTTCTCGAACGCGCAAGACACGCCTTCGGTGATCCAGACAGCGGAAGAGGCGGGGGTTTACGCGTTCAACCTCAATTCCTCGATGAAGACCTATGCGCCGACAAAATATCTGGGCGTGGTCGGCACCGATTGGGCCCCCTACTTCCTGCAATCGGTCGAGGCGCATCTGGCAGGCACCTTCGCAGGCGCATCGGCTTGGCTGAGCATGGCCGACAAGTGCGTCTTTGTCGCCGATTGGAACCCCGATATCCCCGCCGATATCGTGGCCAAGATCACCGAGACAGAGGCTGCGATTGAATCGGGCGCCTTCTCGCCCTTCACCGGCCCGATCACCAACCAAGACGGCGCAGAACAGGTTGCAGCGGGGGTCACCTTGGGCGACGATATGATCTTGTCGATGGATTGGCACGTGAAGGGCGTCACCACGCCCTTGCCGAAGTAAGAGGTACCTATGGCCCCGCTGTTGCAGCTTTCTGGCGTATCGAAACGCTACGGCGGGGTGCAGGCCAATGCCGGCATTGATCTATCGGTCGATGCCGGCTCTATTCACGCGATCTTGGGCGAAAACGGCGCGGGCAAATCCACGCTGATGAAGCTGATCTACGGGGTGGAACGCCCCGATGAGGGGCAGGTGCTTTGGCAAGGCCAAGCGGTTACCCTGTCCAGCCCGTCGGATGCGCGCCGCTTGGGGATCGGGATGGTGTTTCAGCACTTCTCGTTGTTTGAAACCCTCAGTGTTGTGCAAAACATGGCGCTGATCGTGCCGGGATCAAAGGGTGAACTGGCAACGCGCATCCGCGATCTGGGTGCTGCTTTTGGCCTGTCGGTGGACCCGCAAGCGATGGTGCATGCCCTGTCGGTGGGGGAACGCCAAAGGGTCGAGATTATTCGCTGCCTGCTGCTGAACCCTGCGCTGTTGATCTTGGATGAACCAACCTCGGTTCTGCCGCCGCAATCGGTGGCGCTGCTGTTTGACACGCTGCGCGCGCTGCGGGCCAAGGGCATGGCGATTTTGTTTATCAGCCACAAGCTGGAAGAAATCCGCGAGCTGTGCGACACCGCCACGATCCTGCGCCAAGGCCGTGTGACAGCACGGCTGGACCCGCGCCAAGGCACCGCGCATGACCTGGCTACCTTGATGATCGGCCGCCCGATGCCGCCGCCGGTACATCCGACCCCGCATGGGCTTGGAGAAGAGCGGCTGGCCCTTTCCAACCTAAGCTTTGCCAATGACGACCCGTTTGGCGTGTCTTTGACAGATGTGTCTTTGTCGGTACGGGGGGGCGAAATACTGGGCATTGCGGGGATTTCGGGCAATGGCCAGCAAGAATTGGCAGCGCTGATTTCGGGCGAGATTGCCATGAAATCGGGCGCGGGGGCTGTGCAGGTGATGGGGCAGCCCGTGGGCGATTTGGGCGCTGCGGCGCGCCGCCTTCGCGGGCTGGCCTTTGTGCCCGAAGACCGTCTGGGGCGCGGCGCTGTGCCGGATATGTCTTTGGCCGACAATGCGCTGCTGACGGCCCATGGGCGCGGGTTGGTGCAAAACGGCTTTATCAACCGCAAGGCCGAGCGCGCCTTTACCGCCGACTGCATCGCCCGCTTTGATGTGCGCACCTCCGGCCCGCAGGCCGAGGCGGGGTCACTGTCGGGGGGCAATTTGCAAAAGTTCATCATGGGGCGCGAGATGATGCTGGACCCAAATGTGCTTTTGGTCGCCCAACCCACATGGGGCGTGGATATTGGTGCCGCCGCTGACATTCGCCAACGGCTGGTGGCGATGCGCAATGCGGGGGCGGCGATTGTGGTGATCTCGGAAGAGATCGACGAGTTGTTTGAAATCTGCGACCGCTTGCAAGTGCTGCACAAGGGGCACCTGTCGCCCTCGGTAGATGTGGCGGCGACCTCGGTTGAACAGATCGGCACCTATATGATCGGGGCTGCGGCATGAAGATCACCTTCGAACGCCGCGCCGCCCTGTCGCGGCCTGTGCTGTTGGCAGCGCCGCTGATTGCCTTGGGGCTTGCGATGCTGACCAGCCTGATTCTGTTTGCCGCTTTGGGCAAACCGGCGGGGCAGGCGCTGTATTCGCTGCTGCTGGAACCCTTTGTGGGGTGGTATAACATTTCGGAAGTTTTGCTGAAGATGGGCCCTTTGATGCTGATCGCCCAAGGGCTGGCGATTGGCTTTCGCGCCAATGTGTTCAACATCGGGGCTGAGGGGCAGTTGATCATCGGCGCGCTGTGCGCCAGTGCGCTGCCGGTCTATTTCCCCGAAGGGGATTCCCCCTTGATGCTGCCTGCCATGATCGCGCTGGGCGCTGTGGGCGGGGCTGCTTGGGCGGCGATTGCGGCGGGGTTGCGGGTGCGCTTTAACGCCAATGAAATCCTTGTCACCTTGATGCTGACGCTGATTGCCACCCAAGTGCTGAATTATCTGCTGTTGGGCCCATGGAAAGACCCGCATGGCTTTAACTTTCCCCAAAGCGTGACCTTCCCCGATGCGGCCCTATTGCCGATTTTGCTGGCGGGCACGCGGGTGAATATCTCGCTGCTCGGGGCATTTTTCGTCAGTGCTTTGGCCTATGTGATGATGCGCCACCGCTTTTCGGGCTATCAATTGCTGGTGGGCGGCCTCGCCCCCCGCGCCGCACGCTATGCAGGCTTTACCGAAGCGCGGGCGGTTTGGGTCAGCCTGCTTTTGGGCGGCTTGATGGCAGGGCTGGCTGGCGCTTGCGAGGTGGCAGGCCCCTTGGGCCAATTGCAGCGGTCGGTTTCGACGGGCTACGGGTATTCGGCGATCATTGTGGCCTATTTGGGCGGGTTGAACCCACTGGGCATCGTGGTTTCGGCCTTCTTGATGGCGGCGCTGTTTATTGGCGGGGATAATGCAATGGTCTCGGCCGATTTGCCGGTGGCGGCGGTGTTTGTGTTTCAAGGGCTGCTTTTGGTGTTTTACCTTGGCAGCCTGACCTTCATTCGCCACCGCGTGATTTTGAATTGGGCGGGGCGCGCATGACGATTTTAGCCTTTATCCTTGCAGGCACGCTGGCCGCTGCCACGCCTTTGCTGCTGGCAGCTCTTGGAGAGCTTATCACCGAACGTGCGGGGGTCTTGAACCTTGGCCTTGAAGGCATGATGGCCTTGGGGGCTGCGGTGGGGTTTGTGGTGACCTATACCACCCATAGCCACCTTTTGGGCTTTGGCGTGGCGGCTTTGGCGGGCATTGCCCTATCCTTGGTCTTTGCCACGCTGGCCTTGGGCTTTATGGCCAATCAGGTCGCGGCGGGGCTGGCGATTGGGGTGCTGGGGCAGGGGCTGTCGTCGTTGATCGGCAAGCCGTTGGAAAGCCAGACGCTGGATGCACCGGGCAAGTGGGCGGTGCCGGTTTTGGCTGATCTGCCGGTGATCGGGCCGCTGTTTGATCAGGATGTGGTGGTGTATCTGACCTTTGGCTTGGCGGTGGCGATCTGGGCTGTTCTGAACCATTCCAAACTGGGCCTGATCATCCGCGCTGTGGGCGAAAACCCCCATGCGGCGCGCGCCATCGGCTTTCGTGTGCTGCGCATTCGGTTGGTGGCGGTGGCCTTTGGCGGGGCGCTGGCGGGCATGGCGGGGGCCTATGCGTCGACCATTTACACCCCACTTTGGGCCGATGGGATGATTGCGGGGCGCGGGTGGATTGCGGTGGCGCTGGTGGTCTTTGGCACATGGGCCGCCGGGCGAATCGCCTTTGGCGCGCTGCTTTTTGGGGCTTTGTCTTTGGGCGGGTTGATCGCGCAAGCGGCGGGCGTGGCGCTGCCGTCGCAGCTTTTGGCATCTTTGCCCTATGCGGTGACGATTGTGATGCTGGCGGTGATCTCTTCGAACCGGCGCAGGATGCGGTTAAACACGGTGGCCTCTTTGGGCCAACCCTTTGCGGGCTAAATGGCCGCATATACCACCCTTTAGGCAGCTAAGACCTTGATCGACTGTCAGAAGATGGTGGGCGATCCTGGAATCGAACCAGGCACGAGTCGCCTCGGCGGAGTTACAGTCCGCTGCCACACCTTGTAGCATATCGCCCACTGAGGATGGGGAATATCCAAGGGGCGCGGGGGCGTCAAGGGGGTGTGCAGAAGGTTTCAGCTTGCACCACCCGCCAAGCCGCGCCAAATGGGGCGGCAAAGACGAGGGCATGATGACAGGCTATAGCGGCACAACCAAACCCACATGGGTGGTCGACAAAGAACGCACCAAACGCGCAGAGGCGAAAGAGACGCTGTGGCTGTTTGGCATCCACGCCGTGCGCGATGCGCTGTTAAACCCCAACCGCGACAAGCTGCGCCTTGTCCTGACCAAAAACGCCGCTGACCGCTTGGCCGATGCGCTGCCCCATGCGGGGATCGAACCTGAAATCGTTGACCCGCGCAAATTCCATGTGCCGATTGCCGAAGATTCGGTGCACCAAGGGGCGGCGATGGAAGTGCGCCCGCTGAACTGGGGCAAGCTGGAAGATGTGTGCATCTCGGGCAAGGGCAATGCGCTGGTGGTGTGTCTCGACCGTGTGACAGACCCGCACAATGCCGGCGCTGTTTTACGATCGGCCGAGGTGTTCGGGGCGCGCGCTGTGATCGCACCGCGCCACCATTCCGCCCCCGAAACCGGTGCCTTGGCCAAGACGGCCTCGGGCGCATTGGAACGCCAACCCTATCTGCGCGTCACCAACCTGTCCGATGCGATGGGAACGCTGCGCGAGATGGGCTATGTGTTGATCGGGCTAGACGGCGAAGGCAGTGTGACGCTGTCTCAAGCGATGGCCGATGCGGGCACGCGGGCGGTGGCGATTGTGATGGGGGCCGAAGGGCCGGGCCTGCGGGAAAAGACGCGCGAGACCTGCGATGTGATTGCGCGCATTCCTTTTGCCGATGCCTTTGGCTCGCTTAACGTATCAAACGCGGCGGCGATTGCACTTTATGCGGCTTCGGTGCGCCAGAAGGCTGATTGAAATCATTAGTTAATTTCAGCCCCTTCGGGGTAGCGGCCCTTTAAACTTAAAGGATTGGGGTTAGAATCATTACCGAAGCAGGCTCGGAACGCCGCTTCGTTCACTGTCCCTTGTTCCATACTGACACCCGGGTTAAGGCTCGGGTGTCTTTTTAGGGGGGATTAGCATGACGCAAGACGCTCTCGTCGTCAGGATATTAACGCACACCAAGCTGATTGCGCTTGTCGGGTGGTCGCCCAAGCCTGACCGCCCAAGCCACCGCGTTGCGGCCTATCTGGCGGGGCGCGGCTACCGCGTTATTCCGGTCAACCCCGGTCAAGCCGGTGTGGTCACTGCGTGGGGCGAAACGGTGCGCGCAACCCTGTCCGAGATTACCGAGCCTGTCGATATGGTCGACATCTTCCGCGCCTCTGCCGAAGTGGGTGCTGTGGTGGACGAAGCCATAGCCCACCTGTCAGGCCCCCGCGCCATCTGGATGCAGTTGGGCGTGATCAACGATGCCGCCGCCCAGACCGCGCGCGCCGCAGGACTAGAGGTGGTGATGGACCGCTGTCCCGCCATCGAAATCCCCCGTCTGGGGCTTTGACCCTATCGCCTGGCGCAACGAACTTGCGCCCTGCTGTGCGGTACGGCGCCCAAAAACAACGGGCCGGGGTTTGCGCCCCGGCCCGTGTCACTTGTCTTTCGGTCTTGTCAGATCACTCTGCGAAGATCGACTTTTTGTGGGTGGCGTTGGGGACCAGCAAAGCGCCAATCACCACAGTCGCAAGGGCCACCACGATGGGATACCACAGACCCGAGTAGATGTTCCCCGTCTGGGCCGAGATGGCCAGAACCGTGGCGGGCAGCAAGCCGCCAAACCAGCCGTTGCCGATGTGATAGGGCAAGGACAGGCCGGAGTAGCGGATACGGGTCGGGTAAAGCTCGACCAACTGCGCTGCGATCGGGCCATAAACCATCGTCACCAGCAAGATCAGATAGGTCAAGGTGATGATGACCGTCAGGTTCTGCGCGGTGAACACGTCAGACAACGTGTTGACCTTGGCCACGGTGGTGTTGTCGGCGGCCACCAGCGGGTAGCCCGCTGCCAGCAAGGCGTCGTTGACGGCTTTCTCGAAGGCCCCTTTGACGCCATTGGCTTTGCCATAGGCGGCTTCGGCGGCATCCAGCGTTGCCAGCAGGTCAGCCGGAACGGCGGCGCGGGCGGCATCAAGGGCTGCTTGGGCGGCGGGCAGGGCGGCGTTTGCCGCATCCAGCGCCGTTTGCGCGGTGGCTTTGGCCGCATCGTCGGCTGCGGCTTTGAGCGCCTTGTCCGCATCGGCGGCTGCGGCTTTTGCCGCGCCGTTGGCTTTTTGCGCATCGGCGAGCGTGGTGGCAAGACCCGCATCAATCGCAGCTTTCGCCGCATCAAGGGCGGCTTTGGCAGCGTCGATGTCAGCCTTGTTGGCGGCACCGTCATAAGACGAAATGTCCGTCTCGCCGATTTTCACGCTGGCGATGGTGCCTGCCGGCGCATCGACCGTCGTGGAATTGGCCGAACCCTTCAGGAGTACAGCTTTCAAGACGTCGCAGCTGTGGGTGAACTTGGCCGTTCCAACCGGGTTGAACTGGAAGGAACAATCCGCCGGATCCGCCGTCACCGTGATCACGGTTTGCTGGGCGGCATAAAGGGCCGGGTTTGCAGTGGCGGTGATGAACTTGAACACCGGGAAGTAGGTGATCGCCGCCAGCAAGCAGCCCGCCAGAATGATCGGCTTGCGGCCAATGCGGTCGGACAGGCCGCCAAAGAAGATGAAGCCCCACGTGCCCAAGACCAGCGAGCAGGCGACAAAGACGTTGGCGGTAAAGCTGTCAACCTTCACAATCGATTGCAGGAAGGTCAGCGCGTAGAACTGGCCCGAATACCACACAACAGCTTGCCCCATTGTCAGACCAAACAGCGCGATCAGGGCGATCTTGCCGTTCTTCCAAGTGCCAAAAGCTTCGCGCAGCGGCGCTTTGGATTCAGCCCCTTCTTGCTTCATCTTCTTGAAGACCGGGCTTTCTTCCATGGTCAGGCGGATATACAGCGAGACCAGCAGCAAGACAGCCGACAAGACGAACGGCACGCGCCAGCCCCAAGCGTTCCAAGCCGCCAGAACCACCGGTTGACCCTTGGCATCCAAAACCGCAGCCCCGTCCAGACCGAACTGGGCGACCGAGGGGAAGTTGTTGTTGATGATCGGTGTGACGGCCAAGATCACAACCAGCGACAACAGCAAGCCCATGGTGGCTGTTGTCTGGATGAACGAGGTGTAATAGCCCCGACGGTTCTGCGGCGCATGTTCGGCCACATAAACCGCCGCCCCGCCGTATTCACCGCCCAAAGCCAAGCCTTGCAGCATGCGCAGACCAATCAGGATAATCGGCGCTGCAATGCCCCAGCTTTGGTAGCCCGGCAGCAAACCCACCAAGAAGGTCGACAGGCCCATGATCAAGATCGTGACCAGGAAGGTGTATTTCCGCCCGATCAAATCGCCCAGCGACCCGAACACCAGCGCGCCGAACGGGCGCACCAGAAAGCCTGCCGCAAAAGCCAAAAGCGCAAAGATATTGCGGGCGGCTTCGGGGAAGGGCGTGAAGAATTGCGCGCCGATGTAAGCCGACAGCGAGCCGTACAGGTAGAAGTCATACCATTCAAAGATCGTGCCCATCGAAGAGGCCAAAATGACCTTTCTCTCGGCGGCACTCATGGGACGCGAGCGGTTGCTCGCATCCGAGGGTTGTTTTGCCATTGTTTCTCTCTCCCATTGGACCTGCCTTTAGGGGCAGGTTTACAAAACAGTCGGTCTTAAACGCCTGCTTTTCAGTCCGGCCCATCACGGGGCCGGAACGACATAGCCAAATCGCACTTTACGATCCGGTCAAGCTTTATTCATGCGGTTTGCGATCAGATCATCGACGACAGCAGGGTCTGCCAAGGTCGAAGTGTCGCCCATCGCCGCGAAATCATTCTCGGCAATCTTGCGCAGGATGCGGCGCATGATCTTGCCTGAGCGCGTCTTGGGCAGGCCGGGGGCCCATTGGATCAGATCGGGGGTGGCAATCGGGCCAATCTCGGTGCGCACCCATTTGACCAGCTCTTTGCGCAGGTCTTCTGACGGTTCGATGCCGCGCATCAAGGTGACATAGGCATAGATGCCTTGGCCTTTGATGTCATGCGGATAGCCCACGACAGCGCTTTCGGCGACCTTGGGGTGGGCGACAAGGGCGGATTCGACCTCTGCCGTGCCCAAGCGGTGGCCTGATACGTTCAAGACGTCATCCACCCGTCCGGTGATCCAATAGTAACCGTCCGCATCGCGGCGGCATCCGTCGCCGGTGAAGTAATAGCCCGGATATTGGGCGAAATAGGCCTCTTCAAAGCGTTTGTGGTCGCCCCACAGCGTGCGCATCTGGCCCGGCCAGCTGTCGGCAATGCACAAGACGCCATCGGTTTCGGTGGCCGTTTGCACTTGGCCAGAGGCGGCATCGAGCACCTCGGCGCGCACGCCGAAGAAGGGCTTGGTGGCCGAGCCAGGCTTTTGCGCAATCGCCCCGGGCAAGGGCGTGATGATATGCCCGCCGGTTTCGGTCTGCCAGAAGGTGTCGACGACGGGGCATTTGCCCTTGCCGATGTTGGTGAAATACCAATTCCACGCCTCGGGGTTGATCGGTTCGCCGACCGACCCCAACAAGCGCAGCGACGACAGATCGTGCTTTTCGATCGGATCGGTGCCCATCGCCATCAGGCTGCGGATCGCGGTGGGGGCGGTGTAAAACTGGGTGACTTTGTGCTTGGCAATCACCTCCCAGAAGCGGCCCGCATCTGGATAGGTCGGCACGCCTTCAAACATCACTGTCGTCGCCCCATTGGCCAAGGGGCCGTAGACGATGTAGCTGTGGCCCGTGACCCAGCCCACATCGGCGGTGCACCAAAAGACATCGCCGTCTTTGTAGTCAAACGTCATCTCATGCGTCATGGCCGCATAGACCAGATAGCCCGCGGTCGTATGCACCACGCCCTTAGGCTTTCCGGTCGAGCCCGAGGTGTAGAGGATAAACAGCGGATCTTCGGCTCCCAGTTCGGTATAGGGGCAATAGGGGGCGGCTTGGGCCATTTCGGCCTTCAGGTCAAAATCGCGGCCTGCGGTCCAATGGGTTTCATCGCCGGTGTGTTTGACAACCAAGCATTGCACCGAATCCTTGCAATGCAGCAGGGCCTGATCGGTGTTGGATTTCAGCGCCGTCTTTTTGCCCGCACGGGGGCCGTAATCGGCGGTGATCACCAGCTTGGCTTCGGAATCATTGATACGGTTGGCCAGCGCGTCGGGCGAGAAGCCGCCAAAGACCACCGAATGAATCGCCCCGATCCGCGCACAGGCCAGCATGGCATAGGCGGCTTCGGGGATCATGGGCATATAAAGCACCACGCGGTCGCCCTTGGTCACACCGTGGGCTTTAAGAACATTGGCCAGACGGCAGGTTTGTTCCAAAAGCTCGGCATAGGTGATGTGGCGGGCGGGGGTTTTGGGATCATCGGGTTCCCAGATGATCGCGGTCTGGTTGGCGCGCTTGACCATGTGGCGGTCGATGCAATTGGCCGAGACGTTGGTGGTGCCGTCTTCATACCATTTGATCGAGACTTCGCCCAGTTTGAATGTGGAATTCTTGACCTTGGTGAAAGGCTTGATCCAGTCAATCCGCCGCCCTTCCGCCGCCCAGAACGTATCCGGATCCGCCATCGAGGCGTCATAACGCGCGACATAGCCCGCAGGCGTCACGTTGGCCTGTGCGACAAATTCTG
Organism: Paracoccaceae bacterium; assembly: GCA_947449875.1. Lineage (GTDB taxonomy): Bacteria > Pseudomonadota > Alphaproteobacteria > Rhodobacterales > Rhodobacteraceae > Stagnihabitans. The sequence continues at coordinate 25,299 of CANFSY010000026.1, forward strand.
CGCTTGCCGTGTAAAGTGCCGGTGCCCGATCGTCCATGGTATCCCCCCTAAGTCAGCCCCACAGCCCCGTTTTCCCGGCTGCGCGCCCTGTCTTCATATTTGACGTTTGAAATCTATCGCAAGTCTCGGCTTCGATGAAAGCCAAAGTTGCGGTCATGTATACCATCGCATACCGAATAGCAAACACTGGTTTTTCACCGCTTTCATTAGAGGCCAAGCTATCGTGCGCGCAAGATAATTTTGTCAAGCGCCATGCGGGCGACTGAATGTTTTGCGCAAATTTGGTGCGCTGCGGCAGCTTGGGTCGTCAATCAGGCGAATCAAGGGCGCCAAGCGTTTCGATGTAGCGCACCAAGGGCGGGGCAAGGCCGGCCTTTTCCAAGATGCGCCGTTGCGCGGGGCGCACGCCCAGCAAGACCATTTGCCCGCCCTTGCGCTGGGTGCGCAGGGCCAGCAGGTCCAAAGCGCGCGCGCCGGAACTGTCGACATAGTCAAGGGCGGTCAGGTCCAGCACGAAATGGCGCGGGTGTTCGGCGATTTGGTCCAGCACCGCGCCGGTTTGGGCGGCCGCGCCAAAGAAATAAGGCCCCGACAGGCGCACCACCACGCAGTCGGGGCGGTCAGCCTCGTCGCCGGTGTCAATCACAGCGCTGTGGGACATGCGCTGCAAAAAGACCAGTCCGGCCAGCGCAAAGCCCACCACGATCCCTTCGGTCAGATCGCGCAGCACGACCAAAAGAAAGGTCGCCACCACAATCAGCGCATCGCTGCGCGAGGTGCGCAAAAGCATCCAGAACTGCGCCTTGCCCGCCATGTTCCACGCCACCACGCTAAGCAGCCCCGCAAAAACCGCCATCGGCACAAACGACACCAAGGGTGCTAGCGCCACCATAAAACCCAGCACAAAGACCGCATGCAGCATCCCCGCCACAGGCCCCTTGGCCCCCGCGCTGTGGTTGGTGACGGTGCGCGCCACCGCACCCGTGGCATAGATGCCGCCAAAGAACGACACCGCGATATTGGCGGCCCCTTCGGCGAAAAGCTCGATCGCGGGGCGGTGGTGGTTGCCTGAAAGGCCATCAGCCACTTGGGCCGACAACAGGCCCGTGATCGCCCCAAGCAGGCTGAACTGCAAGGCAAAGGGCAAGCTGCGCTGGATCATGGCCCATGACAGGTCCGGCCAGACAGGTGCGGGCAAGAACCGTGGCAAGGTGCCAAAGCGGTCGCCCACAAGGTCAATCGGCAGGTGTAAAGCCCACACCCCCAGACTAACCCCGACCACCGCCATCAGCAAATTGGGCCAATGCGGGCGCAGCTTTTTGATGATCTGCAAGGCTGCAATCGTCACCACCGCCACGGCCACCGCTTGGCCAGACAGGGTATCGCGCGCAGCCCAAAGCGCGCCCAACTTATCCAGAACTTTGGGCGGTTCAGCCCCTGCAAGCTTTAACCCCAAAAGCTCTTTCAACTGGCTGGTGAAGATGATGACGGCGATTCCCGAGGTAAAGCCAATCGTCACCGGATAGGGCAGGAATTTCACATAAGCGCCCAGCTTCAACCCGCCCGCCGCCATCAGGATAAATCCTGACAAAAAGGTCGCCACCATCAACCCCGGCACGCCAATCTGCGCCACACAGGCCGAAACGCCCACAATAAACGCCCCCGCAGGCCCGCCGATCTGATAGCGCGATCCGCCCAAGGCCGATACGATGAACCCGCCGACAATGGCCGTAAACAACCCCCGCTCTGGCCCAAGGCCCGAGGCTATGGCGATGGCCATTGATAAGGGCAGCGCCACGATTGCCACCGACAGCCCGGCCATCGCATCGGCGCGCAGGTCGGCCCAATGATAGCCCTCGCGCCAGACGGTGATGATTTTGGGCAAGAACTCGGCACCGGGGGGCCGAGGCGGGGTATGGGTCGGTTTGCTCATGGATTCGTCCCCGCAAGGGGGCTCCGGTCAAGGGGGTGCTGGCTTTGGGGCCCAATCGCGATGTGGCGCTAGACACAGGGCAGCCCCGCACACCTTAAGCGAAAGGATCAACCGGATAGCGCACTTGTGTCAAGCACAGCCCTTGCGGTGGGGCGACACTGCCGCAGGCGGCACGGTCGCGCGCGTCCAGTGCCTGACCCACCCGCTCGGGCGGCCACGCCCCCGTGCCCACCCGCACCAAGGTGCCCACGATCGAGCGGACCTGATTGTGCAGGAACGACCGTGCCCGCAGATAGAACTGATACTCAGTGCCGTGGGGCAAGGGATGGGCGGTGATTGTCACCTCGTCCAGCGTTTTGATCGGGCTTTGCGCTTGGCACAGCGTCGAGCGGAAGGTGGTGAAATCGTGGTGCCCCACCAGATGCGCCGCCCCTTGCTGCATCGCCGCCAGATCCAGCGGTGCCAGCATGTGCCAGACGTGGCCGCGTTCCAGCACCGGCACGGCGCGGCGGGTTACGATGCGGTACACATATCGCCGCTCGATGGCGCTGAAACGGGCGTGAAAATCGTCGGCCACGGCCGCGCAGGCCACAATGGCCACGGGCAGCGGGCGCAGGTGGTGGTTCAGCGCCTCTGACAGGCGAAACGGGTCCCAAGGCTTGGTCAGATCGATATGCGCGACCTGTCCGCTTCCATGCACACCTGTGTCGGTGCGGCCTGCGGCGGCGATGGTATGGGGGCCTTCCTCCAGCTTTGCCAAGGCCGATTCGACCGCCGCTTGAACCGACGGCTGGCCTTGCGCTTGTCTTTGCCACCCGTTGAAAGGCGCGCCGTCATATTCGATCTTCAGGGCAAAGCGGGGCATGGGTGCGACCAAAGCGGGGGGTTTCACACTCCCCCCGACCCGTGCAGCGCCTTTGGGCCAAGATGGAGCTGTTAAACCCTGCCTACAAGCTTGATGCAGGTTTCGCAACGGGGGGGCTACTTTTGCGCGGGCGTGCTGCTTATGTAGGCCAAAGCAGGGCAGGGGGCAAAGGTGGCGGCAACCGATCTGGGGCTATGGGGCGGGCGTGGCGGGCTAAGGCCGGACCGCGTGCTGCGCCTTGGGGTGACGGGCCTGTCGCGGGCGGGCAAGACGGTGTTTATCACCAATCTGGTCGCCAATCTTCTGGCGCGGGGCCGTATGGCGGCCTTAAGCGGGCAGGGCCGGATCGAGGCGGTCTATCTGCATCCCCAACCCGACATGACCCTGCCACGCTTTGCCTTTGAAGATCATCTGGCGGCGATGACCGGCGATCAGCCGCGTTGGCCGCAGTCGACGCGGGCTGTGTCAGAACTGCGGTTAAGCTTTCGGTTGGGCGGGCGGGGCGTTGTAGGGCGGGTCTTGGGGCCGCAAGTGCTGCATCTGGATATTGTGGATTATCCCGGCGAATGGCTGCTGGATGTCGCCTTGCTGGACACAAGCTTTGAGGATTGGTCCGATGCCACCTTGCAGCGCCTGTCAAAACGGCCCGAGGGGGCGGCCTATCTCGCCCATGCGCGGGCCGAAGACGGGTCCTTGCCCTTGCACGAGCCCAAGGCTGCGGCCTTAGCGCAGGCCTTCACCGCCTATCTGGGTGCTGCACGGCAGGCGGGTTTGTCAGATTGCACGCCGGGGCGGTTTTTGTTGCCCGGTGATCTGGCAGGCGCGCCGGCCTTGACCTTTGCCCCCTTGCCCAAGCCTGCAAACCTGCCCAAAGGGTGCCTGTGGGCGGCCATGCAGGTGCGGTTTGACGCCTACAAAGACCAGATCGTGCGCCCCTTTTTTCGCGACCACTTCGCCAAGATTGACCGCCAGATCGTGCTGGTCGATGTGATGGACGCTGTCTATCGTGGCCCTGCCGCCTTGGATGACCTGCGCCGCACCATGGCGGCGGTGCTGGCCGCCTTTCGCCCCGGCCAACGCGGATGGCTTGGGCGTCTGATGGGCACACAGCGGGTCGAGCGGATCTTGTTTGCCGCGACCAAGGCCGATCACCTGCACCACCGCCAGCATCCCAACCTGACCGCGCTGACCGAAGCCCTGTTGGCCGAGGCCAAGTCTCGCGCCGATTTCGCGGGGGCC
>CANFSY010000027.1 GCA_947449875.1 Paracoccaceae bacterium
ACAACCGAAGGCCAGATCGAGGTCGAGCTTGCGGGCGGGCACCGGCTGCGGATCAGCGGGTCCTATGATCCCGAGGCTCTGGCCCGGCTGATCCGCGGCCTTTCGGGATGATCCCGGTTCCGATGAACGCGATGGTCTGGCTGGCGGTAGGGGTGACGGACAGACCGGACGGTTACCCGATAACTGCGGTCAGACCGGACGGTTACGTTCGCTTGTTGTCTTTCACACATTTTCCCAACGCAGCAACGGACGCGGCAATTATTCTGCGGGGCGAATGCAGAGAGACCCGCGTTAGCGGGGCTATGGTTTTGGTATTGTTATGCATTTTTTTGGTTGCGGGGGCAGGATTTGCTGAAGCACCTACACTCGATATTGCAGCGTGAGGTTTGCGAGAAAGATAAGGGCCGACCGCGCATTGATATCTAAACTGGACCACCCGATTGGGACACTCCAAACCCCCGGCAGAGGTCCCGCAACCGGTGGCTCATATTCCTCAAACCAGAAGTGACACCGCGCCACGGGCGTGGGGATTCGGTCAGCCCCCCGTTAAGGCGGCCCGAAAGGCGCTTAGTTCTGCGGCTGCCATCTTAACGACGTGCTTATCTTCTGGATAGGCAGATGCGGCGACATCGGCGATGAACTCTTTAAACGCTGCGACTCTTTCGGCTTGCAAGCGGTCGTATTCGGCGGCAAAGTTGCGATAGACCTTGGAATGGCGCGGCATATGGCCGCGGTTCGTGCCCAAGATATCCTCGGCAAACAGATACTGCGCATCGCACCCTGCGCCGGCCCCCATCGACCACAGCAAAATCCCCACACGCCGGTTGATTTCGGTGGCAACTTCTTCTGGCACAACTTCAATCTCGACCGCAAAGGCCCCAGCGGCCTCATAGGCGCGGATTTCTTCCAGCAACGCCAAAGCCCCTTGCGCCGTCTTGGCCACCGCCTTCATGCCCCCCGTCCACGTGGCGCGGCTTGGCACCAGCCCCACATGGCCCACCACGGGAATATGCTCGCGCGCGACATGCTCCACTGTGCCAAGCCCGCCCGAGCAATAGACTGCATCCGCCCCGGCGTTCATCACACGGCAGGCCCAGCGCAGGTAATCGTCACGGGTGCCCGCTTCGAGATGGGTTTGGCCCGTCATCGAAAACAGCGTCGGCGCAACCTCGCGGTAGCGCGGATGGGTGACAAGGTGATCGGGCACCGAGACGATGTCGATGCCCGCCTGTTCGGCGGCCTCGGCCTCGTCTAGGGTCATCACGCGCAGCATGGTATACTGACCCTTGCCCTTATGGGCGCGCAGGTCGGCGATCGTGGGTTTCTTGCGGGCCATGACGGGCTCCTTAATGGCTGCGGCGGTCGATGTTGAGCGTGTGGAATTCGTCGCGGTAGGGCTTTGCCGTCGCGGGCAGCGCCTTGCGATAGGCATAGGCGGGATCGGTTTTTTGCCGGCGAAGCGAGGCAAAGACCTCACGGTAGCCATCCCAGATCGAGGTGTTGGGGGCGGGCAGATCATCCTTGATCAGCGCGTGCAAGCGCGGCAGAGCGTGATAGGGCACCATGGGGAACATGTGGTGTTCGACATGGTAGTTCATGTTCCAGTAAATATAGCGGCTGATCGGGTTCATATAGACGGTGCGGGTGTTGAGCCGATGGTCCAGCACATTGTCGGCAAGGCCCGCGTGCTGCAAATGGCCCACCATCACCATATGCCAACTGCCATAGATGCGCGGCAGGCCGATTAAAAACAGCGGCAGCCATGTCTGCAGCCCCAAAGCCGCAGCAATGGTTGCCAGATAAATCGCGATATGCGCCCGAGCGACCCAGATCGTCTTGCCCCATTCGCTGGCAGGAATGAAGCTTCTCTCATCGTCGGTCAGATTGCCCGAGGCATTGCGCGCCAAGGTTTGCAGCGATTTCAGCGTGCCGATCACATCAAACAGCGCCAGAAAATTCATCACGGTTTTGGGCGGGCGCATCCATGCAATCTCGGCATCGCGGCCGACGATATAAGTATCGGTGTGGTGGCGGGCATGGCTCCACCGCCATGTCACGGGGTTTCGCATCACCATGAAGCTGGCGATGTTATAGATCACATCGTTCATCCAAGCGGTGCGGAAGGCCGTTCCATGGCCGCATTCGTGCCAGCGGCTGTCGCAGGACGACCCGTAGATCACGCTGTAGACCAAAAAGAACGGCACGCAGGCCCAAGTGCCCCAAAAGTGAATGCCGCCCCAAGCGCCGCCAATCAGCAACACAAACCACAGCGCCGTATCGCGCAAGGCCGGGCCGTCGGTGCGCTTCATCAGGTCTTTCATCACGGCGCGCGGCACCTCGGAATGGTACCATTCCGCCGAGGCGAGGCCGATTTCCACCGCCCGCCGCCCATCTGCGCCGGTCAGGCCATAATCGCGTTGTCCAACTGGGATGGCTGCTGTTGTCATCATCTTCCCTATGCTGCGTTTCGTCCAAAGTTTGGGGCGGTTGTCACCAGCCCCCATCTATGCCGATGTTCTGCCCCGAAATCATCCTTGCGCCGTCCGAGGCCAGAAAAACCGCAAGATTTGCAACATCTTCAGCCAAAATCCGCGTCTTTACGCTTTGATTTTTCAAGATAAACGCGTTGTACTCCGCCAGCCTGTCGCCGAAGACACGATTTTCGGCCTCTGAAATAACAGCCCCCGGAGCAATAGCGTTGACCGTTATGCCGTGCTGGCCCAACTCACGCGCCAGCCCCTTGGTCAGTCCCAGCATCGCCCCCTTAGAGGCAACATAGGGCACGTAGCCATCCCATTGCCCATTCAGCGTCAGCGACGTCATATTGATCACCCGCCCCCAGCCATTGGCCTTCATCGCGGGCACACAGGCCCGCGTCAGTGCAAAGGTTGCGGATGAATTCACCCGCACCTGTGTCTCATACTCTTCAAGAGAGAAGTCTTGAAAAGGCTTGTTGATGATGAGGGCGGCGTTATTGATCAGGATGTCAAAGGGGCCAGCGGCGGACACCTTGCCTTCGACGCTGCCTAAATCGTTAAGGTCTACCCCCAGCCAACCATGCCCTTTCGGCGGGGTAAGATCTGGGCGATCCAGCAACGTCACACGCGCGCCTGCCACGGCAAAGCTCGCCACCAAGGCTGCGCCGATTGACCCCAAGCCGCCCGTCACAAGAGCATGTTTTCCTGACAATGTCCCCTTGGTCATGGCTTACAGCTTTTCCGATACTTCCTCGATCGAGGTTTGCGAGACGGGCTTATCCAGCACCACCTGCCCCAAGGCCATGGCGACGATCCGGTCGCAGCAGGCAAAGACATGGTGCATGTTGTGGCTGATAAAGACGCTGGTGACACCTTGTTCTTTCAAGCCTTTCACAAAGCCGATCACCTTGGCGGTTTCCTTGACCGACAGGTGGTTGGTGGGTTCATCCAAGATCATCACCTTGGATTTGAAATGCATCGCGCGGGCAATTGCCACGCCTTGCCTTTGCCCGCCCGACAATTCGCCGACCAAAGCATCCGGCGAGCGCAGGTGCAGATCGACATCGGCAATCGCCTTGACCGACTCTTCGCGCATCTTCTTTTCGTCCAAGACGCCAAACCCGCCGATGGACCATTTCAACGGCTCGCGCCCGATAAAGACGTTGCGCGAAATGGTCATCAGGGGGACCATGGAGTTATATTGGTAGATCGTCTCGATCCCAAGGCGCATGGAATCTTTCGGGTTGCGAATATCTACCTCTTGGCCTTCCAGCAGGATCTCCCCCTCGTCCTGACGATGCAGGCCGGACAAGATGTTGATCAGCGTGGATTTGCCCGCGCCGTTGTCGCCGACAAGACCCAAGGCCTGACCCTTTTCAATCTTAAGGCTAACACCCTTCAGGGCATGAACCCCTGAATACCATTTGTGCAGATTGCGGGTTTCGATGATGGGGGTGCTCATTTGTCCGTCTCCACTTGCATGGCCCGTCCACGGCGGCGCAACCATGCGTTGCCCACCACGGCAAAGATGGTCAAAGCGCCGATGGCGAATTTGAACCAGTTGGAATCGATCTGGCTCATCACCATGCCGTTGTCGATCACGCGGATCAAGGTGGCCCCTATCAGGCCCCCGATGATCGACCCGATCCCGCCCGACAGCGATGTGCCGCCGATCACCGCGGCGGCCACGGCTTGCAGCTCCATCCCTTCGCCCAGCGACGGCAGGAAGGAATTCAAGCGCAGTGATTCTATCATTCCGGCAAAGCCCGCCAGAACCGAGCAGATCATGAAACAGGCGATCTTCACCTTGCCGCTGGGAATGCCCATGGCAGCCGCCGCAGGCAAAAAGCCCCCCGTGGCGCGCACCCAGTTGCCGAAATTTGTTTTGGCCAACAGCAGGCTGACCAGCACCGCAATCGCCAAGAACCAAAGAACCGAGGCGCGGATTAAGCCGCCGCCGTCAACAAAGCCGGTGAAAATCCAGCTTGGCACCGACCCCGGCTTGATGCGGGGCGGAAAGCCGCCTGACACCACAACCGTCATCGACCGCGCCATAAACATCATGCCTAAGGTTGTGATGAAGGAGGGGATGTCAAACCGGATGGTGATCCAACCGTTGATAAATCCGATGGCGGCACAGAGTGCCAAGCCCAAAAACACGGCCAGCCAAAAGGGCACACCCGCCACCACCAGCACGGCCATTGTCATCGGCATCAACGCAAAGACCGATCCGACCGACAGGTCAAACTCCCCGCAGATCATCAGCAAGGTCACCCCAACCGCGACCAAGGCCGTTTCCGGCAAGAGCCCCAGCACACCGCGCACGTTGTCAATGGACAAGAACACTGCACCAGAGCGGATCTGGAACATCAGCACCAGCAGCACCAACAACAAGGTGCTGGCAAGCTCTGGCTTTTGCAAAGCGAGTTTAAAAAGGCGCTTCATCCGTCAGGGTTCCTTTGGTTGAAAATTGGTTGGCGCAAAGCGTATCTCTGCGCCAACCATCGTCAAAGACTTAACGCAGGCCCTTTTCGGACAGATCGCGCACGGCGGCCACATCCTTGGGGTAAACCAGCGCTTCACCGGTGTTGATGTCGACTGGCGACAGGCCGACGGTCTTGGCCAGATAGACCTCCATCACAGGCATAAAGCCCTGTTCGTAGGGCTGCTGGTCAACTTCGACTTGGATATAGCCCGAGTCCATCTCGTCCAGCACGACCGGAACCAAGTCGAACCCACCCAACAGAACCTTGCCCGGCGCTATGCCACGGTCACGCAGCACACCCGCCACGCCTGCATGCCAAAAGCCCGTGTCGAAATAGGCGTTGGTTTCGGGATGCGCGCTCAGATAAGCGCCAACGCGGTCGGCGACCACTGCCAGATCAAGGCCAGAGTCGATCTTTTCATAGGTGATCTTGCGATCTGGATTGGCTTTGATCTGCTCGTCGAGGAAGTTGGTGACCCCCAAAGCGCGGGTTTCTGACCAGTTTTGGCCGGGGCCAGAAACGCCGACCAGCACGTGGATCGGGCCTTCAGCGGGCATATTCGCCCATTGCGCGCGGGCCAGACCGTAGCCTGCAGGTTCAAAGCCTTGGCCAACAAAGGCCTGACGAGCGTTGCCCGCAGCGCCTTCGAGATCGTCCACGTTGGACGAAATCACGACCACACCGGCATCGCGGGCGCGCTGGATGATATCGTCAAAGGCGGTGTTGTCGATGATCGAAGTGATCAGCGCATCGGGCTTGCGGGCCAAAGCAGCTTCCATATTGGCAACCTGTTCGGCAATCGAGCCATCGGTTTGCACATAGACCATCTGGCAGGTGGCCCCAATCTTGGCGCAGGCATCCTCATACCCCTTCTGAACTGCCTGCCAGAACGTGTTCGATGCGCCCGAGTGGACGGTGAACACGATGTCCAGCGGATCTTGTGCCATGGCGGCGGTAGAGACGGTCGACAAAAGTGCAGCGATAGCTAGGCCTTGAAGTTTCTTCATCTTATGCTCCTCCCATGAAGCAGGTTGCGGTCAGCTCAGACCGTGGTTGCATCGGACCGAAGTCGCGATGTGGTGAAGGCCCGATCCAGATCGGGATGCAATTGCATCCCAAGACCTGCTCCGGGCGGAACAGTGATCATCCCACCTTTGACCTCGGGCAAAGCTGTGACCAAATCGCGGTACCAAGTGCGGTAAAAGGCGCGCACGCTTTCTTGCACCAAGGCATTCGGCGCGTTCAGCGACAGATGGGTGCTGGCGCACAGCACCACGGGGCCGGTGCAATCATGCGGGGCGATAGGCAGGTGCCAAGCCTCGGCCATCGCGGCGATCTTGCGCGCCTCTGACAGGCCACCGCACCACGACAGATCCAGCATCACCACACCTGCAGCCCCCGTCTCGAGCAGGTCACGAAAGCCCCAGCGCGTGGCAAGGGTTTCAGACGCCGAAATCGGCGCAGGCGAAAGTTCCGCATAGCGCTTCAGGCTGCCCAAAGAATCCATCTTAATGGGGTCTTCGTGCCAGAAGGTCTGATAGGGTGTCAGCGCCTTGGCGATCTGCAAGGCCGGTAAAAGCTGCCACATCGAGTGAAACTCGGCCATGATATCCATCTTATCGCCCACAGCGCGGCGAATTTTCTCGAAAGGCTCCAAGGCTTTGCGCAGATCGGGACCAGAGATATACTGCCCCCGCGACGCCTCGGCGGCGCGGTCAAAGGGCCAGATTTTCATGGCCGTGATGCCCTCTTCCAGCAAGGACTGGGCCAGTTCATCGGCGCGGTTCATAAAGCCGTTCAGATCGTCATACTGCGGGCTGTCGCCGATGCCGTAATTGGCGGTCACTTGGCCCGTGGTTTTCTTGACGTATTCGGTGCCCGCACAGGTGTTGTAAGTGCGAATTTCGCGTCGGGTAAAGCCGCCCAGCAGCTGGGCAATCGGCTGGCCCGTGGCCTTGCCGAACAAATCCCACAGCGCGATGTCAAAGGCCGAATTGCCCCGCATTTCGGCGCCAGACGAGCGAAAGCCCAAATAGCCCACCAGATCGGCGGCCAAGCGGTCAATTTCCAGTGGGTCGCGGCCAATCACGCGGGGGGCTATGTATTCATGCACATGGGCTTCCACAGTGGCCGCCCCGAAAAAGGTTTCGCCCAAGCCCACCAGCCCCTGATCTGTATGCACCTGCAGCCAGATCAAGTTCGGCCGCTCGGCCACACGGATGGTTTCAAGGGCTGTGATCTTCATGACATCCCCGCCGTCAGCAGGGCGCGCACGCTTTCGTCAAAATGCAGGCTCATCAACTCCACCGCTTTCAGCGGGTCGCTTGCGGCGACGGCTCGGGCGATATCTATATGGGTCTGCACCATCAAATCGCGCGCGGCTTGGGTGGGGCGGGTCTTCCAGCCCATCGGCCAAGTCTGCCGCGTTATTCCTTGAAAAGACCCAATCAACAACGAATATACCGGATTGCGCGAGGCTTGGGCCAAGGCCGTGTGAAAGGCCAGATCATTTTCCATCAACGCCGCAGGGTCGCCCAAACTGGCCTTCATCTGCCCCGCAAGGTGCAAAATCTCGGCCGCTTCCTGGTCCGTTCGGCGGATGGCAGCAAGGGTAACAATGCGGGTTTCGATGGTGCGGCGCACATCATAGATTTGGTGGATGTTGATCTGATCGGTGTGTACGCCGTGCTCGATCATCAGCGACATGGCCCCGTGGTCAATCTGGGCCACTGTGGCGCGCTTACCTGTTGCCAATTCTATAATCCGCATCGCGGCAAGCGAGCGAAAGGCTTCGCGCACCACGGTGCGTGAGACGTTCAGTTCCTTTGACAGCAGGGCTTCAGAGGGTAGCTTATCACCCGGCATCAAATCCATCTCGCGGATATGCCGCGAAATGGCACCAATCGCATCGCCCACCAAACTGGCGCTGTTGCTCTGATCCAAACTTATCCCCCCAAACCTGTCCGACAGGTTTTGCTTGAAATAGGTGTAAAGGCCGCGCATCCTATCTGTCAACGGATTCGTGAAGGGGCGGATATGGGCGTCGAACTGGTCCTGCGGGCCTGCGATATCGTGGGCGAAAGTGCGGTTTGGGATGACCGGCGTGGGCGTTTGGTGTGGGTGGATATCATCGGGCGGCGGGTGCAGGCGTTCGATCCGGCCAGTGGCGCGCATCAGGTGTGGCCCTTGCAGGGGCGGCCCACCTCGATCGGGCTGCGCGCCGATGGCGGGACGATCTTGGGGATGGAGCGGGCGATTTGCCTGTGGGATTGGCACGGCCAACCAAGCCCCGTCGCACAGGTTGAACCCGACGTGCCCGCCAACCGCCTGAACGAGGGCGTGGTGGGGCCGGATGGGGCCTATTGGGTGGGCACGATGTTCAACAACATCCAAGACGATGACAGCCCCTGCGATATACCCCATGCCACGGGCAAGATCTATCGCTACACCTCGTCGGGCGGGGTGCAGCGCGTTTCTGACGATGCCTTTGGCATCACCAACACGCTGGCCTTTCCCGACCCGCACCACCTGATCACCGCCGATACCTTGGCCAATACGATCTACCGCTATGACATCGGGGCAGGCGGGCAGCTTTCGGGCCGCACCGCGCTGCAGTCTGGCTTTGCGCGCGGCTTTCCCGATGGGTCTTGTCTTGATGCCCAAGGCCGTCTGTGGACAGCGCGGGTGGCGGGGGGGGCTTGCCTGACCTGCCTATCGCCCGACGGCACGGTTGAGGATGTGGTTGATCTGCCCTGCCTGTGGCCCACCAGTTGCACCTTTGGCGGGCCTGATCTGGCCACGCTTTATGTCACCTCGGCCCGCTTCACCCTGTCGGGCGACCATCTGGCCGCACATCCCCACGAAGGCGGGCTTTTCGCGCTGGATGTCGGTGCGCGCGGCCTGCCCGCTTACCGCTTTGGAGACTGCTCATGAAAATCGTCGACCTGCGCGCCACCACGGTTGCAGTTCCTTTGGAAGCGCCACTACGCCATGCCAATGGTGCACATTGGGGCCGCTTTATCCGCACGATTGTCGAGGTGGTCTGCGACACCGGCGTTGTGGGCTTGGGCGAGATGGGGGGCGGTGGGGCCTCTGCCGAGGCGGCGGTTTTGGGGTTGAAACCCTATGTGCTGGGCCATGACCCGTTGCAGTTGGAACAGCTGCGCTGGAAGATCATGAACCCCGTGGGCAGCCTGTACAACGCCCGCGCGCAATTGCACGCAGCGGTCGAGATGGCCTGTATGGATGCGGCGGGCAAGGGCTTGGGCATCCGCGCTTGCGACCTTCTGGGCGGCGCGCTGCGCGAGGAAATCCCTTTTGCATCCTACTTGTTTTTTCGCCACCGCAATGCGGCCACGGGGGCTGGCGGCGAAACGACGGCTGACGAAATCGTGGCCCATGCCATCGACCTGAAAACCAAACATGGCTTTACCACGCACAAGCTGAAAGCCGGCGTCTTTCCCCCCGCGCATGAGATTGAAGTCTACCGCGCCTTAGCCGCAGCTTTTCCCACCGATCGTTTGCGGATCGACCCCAATTCCGTCTGGACGGTGGAAGAGGCGATCCATGTGGGCCGCGCGATCCTAGATCTGAATAACGACTATTTCGAAGACCCGTGCTGGGGGCTGGAAGGAATGCGCCGCCTGCGCCAATTCGTGCCCATCCCCACTGCCACCAATGCGGTCGTGGTCAACTTTGAACAATTGGCGCAGTCTATCAGACAAGACCTGATTGACGTTGTCTTGCTAGACACGACCTTTTGGGGCGGCCTGCGGCAGGCCCATAAGGCGGGCACCGTGCTGGAAACCTTTCAATACGGCGCTTCAGTGCATTCGTCGGGGGAGTTGGGGATACAGCTGGCATCTATGCTGCATCTGGGCGCGTCTTTGCCCAACATCGGCTTTGCGGCAGACGCACATTATCACCATTTGACCGATGACATCATCAAGGGCGGGCCGTTTCGCTACAAGAACGGATCCATCGCCCTACCCAAAGGACCGGGCCTTGGGGTGGAACTGGACCGCGACAAGATGGCCGAATATGCCGAGCATTTCCGCCGCTTGGGGGGCTACGCCTATGACCGTGATCCTGCGCGGCCGCAGTGGTATTCGGTCTTCCCTGAGCGAAACTTTGCCAACCCAGCAGATGGCGCGGTGGCGCTTTAGCTTGACGTATTTTTGCAGGGACAGCGCGCTTGGACTTCCCGTGACCTTTTGGGTCTTGGTCTGGCAGGTCCGCCCATGACGTCGGCGCCGCCTTTCAGGCGCGCCGCCCGAACCCCATCAATTCCCGTGTGTAAACCTGCTGCGGAGCCGACATTACCCGTGCGGTGGCGCCAGACTCCACAACGCTGCCCCCCCGCATGACCATCAACTGGTCAGCAAGATGTGCGACGACCTTTAGATTGTGGGTGACAAACAGCATGGACAGGCCAAAATCGGCCTTCAAGTCCATCAATAGGTTCAAAATCTGCGCCTGAACGGACACGTCCAAGGCCGAGGTCGGCTCGTCCAGCACCAAAAGGCGCGGGTTTAGGGCCAAGGCTCGGGCGATGGACACCCTCTGGGCTTGTCCGCCAGACAATTCACGCGCACGGCGGGCGAGAAAGTCGGGCGGCAAGCCGCAGCGAGACAGAAGCAAAGCCATGCGGTCTTGCATCGCGGCCCCGGGCTTATCGCCGCGCGCCAACAGCGGTTCGGCCAAGATTTGCGCGATGGTCAGGCGGGGGCTGAGCGATAGAAAGGGGTTTTGGGCGACAAAGCCGATCGAATGGCGCGCATGGCGCAATGCGGGGCCGTGGATTGCCAGCCAATCCTGACCGTCAAGGGTGATGCTGCCACTTTCAACCGGAACCAAGCGCAGCACCGCGCGCAAAAGGCTGCTTTTGCCGGAACCGGATTCTCCGACAATCCCCAGCGTCGACCCTGCGGGCAAAGACAAGCTCACCCTATCAACGGCGGGTTTGGAGGGTGCAGCAAACAGCCCTCGGGCCTTATAGCGCACCACCAGATCGTGAACGTCCAAAAGAGGGGCGGTCATGGCGCATCTTCCGCCACATGGCAGGCCCAACGATGATCCCCCCGAACCCGCGCGGGTGGCGGCACCGTGTGACACAGGGTCATGGCCGCAGGGCAGCGCGGCGAAAAGGCGCAGCCGGAAATGGGCTTGGTAGACGCCGGAACCTGCCCGTCAATCGCGGCAAGCCTTTGCCCGTGCGGGGCGGCATCGGGCAAGGCCGCCAGAAGGGCAGCGGTATAAGGATGGCGCGGGCGGGTTAGGATGGCGCTGGCGGGGCCAGTCTCGACCGAAAGGCCAGCGTAAAGCACCGTGGCGCGGTCACACACCGCCGCGACAACATCCATGTCATGCGTGATCATCAGCACTGTCAGGCCCCGATCCGCGACCAATTGGCGCAAAAGCGCCAGCACCTGCGCGCCGACTGTGACGTCAAGGGCCGTGGTCGGCTCGTCTGCAATCAGGAAATCAGCGCCAGTCGCAAGGGCTTGGGCGATGACGACCCGTTGCTGCATGCCGCCAGAAAGCTGGTGGGGATAGCGCTTTAACAACTTGGCGGCATCGGGCAGGCCAGTTGCCGCCAGCAAAGCCACCGCCGCAGCGGTGCGGTCCGCTTTGGGTTGCAGGGTGTGGGTGCGCAGCACATCATCCATCTGCCGCCCGATGGTCAGCACAGGGTTCAGCGCGGCGGCAGGGTCTTGCGAAATCAGTGCAATGCGGCGGCCGCGCAGGGCGTCGGCTGATTTGGCAAGGTCGATCCCGTCAAACTGAAACACCCGCGCCGCCACCTGCGCGCCCGCAGGCGCAAGGCCAAGCAGCGCCATTCCGGTCATGGTCTTGCCGCAGCCGGATTCGCCGATCAGGCCGTGGATCTCGCCTTTAGCAATGTTCAGATCAATGCGCCGCACCGCCTGCACCGGCCCCGCTGGCGATGGGATTGTGACCGAAAGGCCCTGAATATCAAGCAGCGTCACGGGCGCTTGCCCCCTTCGCGGTCGCGCAGCGCATCGCCCAGCACGCTAAAGGCCAAAGCCAAAAGAAAGATTGCTATCCCGGGGGCGGCGGACACCCACCAGCGGTCAGGGAAGAACTTGCGCCCCTCGTCGACCATTTTGCCCCAATCCGCCGTGGGCGGCAGCACGCCAAGGCCAAGGAACGACAAGGACGAGGCGGTTAACAGCGCAGGCCCCACATCCAATGCCGCCTGCACCAGCAACGGGCGGGCCGCAGCGGGCAGAATGTGGCGGATCACGATGCGCCCCTGCGAGACGCCCATCACGCTGGCGGCTTCGACATAGGGTTGGCCGCGCAGCACCAGCACCTCGGCCCGCGCCATGCGGGCATACCACGGCCACCACGTGACAGCGACGGCGACAATGCTGTTCAAAAGCCCCGGCCCGAGCGCGGCCGCCAGAAGAACAGCCAACAAAAGGGCAGGAAAGGCTAGAAAGACATCCGTCACACGCATCAACGCCTCATCGGCCCAACCGCCGAAATAGCCGGCAAGCAGGCCCACAGGCAGGCCGATCAGCAGCGAAAACGCCACGATCAGCAGGCCCGCAGACATTGACACCCGTGCGCCAAAGATCACACGGCTTAGACCGTCACGGCCCAGATGATCGGTGCCCAGCCAGAAGGTCGCCGAGGGCGGCTTTAGCTTGGCAATCACATTCGGGGTGCCCATGCCTTGATCAGGATAGGGGGCAAGCCACGGCGCAAACAGGGCCAGCAGCGCAAAGGTCACGATCAACGCCAGACAAAGCGTGCCGCCAAAGCCCAAGCGCCGGACAAGCCCGCTCATGTCAAGGCCACGCGCGGATCGACAAGGGTTTGGGTCAGGTCAATCACAAGGTTCATCACCACATAGCACAGCGTCACAACCAGTGTGGCGGCGGCAATGACGGGAAAATCCTTGGACAAAATCGCCTCAGAGACATAGCGGCCGAGGCCGGGCCACGCGAAGATGATCTCGACCAAGACCGCCCCCGTCAGGGCATAGGCAAAGGATAGCCCGATCACAGTAAGCGCGGGGCCCACCGCGTTGGGCAAGGCATGGCCGAACAAAATGCGCGGCGCTGAAAGGCCCAGCGCACGGGCGGCGACAATGTGGCGGCGGGCCAAAATCTCGATCATCGCAGAGCGGGTCAGGCGCATTGCAATGCCGGCCGGATAGGCCGCAAGCGTCAACGCGGGCAGGATCAGATGCGACAGGGCATCCAGAAAAACGGCTGGCCGTGCAGCCATCAAGGCGTCGATCAGGTTAAAACCTGTGACGAAAGGCAGCGGGTCAGCGATGGAAATCTGCTGCGACAACCGCCCCGATAGGGGCAGAAGGCCCAGCCACTGCGAAAAGATCAGTTGCAACAGCATGGCAAAGAAGAAGGTGGGCATGGCAACCGACAGGATCGATCCAAGACTGCCCAGCCGGTCAAGCCATGACCCGCGCCGCGCCGCCGCGATCACGCCCGTCGGAATGCCCAACAGCAGCGCGAGGAGGGTCGAGAATATGGCCAGTTCCAGCGTCGCAGGCAGATAGACCGCCAAATCTTGCGAGATCAAGCGGCGCGATTTGTAAGACACGCCAAAATCGCCCGTCCCCATGGCCGTGGCAAAACGCACAAAGCGCTGCGGCAGGGGGGCGTCTAGATCCAAAGTCACCCGCGCTTTGGCGATCTGCTCGGCAGTCGGTCGCGGCCCCGCATAAAGCGCTGCGGGGTCCGAGGGCACGACTTGCGCCACAACAAAGACAAGGAAAGTAACGCCCACCACCACAAAGGCCGAAAGCAAGACGCGCCGCAGGGTGTATCTGACAAGATCCATCGGCGCGCCCCTTTTTCTAGCGGCTTAGGTCGTTGACAAAAACCACGTGGCCGTAAGCCGGATTGTCCTGATAGCCTTTCACATCCGACCGCAGGATGTGGATGTTGGGCTTATCCAGCATGAAGACGGCGGCGCTATCGGCAATGACCATCCGTTGCGCGTCTTTGAACATCGCCTCGGCTTTGGTGCGATCCGTGCCCGATAGGGCGGCGGCTTCGTCGATCAGCTTGTCGTAGTCGGGATTGGTGTAATACCCAAGGTTGTAAGCGGGCGACTGTTCCGAGTGGAACAGGTTAAACAGGTAGTCATAGGGCGTCACATAGGTTGGCCACCAGTACATCACGAAGATGTCCTGCGCTGCGGCGGGATCAGACTTTGCCAATTCCCACTGCGCTTCCCAAGCCATCGGTTGCAGCGTCAGCGTTATGCCCAGTTGCGCGAGGTTGGCCTTCCAAAGCTCGCCCGCCGTGGCTTCCAGCGTGTCTGACGTGGCATAGGTCATCACCAGTTCCAGATTGCTGTCGGTCAAGCCTTCCTCGGCCAAAAGGGCCTTTGCAGCCTCAAGATCGGTGTTGGGCACGGGGGCGTCAGGGTCATGGCCCCAGATACCCGACGGGATCACGCCCTTGGCGCGTGACCCAAGGCCAGACGTGCCAGCCGCGATCACATCGTCATAAGGAAAGGCCAGCGACAGCGCCTGACGCACCTTGGGGCGATCGAGCGGGGCCTTTTTGGTGTTGTACATCCCGAAAAGCGTTTCGAACGATGGGTTGACCACGACACTCAGGTCAGGGTTGGCTTTCAGCGCATCAAGGTTTTCATAGGCCAAGCCATAGGTCCAGTCGGCTTGCCCGCCTTCGATCATGTTTTGATCCAGCACAGCATCCTCGACGATTTCGAAAGCTGCGGTATCAAAGGCCCCGTCCGGCGCGCCGCCCCAGTAATCGGCCACCCGCTTCAGAATGGCGCGTTGGCCGGGTTCGTAGCGATCAATTTTGAACGGGCCACTTCCGGCATCGTTGCCAGCGTTGAACCACGCATTGTCTTTATCAAATGCGGCGGGACTGATGATCCACGCCGCAAAGCCCGATGCCGCGATCACGTCAAGCGGTTGGGGTGAGGACAGTGTGAACACCACCGTCAACCGATCAGGTGCAGTGATGGCTGTCACGGGCGACCAGATAAAGGCCGCACCACCCGCAATCTTGGTCGTGCGTTCAATAGAACCTTTCACCGCTTCGGCGGTCAGATCGCTGCCGTCATGAAACTTAACGCCCTCGCGCAGCTTGAACGTCCATGTCAAACCATCGGCCGAGGTTTCCCACCCGGTCGCCAAGACCGGGGCAACGGTTGCGGGTGCGTCATCTTTGCCGGGGATATAGCGCGTCAGGCCTTCGTAAACATTGGCCAGCACCGCGCCGTCGTTCGAAAAAGATGTGGCAGGGTCCAGATCAGGAAAGCCTGCCGGATGCGCCAGGGTGAAGATGCGGCTGCCATCTTGGGCAAGCGCCATGCTCCACCGTGGAAGGGCCAAGGGAACGGATGCCGCAAGGGCGGAGAGGGCAGCGGATTTCAGGACATCGCGTCTGTTCATGGCAGGTCTCCTCTAAGAGGCTGGGGTGAGGGAATGGTCCGCCAGATAGGCGGCCACGGGGGCAGGTTCGGTCGACTGACCAAGGGGAACAAAGTCAAAATCATAGCCAAAGGCACGCGGACCCATCAAAGCAAGGGCGACATCGGTGCGCAACAGGGCGGGGGCGGGCAAGGACAAGATCGCCACGCGCAAGCCGTAGCGTTGCTCTTCGGTGCCAATGGGGCGGCCCGTTTCGGAATCCACGATGCAGATCAGGTCAGGGACCATGGCAATGCGCTTGCCGCCCTCTGTCGCCACAAGATATTCATTCTGGATGTCGATCACCAAGGTGCGGCCCGCATCTGCGCCCAGCCCTGCCACGGTCAGCGTGCCGCGCACAAAGCCACCGTCGATGCGGCGGCCAATGTCGGTGACTTTGCCCGTCATCAGAAAGGTGCCACCCGCCTCGGCCAGAATGGCGGCAATCGGGTCGGTCTTGGCGTCACGCGCACGGATCACGGCGTCGCCCAATGTCCAAGCTTGGCTGGTTGTGTGGGCGATGCCGTAACGGCGCACGAAATCGCCTGTCATGGGTGCTGTGGTCATGCAGGCGGTGCACCCCATGGCCACAGTGGCGGTGCGCATCAGTTTTTCCAGCATTTGCGGGGTTTTGGCCTGCGTGATGACCAAGGTGTTGCCGTCAGCGTCTGACAGGGCGGCGGGTTGGCTGGCTTGGCCATAGGCGAAAAAGCTGGTCATTTGCACTTCGGGAAAAGCACGGCCCATCCCGTCGGCATCGACCACGGGCAAATCCAAATGCGCTGCGGTGATCATCGGATAGATGCCATTGCCGCCGCCCACTTCGTCACCCAGAACGGCGTCAACCTTGCGGCCTGTATGCGCTTCAATCGCTTTGAGAACGCGCACGCCTTCAAAGCCTTCTTCCATCTTCTCGATGGAAACGGTCGGCGCGCCGATGCCGCCCAGACCGATGATCTGCGCGTTCGGATCAAGATCAGCGGGGCGGATCATGCGGATGCGTTTGCCTTCGCGCAGCAGTTGCTTGGCGATCAGCATCTGCAAATAGGGGCTGCCCCCACCGCCCGTGCCCAATATGCCAACGCCAATGGCGATGCGGTCAATGTCGGAGTCTGTCAGGGTCCAGTAAGTCATAGTGCCAAATCCCCCACCACTTTGGCTGCAATGCGCGCGGCGTTGCCGGGCAGATAAGACAAGGGCGTTTCTTCAATTTCGGCAATTTGGACAGAGCTTGGATTTGCCCCCGCCTCGACCGCGCGCAGACGGGCTTCGGCCACAATGCCCTCTAGCGCCTTTTCGCGGGTTGTGCCCTCTAGCGCCACCACACGGTCTACCTCGCCCGAGACTTGGGCGATGGCCGCGCCAACGGCGTTGGCAGAGCCGAAATGATCAGGGCGCAGTGACACCGATGTGCCCGCAAGCAGCCCGTCAATCATAACCGACCCGCCCCCCACCAGAACCGCCGGAACAGGATCGGCACTGGGCTTCATACGGTCGATCACGGTTTCCACATCGGCCTTCATCTTGGCCAGTGCGGCCTTGACCAGCGCCGCATCCAAATGGCGAACGCGCGCCCGATCCCCCAACGTCACCAACCCAGCGGCCACAGCAATGTCGGTGGCGGTTAAAGTATCACCGCCAAAGCACAGGGCTTTTTCGGGCAGCCGGAACCCCACCGACGCCGGACCAATCGCCAAAGGCGGGCCCGACAGAACCAAACTGCCGCCCCCAAGGCCAAAGGAAAAGACGTCGGGCACGCGAAAGTTGGTCGGGATGCCGCCGATCTCGGCGCCTTCACTGCGGTTGCGTGGAAAGCCCGCCACCAACATGCCGACATCAGTGGTTGTTCCCCCCACATCGACGACCACCGCATCGGCAAGGCCCGTCAAGAAAGCCGCCCCGCGCATGGAATTTGTCGGACCAGAGGCGATGGTGAAAACCGGATGCCGCTCGGCAAAGTCAGCCGACATCAGCGTGCCGTCATTCTGCGTCAGATACAGCGGGCAGGTCAGGCCAAGCCCCGCAAACGCCGCGCGAAACGCCCCGACCGTTTCGGCCCCAAGCCTATGCAAACTGGCATTCAAGATCGTCGCACTTTCGCGCGCCAAAAGCCCCGTGCGCCCAATGCGGTGCGACAGGCTGACGGCGACATCGGGAATTTCTTCGGCCACGATGGCGGCGGCCTGCACTTCCATCCGGCTGTCAACTTGGGCAAAGACCGCGCTGATGGCGACCGATGCCACACCCTGCGCCCGCCACGTGCGGCAGGCGGTGCGGATCGCGGCGATGTCCAAGGGCGCGATCGGCGTGCCGTCGAAATTCACCCCGCCCCCCACCAAGGCAGCGCCGCCGTCAACCAACTGCCGCAGCCGATCTGGCCAATCGACCATCGGTGGCAAGGATCGGGTCGCCGCACCGCACAGCCGCAAGATGCCGACCCGCTCTAGCCGCTTGCCTTCGACCACAGCGTTTAGAAAATGCGTCGTGCCGATCATGACGCCGCTCACATCGCTGGCGCGCACCTGAGCGGCCTGCAGAACCGCACGAATGGCTGCGGCAACACCGCTGGTCACATCAGCCGTTGTCCCCGTCTTGATCGTCGCCAGAACTTTTGTTCCGCGCAACAGGGCTGCATCCGTATTGGTGCCGCCGACATCAACGCCTATCCGCAGCATTCCAGTCATCCTTGCGCCTTTCCGGCGCGTTCCGCCGCTTCGATCAGCACGGTCGTTCGTGTGCCAAACGCCTTGTACATCCGCAGAATAAGCCAAGGTTCAACCCGTCGGACGCCTTGCAGCTTTCCCACAATAGTCTCGCAAAAGTCCAAAAGATCGGCTTGCGAGGCAACAGACACAGCGGCCGACAGGTTGAATCGGCCCGTGGTGGTGGCAAGGTAACCCACTTCGTCATATTCACCCAGCACCACCGCGACGCTTTCCACCATGCCCGGCTCAACCTCAATCATCACATCGGCCTGAACCTCTAGCCCCATGGCTGTGGGGTCAGGAATGGCCCCGATCGTAATCATCTTGCTTTGCAAAAGGGCCGAAATGCGATTGCGCGCCGTGCGTTCCGAAACCCCACCGACACGAGCCGCAACTTCCGAAGCCGAAAGCCGCCCTTCGACACCAAGAAGTGCGATGATCTTGCGATCCAGATCGTCAAGGTCCGAACGTTGCATGGCTTTGCGATTACCGAATTGGATGCACCAGACCCCCATTACGCGCCCGATGCGCTAAGCTGTCAACAAAAACTTGCCGTTTCGGAACTGATCAGAAGGGCCTGAAGTCAAGGCCCAAAGATCAAAGCCATGTGCGCGACCCCCAAGGCGTTACTTTTCGCCCAAACCAACCAGACGGGACATCAAATTGTAACCGCCTGCCGCTTGGCACGCCGTCACCGCGCCCTTAGGGCCGCCAGCCATAGATGTCGGCCGCACGGTCCTTGGTGATCAGGCCGTTCAGCACATCTTCGGCCACAGCCGCCCTGTCGCGGTCTTTGGGGTTGCCGATGCCGCCGCCATTGCCCGTGACGACGCGGATCACATCGTCGGTATGGGTCACAAGGCCAGAGACAAAAGCGTAGCGTTCCCGCCCCCCATCTTTGCGGATGACCTCGATGTAATTGGCAGATCCCTCATGGCCGCCATCCAACGCCCAAGCGGGAAATTTTGACCGCGTGTAACCGGCCGTCAGGAAACCGTTATCCGCCCGCAACCGGTAATCCATGACGATACCGTGCCCGCCGGTGTACTTGCCCTCGCCACCCGGCTCTAGGTTCAGTGCCATCTGGTCCACGATCAGGCCGTTGCGCGCCTCGTTGATCTCGGCCGGACAGTTGTATGTCTCGCCATGAGAGCCAGAGAAAATGGCCGTGTTCCCATCGCCCGTGCGCGAAGCCCCCCAACCGCCCACCTGTGGTTCGATGATCGTGTACTGACGGCCTGTATCGGGATGGATACCGCCAATGAACGTGCCGCAGACCGATGCAAAATGCCCCGCAGCCAAACGGTCCGGCATTGCTTGGGCCAGACAGCGCCACATGATATCATAAACCCGCAGCTCGATTTCATAATAAAACCCGATGGCTGCCGGCTCTGCCGCTTGGAAAACCGAGCCTTCGCGGGTCAAAAGCCTGATGAGACGGAAAGAGCCCTCGTTGGCGGGTGAAGCCGGATCCGTCAGCGATTTGAAGATCATCTGCGCGCAGACCATCACCCCGTCACGGCTTGCATTGATCGGGCCAGTGGATTGGTCTGGATTGTCGCGCAGATCGACCAGAAAGGCATCGTCACTGATGGTGATCTTGACGTTGAACACACGGCCGTCGTCTTGCTCTTCAGACAGTTCAAAAGTGCCCTTGGGCAGTTTGGCCAACTCGCGCCGCGCCAAGGCCTCGCCATGATCAAGAAATGTCACCATGGCCTTTTCAAAGGTTGCCACGCCGTATTTGGCCGCCAGTTCGCCCAATCGCCGCGCCCCGATCCGCACCGATGCGATGGCGGCCCAGACATCCCCTTCCAGCACATCTGGCATTCGGGAATTGACCTTGATGATTTCAAACACAGGCCGGATCGGCACGCCTTTCGAGATGATCTTGATGGCTGGCAGGCGCAGCCCCTCTTGGAAGATCTCGGTCGCTTCGCCGGAAAGCGATCCGGGTGCCATGCCCCCCACGTCGGAATTATGCGCAATATTGGCGGCCCAAGCGATCAGTCGCCCGTCTGCAAAGACCGGCATGGCCACGATAATGTCGTTCAAGTGGGTGACCCCGCCAAAATAGGGGTCGTTCGTGGCAAAGACATCCCCCGCTTCGACATCGTCAGGCTTGGTGAACTTGGCGACGATCACCTTGACGGCCTTGTCCAGCACCCCAACGAAAGAGGGTATCCCCGCACCGGAAGACGCCAAAGCCCCCTTGGCGTCGGTGATGCCCGTACCCATGTCGAGCACCTCGTAGATGATCGAACTCATCGCTGTCTTTTTCATCACGGCAAACATTTCGTCCGCAGCGGCTTGAAGCGAGTTTTGAATGATTTCCAGCGTGATCGGATCGTTGGAAAGGTCTTTCATTGCAAATTCCTTAAGGTTTCAAGGTGATGTGAAGGTTGCTGTAGCCGTCGACACGGACACGATAGTCAGGATGGATCACCACCGTGGTGCCTGCATCTTCAACAATGGCGGGGCCATCAAAGCGCATGCCGGGTTCAAGCCTGTCGCCGTCATAAATGTCGGCATGATGCTGGCCGTCGAGAATATAGTCGACGTCACGCCGCCCCTTCAGCGCGGCACTTGCCGGCATATCGCGCGTCGGGCGTTCGACCATCTGCAACTTCCCGACCTCGGCAGAGGCAATCAGGTGGATGCCCACCATCTCGACGGGCGCATTCAGGCGGTAGGTGTACTCGCGCTCATAGGCTTGGTGAAAGGCGGCCTCGATCTCGGCCAGCCTTGTGGGGGTTATGGCACCGGGCTCAATCAGAACTTCGGTCGTATGTTCCTGATTTTGATACCGAAACTTGCCGAAACGCTGCATTTTCACCTGTGCGGGTGCCACACCTTCTTGGGCAAATTGGGCGCGCGACAAAGCTTCGGTTTCACCAAACAGCGCCTCGATCCCCGCCGCCGCGCTTGGGGTCAGATCAACCAGACGGGTTACGAAATGATCGCGCCGCAAGTCTGACATCATCATCCCCCAAGCCGAAAAGACCGAGGCTGCCGCTGGAATGACCACATGAGACATGCCAAGTTCCGCCGCCAAAGCCACCGCATGCATCCCGCCGCCCCCGCCAAATGCGACAAGGGTAAAGTCGCGCGGATCGTGGCCGCGGTTGACCGAGACCAGCTTTAGCGCATTGACCATATTGTTGTTGGCAATGCGAATGATCCCACGGGCCGCGTCGTCGACCGAAACGCCCAAGGCGGCCCCAACCGCGCCAAGCGCCGTTTCCGCCGCCCCCATGTCGGCCTTGACCTCGCCACCGCAGAAATAGTCGCGGTTGATGCGGCCCAGCCATAGATTGGCATCGGTCGTCGTGGCATTGGCACCGCCCCGACCATAGGCAGCGGGTCCGGGCACAGCGCCAGCGGACTGCGGCCCGACATGAAGCTTGGCAAAGTCGTCCACCCAAGCGATGGAACCGCCGCCGTTGCCGATTTCGACCAGATCAACCACCGGCACCATGATCGGATAGCCCGCAGATGTGCGGTCGCGTTCAATCCAGTAGTCAGAGGTGATCCGCACTTGGCCATTTTCGATCAAGGAACACTTGGCCGTGGTGCCGCCGATATCAAGCGCTATGACATTGGGCTGCCCGATCAAGCGACCGAGTTCCGCCGCACCCCAAAAGCCAGACGCTGGCCCAGATTCCACCATCGTAATCGGCACGCGTTTGACAGACTCAAGCGTGTCTATGCCACAGTTAGACTGCATCACATAGGGTCTGGCGCGAAATCCCTTGGCCTTCAGGCCATCGGCCAACCGCGTCAGGTAACGCTCGGCAGTGGGCTGCACATAAGCCGACAGCACGGCGGTGTTGGTGCGTTCATACTCGCGCCATTCGCGGGTGATCTGGTGGGATGCCACAACCGAAGCCTCAGGCCAAAGGCGGCGCACGGCGTCGGCTGTCTGCGCCTCGTGGCGGGTGTTGGCGTAGGAATGAAGATAGGCGATGGCCACAGCCACCACCCCCTGTGCCCGAAAATCATCCAGAATGGCAGGCAGGCCCGACAGGTCCAGCGGCCGCATTTCGATGCCGCGATAGCTCATCCGGCCGGGCAATTCGCGCCGCAAGTGCCGCGCGACGAAGGGTTTGGGCTTTTGATAGTGCAAGTTGAAGAAATCGGGCCGGTTGCCACGGGCGATTTCCAACGTGTCACGGAAGCCCTCGGTGGTGATCAAACCAACTTTGACACCCTTGCGCTCGGTCAGCGCGTTGATAACAACCGTCGTGCCATGAACGAGAAAATCGACGTCCGCCGGATCAATCTTTCCCTTGGCCAGCACGTTCAGCACCCCCGTCTCGAAATCAGGCGGCGTGGTGTCGGCTTTTGCGGTGACGACGCGAACCGCACCCGTGGCAAGATCAGTTTCGAAGGCCACCATGTCGGTAAAGGTGCCGCCCACATCCGTGGCAACGCGAATGGACTTTGATGACACCGCAACGCTCCTTTCGCCGCGAGCGTGCAAAGGACCAGCAGGCGTTCGCGCAACTGCGCATCAGTCCTATGGCCTACCTGTGCAGCGCCCCGATCCGTTGATCTTGATCAGTTGCTCGCGCGTTGTCGACCTTTGATCGAACACAATCATGGCTTCTAACATCCATGGGCAGCACGCTGCGCTGCGGACCGTTTTTTCCCGTAACGGCCAGAGCGAATTCTAAAGGCGCACCCGTTCATTTAACGGGATAAGGCCGTTTACCTGCCGTTAGAAATCCCGAAGCAATGCTGCTTCACACGAAGGAGCGCGGCGCCAGTTCTACACATTTCCCCAACGCGTGTTGCCAAGATTGTTATGCCCCTCGGCATATCCGGGCTGCAAGGCCACAACCCGTTCAAGACAGGCAAGGCTGTCTTCTAGTTTCCGGCTTCCTGCAGGATAATCCCAAGATTATTCCAGCCCGCCACCAAAGCGTTATCCATCGCAACAGAGCGGCGCGCAGCTTGCTCTGCTTCCGCAAGCTTACCGGCCTGGCGGCACATCTCTGCCAAATTGCTGACATATATCGCACGGGCTCGAGGCGCCTTACACGCGGTGCGCAGATGCTCGATAGCAAGATCTAGGTTCCCTTAGGCATAAGCAATCAGACCCAATACGTGCGAAGCATCAGATTGCCCAGGCCAAACCGCAAGAACTTGCTGGAACAAAAGCTCTGCATGAATAGCTTGGCCAGCTTGCCAATGACTGTGTGCTTGGCCTAGGGCTTGATCAATGCTTATATTTTGGGGCGAAGTGTTCATGTTTACCAGCGTTGTGAGAAGTGGTTCGGTTTGTTTGAACAGGTTCAGATGTTTTTTAAGTGGTTTTCCGCCTTGATTATGCTGCTGCCGCTTCGGGCATCGGCTGTTTGAAGTAGGCCTGATCGGGGGTTCTTCCGTCAAGCGATGAATGCGGGCGGCGGGTGTTGTAGAAGCTCAGGTATCTACCTATGCTGGCTCGGGCTTGTGGGACGCTGGCATAGGCTTGCAGGTAGACTTCTTCGTATTTGATGGTCCGCCACAGTCGCTCGACGAAGACATTATCGCGCCAAGCACCTTTGCCATCCATGCTGATCTTGATGTCGTTTGTGGCGAGCACCTTGATGAAGTCGGTGGACGTGAACTGGCTGCCTTGGTCCGTGTTGAAGATTTCGGGCTTACCATGTTTCGCTAATGCCTCCTCTACGGCTTCAATGCAAAAATCTGCTTCCAGCGTGTTCGACACCCGCCAGGCCAGAACGCGGCGTGTGAACCAATCCAGCACCGCCGCCAGATAGATGAACCCGCGGGCCATCGGTATGTAGGTGATGTCCATCGCCCAGACCTGATTGGGTCGGATGATCGGCAGACCTCGAAGCAGATACGGGTAAATCTTGTGGCCCGGGGCGGGTTTTGAGGTGTTTGGTTTGCGATAGAGCGCCTCGATCCCCATGCGCTTCATCAGCGTGGCAACGTGCAGCCGCCCGACCTTGAACCCTTCTTGAATCAACAGCCCTTGCAACAGCCGACTGCCTGCAAAGGGAAACGCCATATCCAAACTGTTCAGTTTTCCCGAGCCACCTCTTCCTGACTCCCTGTCAGAAGATCTGTGCGCCAAGCTTGCAACCTGCGGTGTTGCCCAGCGCTCCAGCACCGAGACTTTGATGCGCCCGTTTCTGAGTTTGGTCGAGGACGAGTTCGAATATGCACTGGCAGACTTGGCGGCCTGACCCACGCTGGCTAGCCGCCAACCCAAACCTTAGCCCCTTACCTTGAATGGAGTTTACGATGCCCAACGCGGTCTTTAACGCCCAAATCCCCGAACAGGTTCTTGCAACGATTGGCCAACTGGAAGGCCGCTGCACATATGCTTCCGGTTTGATGGTTCACTATGTCAATGGCGGAAAGCAACTGCGCGTGAAACTGCGGGACGCCACAAAAAAGGTTTTGCTGACCATCGTCTTTCAACCTGCCAACAATAAACTCTTTTGCCGGGCTTATGCCCGCGCGGCCGCCTGGCTGATGGGCCTCGACCGCTGGGACGAGCCCCGCTGGGAGCAGATGGAACTGCAACTCGATCCGGCTCCGCAGCCGGGCCGGGAAGAGGTGGAACTGGCAGGCCGCCCCAACGCGCCAATGCCACGCACAATGCAACAAGCGCCGAAGCCAACCGGATGGATGGGACCGCGGCGCGGAAAGTGGTTCTAGGTCGAAAGGAAGGTGCCCAGCTAAATAACGTCGGCGTAGCTGGACAATTCTGATGCGGTCGCCACAAGGCCGACCCGGGTGAGGTTCGAAAGATATTCTTGGGGGCTCAGCTTTGACTTTACCAGCCGAAGCCGAATTTTGCGGACTGACGACAGAAACACTCCCGGGGCGAGTGTCATCTGGTTGAGCAGGAACTCATCGGGGTGCTGGGACTCGATGCCAAAAGGCCGAAGCTTTTCCGCCGGGAAATCCTTGAGGTTCTGGGTCACGATGCAATCGCATTTACCGACGATTGCTGCCGCCAAGACATGGCGATCATCCGGGTCAGGAAGAGAAAGGGAGGGAATGAGGACATGATAACCCTCGACGAGACAGTCGCGGGTGCTCTGGTCCATCATAGCCCGCGTTCGGGCAATTCTTGCCGGGTCGCGGTGCGGTTCATTTCGAAGCAGGCTGCGAGTCCATTCGTCATGGATATCCGCGGTCCACTTTGCCCTGAATACATCGCTGACAGCGAGTTGCAGCAACAGATCCCGGATCGGGGCTGGATACAGTACGTTTGCGTCCAAAAGTGCCGTGTAGGGGATCATAAGCGGCTGTAACCCATGTCCTGATCTTCTGCATCGGCGACAAGTTCGGCCAGAATTCCATCGCGCTCGGTGTCGACCTTCTCTTTGTAGTCCATCACATCCTCCATTCGGATGCGGCGGTGGCTGCCTACCTTGCGAAACTTGATCTGCCCTTGCTCAAGTAGGCCGATCAGGAAGGGACGGGAGACGTTCAAGACTTCGGCCGCCTCGGCTGTCGTTAATTCAGCGTTCTCCGGGATGATTGTGACGCCGCGCCCGGCTGCCATGGCGTCAAGGATTTCGATCAGCAAAGCGACCGCACCCGCCGGAAGTTCGATCGGTGCTTCCTGCGTATCGTCGACCACTCGCAACGAAAGTGGCGCGCCCGGCTTTTCCAAAGCCGCAAGCAGCTGCCGCGAAGCCCGGGCAAGAGCTGCGTCCGAAGACGACGGTGGCAGCTGCCGATGTGCATGGACGTTCATGGTGATCTCCCGATTGCCGTGTTTTTCCCGACTTAAACGCAACAAGTGAAGCAAACGCAACAAAAGTTTACGCGAGGAAGCAAAATGGCATGGACGCAAGCTGATCTTGACGCGCTGAAAGAGGCTTACGCCACCGGTACGCTGCTCGTTCGCCTGCCTGATGGGCGCGAAGTGCGCTATCCGACGGGCGACGATCTTCTTCGCCGCATCCGGACTGTCGAGGCCAATCTTGCGGCAGCGAGTGCTGGTCAATCCGCGCCGGTCGGGCGCTTTGCGACCTTTCGGAGGGGATGATGGCCGATCGGTCCAGCAAAACCGGGCCGAGTGTGCCTTGGGGTTTTATCGACAGCGCCGTGGCGATGATGTCACCTGCCACAGCCGCCCGGCGCTATGCGGCCCGGGTGGCGATCGCCAATCTGCGCCGGGGATATGAGGGCGGCAGCAATGGGCGGGCCACATCAAATTGGACCTCGGTCAACGCTTCGGCCGACGCCGAAATCGCCGCAGCTTCTGGGCCACTGCGCTCGCGATCCCGCGATCTGGTCCGAAACAACGCCCTCGCCGCCCAAGCGGTACAGGTGCTGGTCAACAATATCGTGGGCCCTGGCATCCGGCCCCGTGCCGCCTCGGCCAATCGGAAGCTGAATCGGAAGGTCGACAAGCTTTGGACCGCTTTCGCCCGCGGCTGCGATTTTTACGGCCTGACCGATTTCTACGGCCTGCAAAACCTCGCCGTCCGCGAAGTGATTGAGGCAGGAGACATCCTCGGGCTGAAGATCACGGATCGCTCAGCGTCAGTGCCATTGAAGCTGCAACTGCGCGAGATCGACCATCTGGATGCCGCCCGGGTACAGGTAGTGGCAGCGAACGGCTATATCGACCAGGGCATCGAATACGACGCCTCCGGCCGCCGGTCTGGCTATTGGATGTTTCCCGAACATCCGGGCGGCAACCGGATGGTGTTTCGTGCCCGGTTTCAGTCCGAACGGATCGGCGCGGGACAAGTGCTGCACATGTTCGAACGCCAGCGGGTGCCGAACCGTGGCGTGCCTTGGTCAGCCCCCGCGATGTTGGCGCTGCGCGATCTGGGCGACTGGCAGCAGGCCGAACTTGTCCGCAAGAAGACCGAGGCCTGCCTTGTCGGTATCGTCTTCGGGGATGACGAGACCCAGAATTCCGTGGCGCCGATCGTGCAAGACGGTGCTGGCAATCAGGTCGAACAGTTCGAGCCTAGCCTGATCGCCTATGCCCGAGGCGGCAAGGACATCAAGTTCAATCAGCCCGCCTCAACGGCCGGGATTGCCGAATGGAACCGGGTGCAGATGCAGATGATCGCGGCCGGTTTTCGGGTGCCCTATGCCCTGATGACCGGCGATCTGAGCCAGAACAACTTTTCGTCTAGCCGGGTCGGGTTGAACGAATTCCGCCGGATGGTCGAACAGCTGCAATGGCAGACCGTCATTCCGATGTTCTGCGATCCGGTCTGGGGCTGGTTCATCGAGGCCTGCCAGCTTGCAGGCCAGATCCCGGTCGATGCAATCGTTCCCGCCGAATGGGCCCCGCCGCGCTTTGAGATGATCAATCCCTTACAGGATGTGCAGGCCGATCTTCTGGAAACTCGGGCGGGCTTTGCCTCGCCGCAGCAGATGATCGCCAAGCGAGGCTATGACCCCCGCGCGGTGATCGACGATTGGGCGGCCCATGCCGCCGAGACCGACGCGCTGGGCCTGATTTTCGATTCCGACCCGAGGAAAGTCAGCAAGGGCGGCAACGTCCAGCCTGCCGATCCGGTCCAGGCAACCCCGCCGCCGCAACAGGAGTAACCCCAATGGACCTCGAAATCCTTACCCTTCCCCTTATCGGGCGGGCGGCCTCCGTTCGCGCTGAAAGCGTCAATCCGCAAACGCGCACCATCGAGATCGTCTGGACCACCGGCGCCACCGTCCAGCGGCAACGCTTGGAGGGCTGGTCCGATGTGGTCGAATATGACGAAGAGCTCGTCGTCTCGCCGAATGCGGTCCGAAGCGGACGCATGAATGATGGCGCGCCATTCCTCGATAGCCACAACGGCTGGTCGCTGGGATCAGTCCTTGGTTCGGTGGTGCCAGGCTCGGCCCGGATCGAAGGCGGCGAAGGCACGGCTACCATTCAGCTGACCGCGGCGGCCGACGTGGCCGATCTGGTGCAACGCATCCTCGAAAAGTCAGTCCGCTTCGTGTCGGTCGGCTACCGCGTCCATCGCTACGAAATCACCAAAGTCGAAGGCCAGCGCGAGCTTTGGCGGGCCGTCGATTGGGAGCCAATGGAGGTTTCCGCCGTCGCCATGCCTGCCGATGCCCGGGCGATGATCCGTTCTGCCTCCCCCGGCATCGTCACTCCCTGCGTCCTCCTCCGCCGCGACACCAATTCCCCTGCCAGTCGCGCAACAAACCCGAAAGGAACCCCCATGGACCCCGAAACCCTTGCCGCCGTGGCAGCCGCCGAGGCAACCACCACCCCTCCCGCCAATCCCAGCGGCGATCAGATCAAGGCCGTCCGCACCGAAGAGCGCCGCCGGACCGCCGATATCCTGACCTTGTCGCAGCGCCATGGTCTGCCCGCCGACTTCAGCGGTGATCTGATCGCGCGCGGCGTTACCCTGGACGCCGCCCGGGGAGCCATCCTCGATCGCCTGGCCGCCCAAAACCCCACCACCCGGGGCGGCGTGACCGTGCCCGCGCAAGCCGGTGGCCCGTCCTCTACCGATCTCGGGTTCCGCGATGCCGTCACCGAAGCCCTGATGCACCGGCACGCCCCGTGCCAGCACGCCGTCGGTCCGAATGGCCGCGAATTCCGCGGCATGACCCTGATGGAAATGGCTCGCTTTGCCCTGGAACGGCGCGGTATCAACACCCGCGGCATGTCGAAAATGGAACTTTCCGGTGAGGCGCTGATGAGCCGGGCCGGTGTCGTTTATCACTCGACCTGGGATTTCCCGTCGATCCTGGCCAACATCGCCAGCAAAACCCTGCGGCAAGGCTACGAATCCCCGCACCTTCACGGCTTGGGCGCGGCAGGTCACCCTGCCGGATTTCAAACAGGTCCAGCGCACCCAGCTGGGCGGTGCACCCGATCTGGTCAAAGTGCCGGAATCCGGCGAATTCACCTACGGGACCGTGGGCGAGGGCAAGGAAGTCTATGCGCTCTCCGCTTATGGTCGGATTATCGGCATCACGCGGCAGGGCGATCTGATCAAGATCATCTGGTGGGATGGGCAGGGCGCGTGCCTGTTCTCAAAGCGGCTGGAGAGGGGCCGGTTCGTCTGGCCTTCGGCCAAGGACGGCAAGATCGCCCTGACCCCGGCGCAGTTGGCGATGCTGCTGGAAGGCATTGATTGGCGGTTGCCGCAGCGCAC
>CANFSY010000028.1 GCA_947449875.1 Paracoccaceae bacterium
CATGGGCCGCATGACGCAGGCGGATGGGTTTGTCTACGAAGGGCAATGGAAGGCAGGCTTGCGCGACGGCGAAGGCCGCGCCGCCTATGCCGACGGGTCGGTCTACACCGGCCACTTCAGCGCAGGTCTACGCGACGGCACAGGCACCCTTAGCACGACCACGGGATTTAGCTATGTGGGCGATTGGAAAGCGGGCGTGATCGAAGGGCAAGGTGTGGCCACCTATGCCGGAGGAGAGGTCTATGAAGGCCACTTTGTCGCCGCAGAGCGCGAAGGTCAGGGCAAACTGACCTATTCGGCCGACCAGATCAGCGAAGGGCTTTGGCACAAGGGCGTCTTGATTGCGCCCAAGGTGCAAAACCCCAATCGGGGGCGGTAAAGGCCGCCCCGCACGACCGGCCAAGGGCCACGATTTTTCTGCGAAAAATCACCGCCCTTGGCCAAACCGTCAGATCTTCATGTCAAAGCCCAGATGCTTGGCCACGGTGAAGATGTCTTTGTCGCCGCGCCCGCACATATTCATGACGATAATGTGGTCAGCGGGCAGGGTCGGGGCGATTTTCATCACATGCGCCAAGGCGTGCGAGGGTTCCAAGGCGGGGATGATCCCTTCCAACTGGCAGCAGAGCTGAAACGCTTCAAGCGCCTCGGCATCGGTGATCGAGACATATTTGGCCCGTCCAATGTCGTGCAGCCACGAATGCTCTGGCCCGATGCCGGGGTAATCAAGACCGGCGCTGATCGAGAAGCCCTCTAGGATCTGCCCATCAGGATCTTGCAGCAAATACGTGCGGTTGCCGTGCAACACGCCGGGGCGACCGCCGGTCAGGCTGGCGCAGTGCTGCATACGGTCGTCAACGCCTTTGCCGCCCGCCTCGACCCCGATGATATTGACCGAAGGGTCATCAAGGAAGGGATAGAACAGCCCCATCGCGTTCGACCCGCCGCCGATGGCGGCAACCAGCGTGTCGGGCAGACGGCCTTCGCCCTCTTGCTCGGCCAATTGCCAGCGCACTTCCTTGCCGATGATGGATTGGAAATCGCGCACCATGGCCGGATAGGGATGCGGGCCTGCCACGGTGCCGATGCAATAGAACGTGTCGCGCACATTGGTCACCCAATCGCGCAAAGCGTCGTTCATCGCATCTTTCAACGTGCCACGGCCCGAGGTGACGGGGATCACCTCTGCCCCTAACAAACGCATCCGAAACACGTTGGGGGCCTGACGTTCCACATCATGCGCGCCCATATAAACCACGCATTTCAAGCCAAATTTGGCGCAAACCGTGGCGGTTGCCACACCGTGCTGGCCTGCCCCCGTTTCGGCGATGATGCGGGTCTTGCCCATGCGCCGCGCCAGAATGATCTGGCCCAGCACGTTGTTGATTTTATGCGCGCCGGTGTGGTTCAGCTCGTCACGCTTCATATAAACCTTGGCCCCGCCCAGATGTGCTGTCAGGCGCGGCGCGAAATACAAGGGCGAGGGGCGGCCGACATAGTGCTTCCACAAATCGTCCATCTCGGCCCAAAAGCTTGGGTCGGTCTTGGCAAATTCATAGCGCGCTTCCAGATCAAGGATCAGCGGCATCAGGGTTTCCGACACGAAACGCCCGCCAAACAGGCCGAAGCGACCCTGTTCGTCGGGGCCGGTCATGAAGCTGTTGGGTCCATCCTTGGCCATGGCGCATCTCCTGTCTTGTGCTGCACCTTACCTAGCGCCAAGCCCTGGCCAAGGAAAGGGGGGAGGCTTGAATCGCTGCCAGCCCAAGCCGGTTGGCGGCACGCCAGAGGCGAGACAAAAAGAATGCGCCGCAAGGCGCGCTATGTGCTTAGCCGGCGGCGGTGATGAAGGCGGCAATCTTGGCGGCATCTTTGATGCCGGGGGCAGATTCGACACCCGAGGCGACATCGACCTGCCGCACGTTGGTCAAGCGCACCGCTTCCGCCACGTTTTGCGCTGTCAGCCCACCGGCCAGCATCCACGGCCGCAGCCAGCGGCGCTGGGCGACCAGACGCCAGTCAAAGCTAAGACCGTTGCCGCCGGGCAGGACGGCATCTTTGGGGGCTTTGGCGTCGATCAGCAATTGGTCGGCCACAAGGGAATAGTCCATCAATGCCGCCAGATCGCCCTCGCCCGCAACACCGACCACTTTCATCACGGGCAAACCGTAGCGTGCGCGCACCTCGGCCACGCGCTCGGGGCTTTCGTGGCCATGCAGCTGCAACATATCCAGCGGCATCGCCGCGACGATCGCATCCAGCGTGGCATCTTCGGCATCGACCACCAGCGCCACTTTGGCCATGCCGTCGGGCGCGGCCAAGGCGAGGGTGCGGGCTTGGTCTGCCGACAGAAAGCGCGGCGAGGGGGGGAAGAAGTTCAGCCCGATATAAGCGGCCCCTGCTTGCGCGCAGGCGGCAACATCCGCCACCGTCCGCAAACCGCAGATCTTGACGCGAACCTGTCCCATCAGCGCGCTTTGGGCTTTTCCAGAAGTGCCAAGACCGGATCGTCGGGCAACGAGGTTTGATCCTTCATCGCCGCCAGTTCGCGTTCCAGTTTCGACACAGCGCGGGTTTGCACACGGGCAACCTTGCGGTGCTTACGCGCGCGCAGCCATTCCCAAACAAAGCCGAGGGCAAGCCCAATCCCAACACCCGCCGCCAAAACCAAGAACACCGGAACCTCGGTGCGGGCCTGCCAATTCAGCAGTGCTGCCAGATCATCGGGCAGCAGGCTCAGCGTCACCACAGTGCGGTTGGCCATGGCGATGGTCAAACAGGCCAAGGCCAGCGCAGTCAACCCAGCATATCGCAGATATCGGCGCATGATCGCCCTTCACCCCAGTGTTCGGCCCTATATCGGCACACCGGCCCGCAGATGCAAGCGGGGATGGCGTCAGGCTTTGCCGTTCAGACGGTCGCGCAGCAGCTTGCCGGTCTTAAAAAACGGCACTTTCTTGTCTTCGACCTGCACAGCTTCGCCGGTGCGGGGGTTGCGGCCCAAGCGGGCATCGCGCGACTTTACCGAAAACGCCCCGAACCCGCGCAGCTCCACCCGGTCGCCGTTGGCCAAAGCCTCGACAATCTCGTCGAACACGGTTTGCACAACCTTTTCGGCATGTTTCAACGACAAATCAGGATTTGCATCCGCAATCTTCTGGATCAATTCGGATCGGATCATCGATTACTCCCCGTGGTCGGCCCAACCCTGTACCGGATCGTTGTCGCGACGCATTTGTTCACACAGGCGTGAGTGTAGCCGAAATTACGGCCCAATCAAACGAAATTAAACGACCACTTAGGCTGCAAAAAAGGCCCCGTTGCGCGCAACGGGGCCTTTTTCAAAGGTGATTTAACGCAGATTAGCTGCGGTCGCCCTTGAGCGCTGCGCCCAAGATATCGCCCAGCGATGCGCCCGAATCAGACGAGCCATATTGTTCGACGGCTTCTTTTTCTTCGGCAATCTCGCGCGCTTTGATCGACAGACCCAAACGGCGGGTCTTGGGGTCGATGTTGGTGACGCGCACGTCGATCTTGTCGCCCAAAGCGAAACGCTCGGGGCGTTGATCGCCACGGTCACGCGACAGGTCAGAGCGGCGGATGAACGATTTGGCACCGTTGTAATCCACTTCGATCCCGCCCTCTTCGATGGCCGAAACCACGACAGAGATGATCGACCCGCGCTTCACACCGTCCACCGCGTCGGTGAAGGTGTCATCGCCCAAGGCTTTGACCGACAAGGAAATACGCTCTTTTTCCACATCCACTTCGGTGACAGCGGCCTTAACCGTGTCGCCCTTGCGGTAGTTGGCAATCGCGTCTTCGCCGCGCTGGTCCCACGACAGGTCGGACAGGTGAACCATGCCGTCGATGTCGCCGTCGAGCCCCACGAACAGACCGAATTCGGTGATGTTCTTGACTTCGCCTTCGATGACAGAGCCAACCGGATGGGTTTCGACAAAGACTTCCCACGGGTTGCGCTGGGTTTGCTTCAGGCCCAACGACACGCGACGCTTAGCGCTGTCAATTTCCAGCACCATAACTTCGACTTCTTGGCTGGTGGAAACGATCTTGCCGGGGTGAACGTTCTTTTTGGTCCACGACATTTCCGAGACGTGCACCAAGCCTTCGACACCGGCTTCCAGTTCCACAAAGGCGCCGTAGTCGGTGATGTTGGTGACGCGACCCTTGTGGATCGATTCCAGCGGATAGGCCTTTTCAACGGCATCCCACGGATCGGATTGCAGTTGCTTCATGCCCAAGGAAATACGGTGGGTTTCCTTGTTGATCTTGATGACCTGAACCTTGACGGTTTCGCCGATCGCCAAAATTTCCGAAGGATGGTTCACACGGCGCCATGCCATGTCGGTGACGTGCAGCAGGCCGTCAACGCCGCCCAGATCCACAAACGCACCGTATTCGGTGATGTTCTTGACCACGCCGTCCACGGTTTGGCCTTCGTGCAGGTTGCCGATGACTTCAGCACGCTGTTCAGCACGCGATTCTTCCAAGATCGCACGGCGCGAGACAACGATGTTGCCACGGCGACGGTCCATTTTCAGAATCTGGAACGGCTGCTTCATGCCCATCAAGGGGCCAGCATCGCGCACGGGGCGCACATCGACTTGAGAGCCGGGCAAGAAGGCCACAGCGCCGCCCAGATCGACCGTGAAGCCGCCCTTGACGCGCCCGAAGATCGCGCCGTCGACGCGGGTTTCGGTGGCATAGGCTTTTTCCAACCGGTCCCACGCTTCTTCGCGGCGGGCTTTTTCGCGCGAAATTTGCGCTTCGCCACGGGCGTTTTCAACGCGGTCCAGATAAACCTCGACTTCGTCGCCCACTTTAATGGTGGGGGCTTCGCCGGGATTTGCGAATTCTTTCAGATCGATGCGGCCTTCCATCTTGTAGCCGACGTCGATGATGGCTTGGCCTGCTTCAATCGCAATGACCTTGCCTTTAACAACGGTGCCCTCTTCGGGCGTATCAATTTCAAAGCTTTCTTTCAGAAGGGCTTCGAAGTCTTCCATCGTATTCTTAGCGCACATGCAGTCGTATCCTTTTCTCGTCTATGTCACGGGCCGGGCGGTTGGCTCCGCCGGTCTTGGAATGGGCAAACACGAAAAAGGGGCCGGGATTCGTCCCGGCCCTTTCGTCGCGGGCTGGTTAGCCCTTTTGGGTCAACAAAGCAAGGGCTGCGCCCTTTGCTTAGGCAACGGTGGTGAACAGCTGGTCGTGGGCGCGGCGCACCTTGGGCAGGTCTTTCAGCCAGTCGCCTTCGGCGGCACGGTAGCCCAAAGGCATCAGCGCAACAGAGCGCAGGCCGCGGGCGTTCAGGCCCAAAATCTCGTCGACTTTGGCGGGATCAAAGCCTTCCATCGGGGTCGAGTCGACCTCTTCAAAAGCGGCGGCGGTCAGTGCAATTCCCAGCGCGATATAGGCTTGGCGGGCGGCGTGTTCAAAGTTCACGTCAGCCGTGCGTGCCAGCACCATGGCTTTCATGCCGTCGTAGTAAGCCGTCACCGACTCGTAGCGGCCACCGCGCACTTCGGCGATGCGGTCCACCACGGCGTCAATGCGCTCGGCGGTGTAATTGTCCCACGCGGCAAAGACCAAGACGTGGCTGCCGTCGGTGATTTGCGCTTGGTCATAGCCTGCTGCGCGCAGTTGGGCTTTCACGTCGGGGTTGGTGACAACGATCACTTCAAAGGGCTGCACGCCGCTAGAGGTGGGGGCCAAAGCGATGGCGTCCAGGATCGCGTCGACCTTGGCTTGGGGAACAGCGCGGGCCGCGTCCATTTTCTTGGTGGCGTAACGCCAGTTCAATTTCGATTTCAACATGATCTGATCTTTCAGCAAAAGGTCCAAGGTGCGCCAGCGCCCCGGCATGGATTGAAGAGCGGCTTAAGTATGATAAAGGGCAGCCGACGCAAGCCTGTTTATCGCCCCATCTGCAACAAACGCGTGACTTGCGCGCGCTTTCCCGCCGAACCGCATAGGACTGTCATGGACCCCTTGGTTGATTGCGTCATCGAAGATGCCCGTTGGGCCGATCTGGGGCTAGAGGCTTTGGCCCTGCGCGCCGCCACCGCGACCCTGAGCGCGTTAGACCTTGCGCTGGACCAATACACCTTATGCGTGATGGGCTGCGATGATGCGCGCATTGCCACCTTGAACGCCCAGTTTCGCGCCAAGCCCACCCCCACCAATGTTCTCAGCTGGCCGGCAGAGGATCTGTCGCCCGATGCCCCGGGCGAAGAACCCTATGTGCCGGGTGAGGGTGATCCGCAAGACCCGCTCAGCTTGGGCGACATTGCCCTTGCCTATGACACCTGTGCGCGCGAGGCGGTCGAGGGGGAAAAGCCCTTGGCCGATCATGTCACGCATTTGATCGTCCATGGTCTGTTACATTGCTTGGGCTATGATCACATCCACGACGACGATGCGGCACGGATGGAAGGGTTAGAGGTGCGCATACTTGCATCCTTAGGCCTTTCTGACCCATATTGAACGACAACCGACCCGCAGGCGCGGGCGGACACTCTGGACACAGGACCCATGGGCAGTAGCAGCGACGGACAGGCGGCCTTAACGCCCGCCAAGACCGGTCAGAAAAGCAAGACCGACACCGACCCGTCAGGGCAAAGGCGGATCTTTGGGCGGCTGTTCAAGCGCAAGGCGCAGCCCGACTCCCCCCAGACACCCCTGCCCGCCGTGCAAACCATCGCCACCCACGGCATGAGCAACCTGCGCCGTCTGCGGGTGGATGATGTGGCCATTCCCAAAGTCGACATCGTGGCCGTGCCCTTGGACATTGGGAAAGACGATTTGGTCGAGGTGTTTCGCGAACACGGCTTTTCGCGCCTGCCCGTGTTCAAAGGCACGCTTGATAGCCCGCAGGGCCTGATCTTGCTCAAAGACTTGGCGCTGCAACACGGCTTTGGCCCCGGCGGGCGCTATTCCTTGCGCAAGATGCTGCGGCCCGTCCTTTACGCGCCGCCGTCGATGCCCGTGGGCGTGCTGCTGCAAAAGATGCAGCGCGAGCGGGTGCATATGGCGCTGGTGATCGACGAATACGGCGGGGTAGACGGGTTGGTGACCATCGAAGACCTGATCGAAACCGTGATCGGAGAGATTGAAGACGAGCATGACGAAGAAGAAGACATCCTGTGGAAAGAGGAAAAGCCCGGCGCGTATCTGGCGCAAGCGACCGCCCCCTTGGATGACTTTGAACCTGTTCTGGGCGTGGCCTTGCGCATGACCGAAGAGGATCAGGAAATCGACACCTTGGGGGGTCTGGTCATGATCCGCACCGGACGGCTGCCCGCGCGCGGCGAGATCGTGCCCCACGAAAGCGGGGTGGAATTCGAGGTGGTCGATGCCGATGCCCGCCGCATCAAACGCATCCGCGTGCGTCTGCCCGGAGCCGTCGTCGCCGCCGCTGCCGAGGCTTTGGCGACGGCGGCCAAGGCCGTTGACTCGCCCAAACCTGCGGTGAAAGCGCCATGAAGCGCCCAAACCGCCTAAGCTGGGTGGGGGCTGCGGGCGTTGTGGGCCTTGGGGCTGTGATGGCCTTGGGGCTTGAACCCTTTGGCCTTTGGCCGCTGACGATTGCGGCCTTGGGGCTGGTGATTGCGACGGCCACGCGGGTTCAAGCCGGCTGGGTGGGCTGGTTGGCCGGTGTCGGCTATTTCGGCGCGGGGCTCAGCTGGATTGTCGACCCTTTTATGATTGATGCCGCCACCTATGGTTGGATGGCCCCTTTTGCGCTGGTTTTGATGGCCTGCGGATTGGCGCTGTTCTGGGGGGCGGGGTTCTGGCTGGGGGCCAAGATGCCTAACCGCGCCTTGGGCGTGGTGGCGGGGGTCAGTTTGGCCGAACTTGCGCGCGGCTATGTGCTAACGGGCTTTCCATGGGCCTTGGTCAGCCACATCTGGGTTGGAACACCCGTCGCACAGGTCGATGCGATGGTCGGGCCGTTCGGGCTGGCGCTGCTGACGATGCTGAGTGCGGCGATGGCCTGTCGGTTCAAGCTGCGGGGGCTTGTGGGCGGGGCGGTGCTGTTGGGGCTGGGGTGGGCCTATGGGCTTTACGCCCTGTCGCAGCCCGACCCCGCTGCCCCGAGCGTAACGCTGCGCTTGGTGCAACCCAATGCCGCCCAACAGGCGAAATGGGATCCTGTGCAAGCGCAGGCCATTTTTGAGCGGCTGATGGCCGCGACATCCGCCCCGCCCGGTCCCTTGGGCAAGATTGATCTGGTGATCTGGCCGGAAACGGCCCTGCCTTATTTCGTCGAAGAGTATCCCGCTTTGCCCGCCCAGATCACCGCCGCAGCCCAAGGGGCCGCCGTGGCCGTGGGCTTGCAACGCGTCGCCTCATCGACCGAGGGCACGCGCGCTTGGAACAGTCTGAAGGTCTACGGCGCAGCGGGCCAAGAACTGGCCACCTATGACAAGCACCATCTGGTGCCTTTTGGCGAATACATCCCCATGGGCGATCTGGCCTATGAACGCTTTGGCCTGCGCGCCTTTGCCGCCCAAACCGGCGCGGCTTATTCGGCAGGGCCGGGTGCGCGGGTGCTTGACCTTGGGGCCAAGCTTGGCAAGGTCCTGCCGCTGATCTGCTACGAGGCCGTCTTTCCGCAAGACTTGCGCGTGCCAGAACGCGCGGACTGGATCTTGCAAATCACCAACGATGCGTGGTTTGGCACCGTGTCTGGCCCCTTCCAGCACGCCGCCCAAGCGCGCCTGCGGGCGATCGAACAAGGCCTGCCCTTGGTGCGCGTGGCCAACACCGGCCTGACCGAAGTGATCGACGCAAGGGGTCGCATCACCGCCCAGCTGCCCTTTGGCACCACCGGTTATTTGGACGCCACCCTGCCCGCCGCCCTTTCCGCCCCGCCCTATGCACGCTGGGGCGAAACCCCCGCGCTTATGCTGCTGGTCGGGTGTTTCGTGTTCGCCCTGCGCAAGCCCCGCGCCGCTTAGGCTTGACGCCCCGCCCCATTGGGTCTAGCCCTGTACAACAGACTGCCACAACGGCTTCCTGGCGTGGCAGGTATACCCCAACCGGAGCACTTCCCCATGGCACGTAAATCTTACATCTTCACCTCTGAATCCGTTTCAGAGGGGCACCCTGATAAGTTATGTGACCGCGTCTCGGACGCGGTTCTGGACGCTTTTTTGACAGCAGAACCTTTGGCCCGCGTGGCCTGCGAAACATTTGCCACCACGGGGCGCGTTGTGGTCGGCGGGGAAGTTGGCCT
Source organism: Paracoccaceae bacterium (assembly GCA_947449875.1). Taxonomy (GTDB): domain Bacteria; phylum Pseudomonadota; class Alphaproteobacteria; order Rhodobacterales; family Rhodobacteraceae; genus Stagnihabitans. The sequence goes on from CANFSY010000028.1 coordinate 9,263, forward strand.
GTCCAACCCCGAAGCGACCAAGGCGATGATGGCCCGGATCGACGCCATTGTGCGCGATTGCGTCAAAGACATCGGCTACGAGCAAGACAAGTTCCACTGGAACACGCTGGAGGTGCAAAACTATCTGCACGGCCAATCGGCCCATATCGCCCAAGGGGTCAACCGCGACGGCGCGGGCGACCAAGGGATCATGTTCGGCTATGCCTGCCGCGAAACGCCCGAATTGATGCCGGCCCCCATCCAATATGCCCACGCCATCTTGCGCCGTCTGGCCGAGGTGCGCAAATCTGGCGCAGAACCCACCCTTGGCCCCGATGCGAAAAGCCAGCTCAGCCTGCGCTATGAAGACGGGGTGCCGGTTGAAGTCACCTCGATCGTGCTGTCGCACCAGCACGCGCTGGAAAGCCAGACCTCTGCCGATATCCGCGCCATCGTCGAACCCTATATCCGCGAAGTGCTGCCCTCGGGCTGGATCACCGAAAAGACTGAATGGTGGGTGAACCCAACAGGCACCTTCGTGATCGGTGGGCCGGACGGCGACGCGGGTTTGACTGGCCGCAAGATCATCGTTGACACCTACGGCGGCGCGGCCCCCCACGGCGGCGGCGCGTTTTCGGGCAAGGATCCAACCAAGGTTGACCGCTCTGCCGCCTATGCCGCGCGGTATTTGGCCAAAAACGTGGTCGCCGCAGGTCTGGCCGACCGCTGCACGCTGCAGGTCAGCTATGCCATCGGCGTGGCCAAACCGCTGTCGATCTATGTCGACACGCACGGCACCGGACGGGTCGAAGAGGCCCGCATCGAACAGGCCGTGGCGAAGTGTATGGATTTGACACCGCTTGGGATTCGCACAAGACTCGAACTAAACAAACCCATCTATGCTCGCACCTCGGCCTATGGCCACTTCGGCCGCGCACCGGAAGCCGATGGCGGCTTTTCATGGGAAAAGATCGACCTGACCGAGGCGTTGAAGAAAGCCGTTTAACGGAGTGCCGATGGGCCAAGGATGATCCCTTGGCCGAACCGCCGTTCGCGTCAGCGCAAACCGCACAGCCTGCCCCTTGACCGCGACGTGTGGCTCAACTATCTCCATCGAAGTGCGCGGGCGTTGTGTAATGGTAAGACCTTAGCCTTCCAAGCTAAAGACACGGGTTCGATTCCCGTCGCCCGCTCCAGCACAAACACACTGTAGCCATATTTATCAACAACTTCCTGTACTTGTGGGTCCTTTCGGTGCACTTCTGGGCACACACGGGGCACACATGGGTTTAGTATTGAAACACGTTGAACAAATGAAATCGGGCGGTTGGCAGTATCGCCGCCGAGTCCCCAAGAGCATCTCCGCAATCATACTGGACCGCGAGTTCAAGCGGAAACTAGGTGATACCGAGCGGGAGGCCATCGCGGCATACCCTAAGTGCCACGCCAATGTGGAATTCCAGATAACCCGGTTTATTTGCCGTTCAGCGCATCGGGCGGTGCCTTGCGCATCCACCTTCTGAGAAGGCGCTGCGAAGGCACCAGCATCACAATCACAACAAACCTCCGCTTCAGCGCATGGTCCATCGTCTTCGGTGAGCCCACGAGGGCCACGGCCTCGCCCGACCGCCTCACGCACCAGTGCCACATCCCGCAGAGCGGAAGCGGCAACTTCCGCTACTAGGTCAGCTTTGCCGCAGCCATGCGAAAAAAGGCGGGCACACATGCCTTTGCGGCACAAGCGCATTGCACACATCCTCGCTGACAGAGGGGGGCGAAGGCTGTGCGCTGCTTATTTGATGTTGACCCGGTAGACGAAGAAATTCTCGCTCTCGACAACGGCGCCATCAGCTTCAAACAGCCTGGTCAGTGCGACCTTTCTTTGGTTGATAAACGTTACTTTGTCCTGTTCGGGGCCGTAAAGGGCGGCATTTGTGAGCAGGATCAAGCTTCCGTCAGACGGGGCGATGAGCACCAGCTGTGATAGCAGTTCAGATTGGTCGATTTTCTTGCGCTTTGCGTCCCATTTTACGAAAGTGCCGTAGCGCTGCGAGCTCGGATAGTAGATCGGTGTCTTTAGGAATCCCGACACGGCCGAGGCTGCGTAATCAGTTTCGCCAGCAATCAAGCCCCGATCTAGGCCGTTTGCCTTAAGGAAGTCCGCGGTAACGCCAGCGTTAGAGAACGTGTCGGTATAATCTTTCGAAGCAGCCATTAGTCCTGCTGCAGCTTGCACAAGCAGTACGATCACCAGATATCCTGCGCCCACCGTTCCGGCCATCCCAACCCATCTACGCCTTGGGCGCAAATTGCCGCTATACCGGGAAATCCACAACGCAGCGATCAAAGCGATAAACACAAAGCCGTGATGGCGCAAAAAACCATGGTACCGCATGACAAAAAACATAAGCAAGACTGTTGTCGACACGATAAAGAAGGTCAGCGCGAACGGGCTTTGGCGCAGCAAGAGAACGGCTGCCAAGGGAATTCCCATCAGGACCACGGCAGCAACAGCGTGGGGCAAGGACAGAAGCTGAAGGGTATTCCAGTACGCTTGGGTTGGCATCGGCAGCGGCAGGTAGCCCCCCATCAGCATCCGTGCGATGATCCGTGCGATCATCGGCGCGGTCTCTGTGTGTGGCTGAGCTGCCCACTGCGCCTTGCCCACGAACTCATAAGGCGGGATGATCTGCAGAATCGACGAAAACAGCCCGATAATAACGATTCCGGCGGCAAGTATCTGCGTTGGACTTAACTGCAGGATCTCGCGGCGAAAGCCGATTTCCATCACGCGGTTCATAACAACAGTTGAACAAAAGGCGAGGACGATGATGATCCCCATCGCGCTGGTGTGGCAGAGCACAAACAGCGTGAGTGCCATCCATGTGCTATTCTTGCTGCGTCTGGGGAAGAGAGCGCACAGGATGAATATCAACAGGACGCCGATGGCATAATTTCGCGCCACCTGCACATATTCATAAAACAGGTAGTAGCTCAGGCAAAAGAGCAGTGTGACCAGCCCGCTGAAGGGCGCATAGCGGACAAGCACGTAAATGCTGGCACTCGCTATCGTGACGTGCAGCACCTGCATGGCGACGGGCGAAGCGGCAACGCGGGTCAACGGCATCAGCATCAGGTACCAAAAGCCTGGGTGGCCTTCGTATTTCAGATTGCGAAACAATTCTGGAATGTCATGGCTGTCACGGGCCAAAAGCCAGGCCTGCAGTTCATCACGCCACATCTCGTGGTATTGAACCAAAAAAAGCTGCAAAAGGAAGAATGCCAGCGTCGCCAACAGCGCGGTCGTTAAGCTGCGGTGGCCGTCTGCACGATACAGCAGGGGTTGGCTTGTCCATAAACTGCCCGCATCAGCGGCAGATCTGGCCGCCCCAATCGACGGAGGTTGGTGTTTGGGTATCATGGGTTCCTGCCGGCCTAGGAGCTGTTGCACTTAAGACATCGATATCTGGCGCGGACTCTCAAGGCAATTGGCGGAAAATTCAAGGTTGTTCATGGCTTTGAGAGCCCCTAGGGCGCCGTTTCAACTTGAGCCTTTTGGTCTGTTGCGATAGCACGTTTCAAAAAGGTAACGTGGGTGGCGTTGTGATTGAGCTTTGGCGCAGAGCAAGCCTATTAATTACCGCACACCGGGCAGGCCCTATGCTTGACGCATGTCTTGCCAGCGCCGCGCGTTTGAATCCGGCACCTTTGGAAGTGATCGTTTCCGTTGATGGGGCATCTCCCGAAGTCGAGACTGCCGTGCTTGATCACGGCTATACGCTCGTCAGCCTGCCGCTTGCGCCCGGGGTGTCGAGTGCGCGCAATGCAGGGGCGGCTAAAGCGTCAGGGGATATCCTGATCTTCGTCGACTCTGATGTCGAGATGCCGCCTGATTTCTTGGCGCGTGCGGCAGATGCGTTCGCCCGATATCCGGATGCAGCCGCAATCATCGGGTCTTACGATGATGCACCCGCCGCAGTCGGGCTGGTCTCGCAGTACCGCAATCTCCTGCATCATTACACCCACCAACACGGGGCAGCCCATGCCAATACATTTTGGGCTGCATGTGGCGCAATTCGCCGAGTGGTCTTTTGCGCCGTTGGGGGATTTGATCCCAATTACGCCGTACCATCGGTCGAAGATATCGAACTGGGTTACCGCTTGAGACGGGCGGCAAACCACATTCGGCTTGCGCCGGATTGGCAAGTCAAACACCTGAAACGATGGCATTTCTGGGACTTGTTTCGAACGGATCTGATGCAGCGCGCGCTTCCGTGGAGCCGCCTCATACGGCGCGAAAGCCGGATCGACAACGACCTGAACCTAAGTTGGAGATCGCGGTTCAGCGCAGGCCTTGTGTGTGTGGCGTTTGGTGCGCTGCTTTTGTCGGTCCGGTGGCACGCAGGGCTCGTCGTTGCTGTGGCGGCGCTTGGCTTGGCAACCACCCTTAACTTTTTTTTCTATCGGTTTCTTGCGACGCGGCAAGGATTGGGTTTTGCGCTGTTGGCCATGCCTCTTCACTGGATTTATTTTCTTGTCGGTGTCACTGGCTTCGTGCTCGGCATGGCTGTTGAAAGAACGGGCAGCCGGAGGCTCACCGCACCAAGGTGAGGGCGAATTGTCGCAGATCAGGGTGCCTCACTTGAGGATGGCGAAAGTTTGAAGCCGACGTGATCTCACGATCCACCAAACCCACCCGATAGGCCGCTGGCCGTGCCATCCTAGATTGCGGACTGATCAGCCCTGACAGCCATAAAGACGCCGCAGATCTGCTGTTCGCCGAGCGCGCCAAGACCAGAGAGTCCCCAACGCCGGATCAAAACTCGGACCGTGCTCTCGGACGTCAAAAGCGCAACACCGCCGTTTTGGGCACGGATCGTCTTAAGCCAAGTCTTGATCGGACACCGTCGTGCCGACCCGTCCAGTCTTGGACCGCTTTGGGATGGAATTTCCCGAGCCGTTCACACAAGGCGGCCAGCATTGCTTTCAACCGCCGGTTGAGGCGCACGTCGCCCAGATCGCATCCTGCTGTCTTACCTTTCGCCCAAGTTCCCATGTACGAACCAGGTCCGTTGAGGTGTCAAAGATCGGGTCATGCCAGTTCCCGCGCGTCCATCCCAAATGTGGACACCCAGACGCTCCAAGCCAAAACTTTTGGGTAACTTAATACCGCACCACTCATTGAACCAATGACACTTGACCTCATCGATTGTTTCGGCGACTTAAAAATTCGAGAGTAACCGCACTGATGAATTTCTGCCACATCTTAGATACAAACGTCAGGATCAAATGGAACAAGAAATTCAGTCGCACGCAAACTGGGCTGTTATCGGTGCCGGGCCTGCAGGGCTGACGGCAGCATTCACGCTTGCGCACAAAGGGTGTAATCCAACTGTCCTGGAAGCAACGGGCTACATTGGTGGAATTTCGCGCACGCACTTATGGCAAGGCAACCGGATCGACATCGGCGGTCATCGCTTCTTCACGCAAAGCGTATTGGTAAAGCAACTTTGGGCTCAGATGATGGAGGAGCCGATGATTGAGGTGCCTCGGCTATCGCGCATTTACTACAAGGGCAAATTTTTCGACTACCCCCTGCAACTGGGCAACACAATCGCAAATCTTGGCGTTTTCGAAAGCCTTATGATCATCGGCAGCTACTGCAAAGCCCAACTCTTTCCAGAGCGTTCAGAAGAATCCTTTGAGCAATGGGTGAGAAATCGGTTCGGAGATCGGCTCTATCGCACGTTTTTCAAGACATATACCGAAAAAGTTTGGGGCATACCTTGCGACAAGATACGTGCGGACTGGGCAGCCCAAAGGATACAGGGGCTCAGTTTCATATCAGCAGTGGCAAACGCGATCAGGAACACTGGTGAAGTGAAATCATTGATAAAGACTTTTGATTATCCACGGCTTGGTCCGGGGATGCTCTGGGAAAGTTGCGCACGCAAAGTTACCGAGTTGGGCGGCCAGGTGGTCAAGGATACCGGCGTCACATGTGTGCGGCACCAGAACGGCCGCGTCACAGCACTTGATGTAACGACGGACGGCATCACTAAGACACTTAGCGTAGAAAATGTGATCTCTACCATGCCCCTTTCCAATCTCGCAGGCATGCTCGATCCCCCCCCGCCCTTGGCAGTGCGTGAGGCCGCGAATGGACTGCGTCATCGTGATTTCTTGATCGTCGCCTTGACCTGCCATCGCTCAGATCCCTTTCCCGACAACTGGATATACATACATGCGCAGGATGTGCGCGTTGGCAGGATTCAAAACTTCCGCAACTGGTCTGCGGATATGATTGCGACGGGCAATGGAACCACGCTGGGCATGGAATACTTCTGCTCGCGCGGCGACGATCTCTGGAGCCAAGAAGACAGCGATCTTATCGCTCTCGCAAAGCGTGAAGTTGCGGAATTGGGGCTTGTAAATCCGCAAGACGTTATAGACGGTCATGTGATCCGTGAGCGCAACGCTTACCCCGTTTACGACGAGCATTATCGGGCCCATGTCGATACGCTTCGGTCTTATTTCACCGAAACGTTCTCAAATCTTCAAACGGCTGGGCGCAGCGGCCTTCATCGGTACAACAACCAAGATCACTCGATGCTGGCCGGCCACTATGCTGCAATGAAACTGCTTGGACATAGCGAATGCGACCCATGGGATGTCAACGTGGAGCGGTCTTATCACGAGGATCAAGTGCTCTCTGCCGAGAAAACCCAATTCCCCGCAGATCAAGATTTGCAAAGACATGTCGTCTAGCAAGCCATAAACGGTAACATTGCTGCAAGGAAACGCCCATCTCTTTGACCAATAGAGGAGAAGCCTAGAACTTGGTCGGGAAGAGTAGACAGTTTGGAGAAGGGGGTTTTCTGCGCAACACCGGCATGATGCCTCGGGCAAAGAGAAGATCAAGACGAACTGACCGCGCCGGAGCCAAAGCGCGGTATTCAAAGCCTGATTGGGATCGTTTTCTCGACGCAGGAGGGGCATTTGCCGAAATCAAGGAAGAGAAGACCTTGATCGCATGCGCGCAAGATTTTGATGTTCACTCCAACCAAATCAAACACTGGCATGACCAGTTGCTTGAGCGGCGACCGACGTGTTTGGGCACAAGCCCAAAGCCGCCCGTGACTTGCTGATCAATGCGAATAGCTATCAGGAAAACAAAGGTCACTGCCTTGACCAACGCCGGCACGGATGACCTCAATAACATGCGCACGCCTGCGCGTATCACCCCCCAAACCTGCCCCGCCTTCTTTCACGACGACGTTGCAGCACGCGTTGCCCGCATCACAAGGCCAAGTCACCGCGGGAACAAACGGTCGGTTGCAATGCGTGACGCGGGGTTGCCGTCACCGTCAACTGAGTGCTGGCAGCTGAGTGCTGGCGTAACCAGCGCAAAGCGCCCTTAAGCTCTCTTCCCTATTTTGGAGTGCTCGACGGATTGCCTCAGTCGTCGTAGCGCCCGCGTCACGAACCTGGCCCATCGTGCCGCCTTACAGTTCAAGATAAAGACTGCAGCCCCAAACGCCTATCGGAGCCGGAACACCCCGTGCAGCAGCAATTTCAAGATGTTGGCGACCCCGGGACGACTCGAACGCCCAACCTAGTGATTAGAAGTCACTTGCTCTATCCAGTTGAGCTACGGGGCCACGGGCGTATTTAGCGGCAGGTCATGCCATCACGCAAGGGTGCGTGTCATGAAAATTGACATCGGGTCAACCACATAGTCGCCAAAGGGCGGGCATTCGGTGAAGCCTGCCTTTTCGTACAAGACCCGCGCGGGAATAAAAGCATCTTGCGAGCCGGTTTCAAGGCTTAGCCGTGTCACCCCCGCGGCCTGTGCTGCTGTCATCAGGTGCGCCAGCATCCGGCGCGACAGGCCGCGGCCGCGGTGTTCGGCCAAGACGTGCATGGATTTGATCTCGGCATGGGTGCCGTCAAAGATCTTGAACGCCCCCATGGCCACCGGCACCCCACCCTCGCGCAGCACAAAGAAATGCACTTGCGGGATATCCAGTTCGCCCGCGTCCATCATGTGGATGCTTTCGGGGGGCGTGTCAGTGTGCATGTCGGCGGTGTGGCGGGCAAACAGCAGGGCCAGATCGGGGCCGGTGGGGGATTCTTTCTGGATCACGGCGTCACTTTCCCCCCATCAAATCCATGCCATTGATCGACAAAGCCCCCGGTGTTGCCGCCTCAATCTGCCAGACCAGCTTGTCGCCTTGGGCCTTGGCCATGCCTCGCGCCATGGCAAAGCCCATCATCGCTTGCGCTTTCATGTCATCTGGGGCGGCGTTGAGCACGGCGGTCAGGGCATCGGCGCCGGTCAGGGTGATCGTGGCCGTGCCGGTGGGCAGGTCCATGTCGGGGCCCATGACCATAGCGCCTTCATAGGTCAATTCATAAGCTGCACCGCGCAAAGCGGCAGGGTTCAGCGTGAGTGTGACCGTGCCCTTGGGCAGCAGGGCGGCTTGCAGCTTGGCGTCAAATTCTGGCCCCGTGGTGCGATCGGCGGGCAGATCAAGGGCGGAAAGTGCTGTGGTCACGGCGGCGGCGGCATCAAAATCGCCGACCTGAACGTCCAAAGACATCGCCTGCGGCACAAGCGGTTCGGCCCAAGCGGGCACAAGACCCGCCGGAAGCGTCAAGCCGGACAGGGTGATGGCCTCTTGGATATTACCGTCCGTGACCGCGCCGTTCATGGTGAGCGCAAAGCCCAGCTCTTTCACGCCCAAAGCCCCCATCGGGGTGTCAACGCTTAACAGGTGCACCGTGCCCGATCCCTGCATCGTGCCAAAGAACGGCATCGCGGCGGTCAAGATCGCCTTAAGCTCCGCTTGTTGAGTGGTTGGGTCGGGGTGCGCTGCAAGCCACGCGGCAAGTTGCACCATCTCGGCCCACATAAACTGGGTGCCTGTCACGGTTTCGGTCAGGCTTTCTGCCTTGATCGTCACTGGCATAGCCGCTTCGCCCGCCATTGCAGGGGTGGTCATCGTCTGCGACAGGCCAGAAACATCGATCGTGGTCGAAAAATCCGTACCCCGCGCGGCCGAGGCGTGGGCGGTGCTGTCCAGGATCCCCGAGTCCATCGCCATGTCGACAGTCTGGGGCGGGGCATTGGGCGCATGAATCGTCTGGGCGATTGTCAGGCCGGAGAATGTGCTTTTGGCTTGGATAAAGGTTGCAAGCCTTTCGTCGAAGGTGCCCTTGAAAGACATGCTTGCGATGGTTTCTTTCAGGTCAAACGCCTGCGGCATCGACAGATCAATAACGATCGGCTGATCCAGACTGACCGCCCAAGTGCCATCGCCGTTATCGCCCAATTGCAGGGCAATCGGCGAAACGTGGCCTGTGACGCCCGCCCCAGTGGCATGTCCCAGCATGGGCTGCAGATCCAGCGTCAGATCATAAATATCGCCATGGGCGACAACACTGATCGCCTGCGCCCCCGCGCCAAAGTAGGTCTGAAACACCTGTATGAGATTCTCGGCCCCCTGCACTGTTGCAGGATCGGCCAGCGCAGGAGAGGCAAAGAGAGCGGCAACAAGGCCAAGCGCGCGTGTCTTCATCTTGCCTCTCTGCACAAATGGCGCGATCAGTGGGTCCACACGCCTTTGCGGTGGGTGGCAAAGTTTTCGCCGTAGCCACCCGCGCGAATGTTGGGGCGGCGGGCGTGCGGGTCGACCACGTCAAATTCGATGCCACGTGCGGCGGCGTAAGCCTCTGCCGCCTCGCGGGTTTCAAACCGCAGGCGCACTTGCGAATCCATATCGTCAGACGATGTCCACCCCATCAGCGGATCAACACTGCGCGCTGACGCAGGGGCAAATTCCAGCACCCAGCCCTTGGCCTTGGCCGTGCCGGACTGCATAGCCGTTTTGGCCGGTTGATAGATGCGCGCACGCATGGAAAACCTCATAGATTTAGAACAGGTGCACTATTGCCGAAATGCGCGAAAAGGCAAGGTGCTGTCGGCCGACCTGCTGGGGGTAGGTGGGGTGTGGGTGCGGACGGCCGACAGAGATTGCTGCTTGCCCGCTGATTTTGGCCGCAAGACGCCCCATTTTCAATCGCAAAATGACCTGCCCTTTCAGCCTTATCCTTAAAATTGCAGGGCTTTTCTGAACGATTGCGCAACGAAGACGGGGCGACGCCGCCCCCACCCCTTTAACGGGTTCAAAATCAGAATAGATTAGTCCCTGAAGGGAATCACCATGCCCCATAACAACGACAACGCCCTCGCCATCCGCCCCGAGGTTCTGACCCGCCCCAAACTGGAAGGCGGGCGGCGCTTTGTCATGCACACGCCGTTCCAGCCCGCAGGCGATCAGCCCAAAGCGATTGCCGAACTGTCCGCAGGCGTTTTGGCAGGCGATCACGATCAGGTTTTGCTGGGTGCTACAGGCACGGGCAAGACCTTTACCATGGCCAAAGTGATCGAAGAAACCCAGCGTCCGGCGATCATCTTGGCCCCGAACAAAACCCTCGCGGCGCAGCTTTACACGGAATTCAAAGGCTTTTTCCCCGAAAACGCCGTGGAATATTTCGTCAGCTACTACGATTATTTCCAACCCGAAGCCTATGTCGCCCGCACCGACACCTATATCGAAAAAGAATCACAGATCAACGAACAGATCGACCGGATGCGCCACTCGGCCACCCGCGCGCTTCTGGAACGTGACGATGTCATTATCATCGCGTCGGTGTCGTGCATCTACGGCATCGGTTCGGTCGAGACCTATTCGGCGATGACGCAAGATTTGATCGTGGGCCAAAGCTACGACCCGCGCAAGATGATCGCCGAACTTGTCACCCAAGCTTACCGGCGCAACGAAATGGCCTTCGCGCGCGGATCGTTTCGGGTGCGCGGCGATACGATTGAACTGTGGCCCGCCCACTTGGAAGACCGCGCGTGGCGCTTTTCTTTCTTTGGCGAAGAGCTGGAATCGATCACGGAATTTGACCCTTTGACGGGGGCCAAAACCGATGTGTTCAAGCAAATCCGCATCTATGCCAATTCGCACTACGTCACCCCCCGCCCCACGCTGCAACAGGCGGTGAAGGGGATAAAGATTGAACTGCAACAAACCCTTGACCGTTTTGTGACCGAAGGCAAACTTCTCGAAGCCCAGCGTCTGGAACAGCGCACCAATTTCGACCTTGAGATGATCGAGGCGACAGGGGCCTGTGCGGGGATTGAAAACTACTCACGCTATCTGACAGGCCGCGCCCCCGGTGAACCGCCGCCCACCCTGTTTGAATTTATCCCCGACACTGCCATCGTCTTTGCCGACGAATCCCACGTGTCTGTGCCGCAGATCGGCGGCATGTACAAAGGCGACTTTCGCCGCAAGATGACCTTGGCCGAACACGGTTTCCGCCTGCCCTCTTGCATGGACAACCGCCCCCTGAAGTTCGAAGAATGGGACGCGATGCGCCCGCAATCGGTGTTCGTCTCCGCCACACCCTCGGCTTGGGAGCTGGAACAGGCGGGGGGGGTCTTTGTCGAACAGGTGATCCGCCCGACGGGCCTGATTGACCCGATGGTCGAAATTCGCCCCGTCGAAATGCAGGTCGATGACCTGCTGGACGAGGTGCGCAAGGTATCCTTGCGCGGCATGCGCACTTTGGTGACCACGCTGACCAAGCGCATGGCCGAAGATTTGACCGATTATATGCACGAACAGGGCATTCGCATCCGCTATATGCACTCTGACATCGACACCTTGGAACGCATTGAAATCCTGCGCGATTTGCGGCTGGGGGCCTTTGATGTGCTGGTCGGGATCAACCTTTTGCGCGAAGGATTAGACATTCCCGAATGCGGGCTGGTGGCGATTTTGGATGCGGATAAGGAAGGGTTCTTACGGTCTGAAACCTCGCTGATCCAAACCATCGGGCGCGCGGCGCGCAACGTAGAGGGTCGGGTGATTATGTATGCCGACCGGATCACGGGCTCGATGGAGCGTGCGCTTTCGGAAACGGATCGGCGGCGCGCCAAACAGGTGGCCTATAACGTCGAACACGGCATCACGCCGCATACTGTGCAGAAAAATGTCGAAGATGTGCTGCATGGCCTGTGGCAAGGTGACACGGATCAATCGCGCATCACCGCCAAGGTTGATAAAGCCCATGTCGGCCAAAACCTCGCCGCCCATCTGGACGCCATGCGCCAGCAAATGCGCAAAGCCGCCGAGAATCTGGAATTCGAAGAAGCCGCCCGCCTGCGCGACGAGGTCAAGCGCCTAGAGGCGGTCGAACTTGCTGTGGCCGACGACCCCTTGGCCCGCCAAAGCGTGATTGAAGAGGCGGTGGAAGAAGCCGTGTCAAAATCGGGCCGCTCGACAGGCGGCCGCGCCGGACAACGTGGCGGCAAGGCAAGGCGGCGTTAAAGCCTTGTGCGCGCAGGGTTTCGCGGCGACTGTGGCAGAACCTTGAAAGGGGCAAAGATGGACAGCGACCACGATTCCTACAAACCCGCGCAGATGGCGGCACTGGTCGAATCCGCAGGCGTGGCCAAGGCACGCATGCCCTTGGGCCGCATGGTGACGCTGGCGGTGCTGGCGGGGGTTTTTATCGGCCTTGGTGGTGCGTTCTATCTGATGGCCATGACGGGGACTGATGCCGGTTTTGGCCCCGCGCGCGTGCTGGGCGGGGTGGTCTTTGCGCTGGGGCTTATTTTGGTGGTGGTCGGCGGGGCAGAGCTGTTCACCGGCAACGCGCTGATGACCATCGCCGCCGTCGACGGCAAGATCACGCTGGCCGAGCTGCTGCGCAATTGGGGCGCGGTGTGGCTGGGCAATTTTGCGGGGGCTGCGGCGCTGGCTTTGGCCTTTTGGGCATCGGGCATGCTGACCACGCCTTTTGGCGAGACGGCAGCCAAGGTGGCGCTGGCGAAGGTGAACGGGGGCCCGCTGGTCTGGCTGGTCAAGGGGGCTTTGTGCAACGCCTTGGTCTGCTTGGCGGTTTGGCTGAGCGTTTCGGCGCGTGACACCACGGGCAAGATCCTTGCCATCCTTTGGCCTGTGGCGGGTTTTGTGACTTTGGGCCTTGAACACTCGGTCGCGAATATGTTCTTTTTGCCGCTGGGGATGCTGCAAGGGGCAGACATTCCCGTTTCAGGACTGGTGGGCAATGTGATCTGGGTCAGCCTTGGCAATATCATGGGGGGTGCCGGCGGGGTGGCCTTGGCCTACCGCTTTGCCTTTTTGCGGGGCCAGCCATGAAACCGCGCAGACCGTTTTTAGACCCCAACCACCCGATGTTCACCAAGGCATGGGTGCGCTGGGCCTGCACCTTGGCCCCCATCGCTTGGGGCGGGTTCGAGCTTTGGGCAGGCGACCCGATGTGGGCCGTCTTGTTCGCCGCAGCGGGGGTTTATGCGGGCTATACGCTTATTTACAAGCGATAAGCCGCCCGCGAATTTCGGCACTGTCGCCGCTTTTCACCCGCACTTTGCACCTTGTGACCTGTTCCACCGCCGCCAGCATGGTTTCTTCGACCCGCAGCCGATCTTCGCGCTTCACCCAGCCGTATCGGACAATTTCAAAAGATGCCCCCTTCCGCCAAATGGTGTAATCGCGCCCGTCCAGCCGAATGCTGACAGATTGCCCCCCCATCATCTTCGGCGAGGGTGATGCGGCACATGCCGCCAGCAGGAAAAGAATCAAAATCCATCTCATGCCCTGATCATTGGCACACAAGCGTTAAGCATCGGTTAAATCCATCCCCCCAACCTGCCGCTAGCACACCGGCGCAAAGCTGTGGCATAAACGCCCAAACCTGCCCCCAGCGGCCCAAAGGATGAGGATAGCATGACGATTCGCGTGACCGTTTGGGGCGAAAACGTCCACGAACAAAAGAACAAAGCCGTGGCCGAGGTTTACCCCAACGCCATCCACGGCACCATCGCCGCAGCGCTTAACGCCGACCCCGCCATCACGGCCACCACCGTCACCCTGCAAGACGCCGAACACGGCCTGACGGCCGAGAAAATCGCGCAAACCGATGTGCTGATCTGGTGGGGCCACGCCGCCCACGGCCAAGTCGATGACAAGATCGTCGAACGTGTCACCGATGCGGTGTGGGGCGGCATGGGGGTGATTTTCCTGCACTCTGCCCATTTCTCCAAGCCTTTCAAACGCTTGATGGGCGCGCCCTGCAACCTGACATGGCGCGAAGCGGGCGAGCGCGAACGCCTTTGGGTCACCTCGCGCCAGCACCCGATCGCCCAAGGATTGCCCGACCATTTCGAACTGGAAACCGAAGAAATGTACGGCGAGCCCTTTGGCGTGCCCGAACCCTTGGAAACCGTCTTTATCTCGTGGTTCCAAGGGGGCGAGGTGTTTCGCTCTGGCCTGACCTATCGGCGCGGGGCGGGCAATATCTTTTACTTCCGCCCGGGCCATGAAACCTATCCGACCTATCACGACGCCACGGTGCAAAAGGTGCTCTCGAACGCCGTCAAATGGGCCCATAACCCCGCGCCCCGCATCCTGAACCCCAATGATGCGCCCAACACCTCGATCGACATCGCGCTCGAACCCTTGGTCGAACGCGGCCCCCGCCTGCACCATGACGGCGAAGAGGGGTTGCGCTGATGACCAAACCCGTTCGCATCCTGATCCTTGGCACCGGCGGGATGGCCGCCAACCATGCCGAAAACTTTGCCAAAATCCCGGGTGTTACCCTTGTGGGCGGGGTAGACACACGGCCCGCGCAGCTTGCGACCTTTTGCGCCAAGCACAAAATCCCCAAGGCTTTCGATACGTTAGACGCAGCCTTGGCGTGGGGCGCGTTTGACGCCGTCACCAACGTCACCCCCGACGCCGCCCATTACGCCACAACCATGCCGGTGCTGGCGGCGGGCAAACATATCTTGTGCGAAAAACCCCTCGCCACATCGGAAGCGCAAGCCCTTGCCATGGCCGATGCCGCCGCCAAGGCGGGCGTCGTCAATATGGTCAACCTCAGCTATCGCAACGTAGCCGCTTTGCAAAAAGCCGCACAAATGGTGGCCGCAGGGGCCATCGGCGAGGTGCGCCATTTTGAGGCGTCTTACCTGCAATCGTGGCTGACCCAGCCCGCTTGGGGCCATTGGGACCGCGAAAGCCAATGGCTGTGGCGGCTGTCGACCCAGCATGGCTCTAAGGGGGTCTTGGGCGATGTGGGCATTCATATCCTTGATTTTGCAACCTTTATCGCAGGCCAAAAGGTTCAAGACATCTCGGCCAGACTGGCCACCTTTCACAAAGCGCCGGGCGACAAGATCGGCGACTATCCGTTAGATGCCAATGACAGCGCGGTCATGCACCTGCGTCTGGCCAACGGAGCCTTGGGCACCGTGAGCGCCACGCGCTTTGCCAGCGGGCATCTAAACGACCTGCGCTTGCGGATTTACGGCACCTTGGGCGGGCTAGAGGTGCAGTGGGAACGCAACACCTCTGCCTTGCGCGCCTGCCTTGCGCCCGATCTGGAAGCTGCGACTTGGGCAGAGGTCGACTGCCCCGTTCTGGGCACGATCTACGAACGTTTCATCGCAGCCATCCGCGGCGAAGGCGTCGCAGACCCCGATTTCGCGCGCGGGGCCGCCTTGCAAAAGATGCTGGACAGGGCCGAGCAATCGGCAGCCCAAGGCGGGGTCAGCTTGACAGTTTGATCGCAAAGCATCACCTCGCACATAAACCTAGCCCCTATTCCTTTGGAGAGACCCATGGTCAAAGGCTTTTCACGCACACAAATTCTGCTGCACTGGGCCGTGGCCCTATTGATCCTGTTCAATCTGATTTTCAGCGATGCCGTGAGCGAGCTCTGGGTCCAGATCGAACATACCGGCCCCATGCCCACAACCACCGGCGCTTGGGTGCATATCGCGGTCGGGGTGGCGGTGCTGGCTTTGGTGGCGTGGCGCTTGGTGCTGCGGGTCACGCGCGGGGCACCCCATGCGCCTGCGGGAACCCATGGTCTGCTGAAATTCGCAGGCGACGCCGGCCATATTGCCCTGTACGCCCTGATGATCGCCTTGCCCGTCAGCGGCCTTCTGGCGTTTTTCGGCGGGTTTGACAGTTTGGCCGAACTGCATGGCGGCGTGTTCAAAGCGCTGCTTTGGGCCCTGATCGCGCTGCACGTCTTGGCAGCTTTGTATCACCATTTCTTCCTGAAAGACGGGCTCTTGAACCGGATGCGCAAAGCCGGCTGATCTGTGCCATGGCGATGGTCGGCCAAGAGCTGATTTTTCGCAGAAAAATCGTGGCGCTAGGCATCCAGGAACAGCGCCACGGTCTGCGCAAAAGCCTTTGGCTTTTCGGCGTGCAGCCAATGGCCGGCCCCCATCAGTTTGGCAAAGCGGGCATGCAGAAACAGCGCGCGAATGGCGTCGCGGTCTTTGGCTTGCACGTAAGTACTGTCTGATCCGGTCAAAAACAGGGTCGGCCCGTCAAACTGGCCTTGGGTCTCAGGCCAGCCGATGATTTGGGGCATCGCCGCCTCTAGCGCGTCCAAGTTCAACCGCCACGCGGGCGGGGTGGATTTTAGGTCCAAAGACTGCAAGAAAAACGCGCGCAGCGCGGGGTCATCAACCTGCAACGCCAACCGCGCCTCCGCCTCGGCGCGAGAGGTCAGGCCCGTCAGATCAAGCCCGCGCATCGCGGTGATGTGGCGGGTTTGGTCATGGGCATAGGCCACAGGAGCGATATCGGCCACCACCAACCGCCGCAGCAGATGGCCTTGGGTCAGCGCCAGCTGCATCGCCGCCTTGCCCCCCATCGAATGCCCCAACAGGTCTGCGGGGCCAAGGCTTGCCAAAACCTCGGCCAGATCGCCCGCCATATCGGCGTAGCTTTGGCTGGACGCGCGAAAGCTGCCGCCATGGTTGCGCATATCCACCGCCACCACATCGCGCCGCGTGGCCAACATCCGCGCAATCGCCCCCCAATTGCGCCCAGACCCAAACAGTCCATGCGCAATCACCAAGGGCGGTTGGTCTTTCACGTCGCGGGCGGGGTGTAGGATTGTGGTCAGCATGGGCGAAGTTTACCCCGCCCGCCCTTCGCCCGCCATAGGCGTTGATCGCCCGTCAAGGGCATCGTAGAACCCTGACAACCGACGGGGCCGCGATGACACAGCTGACGATCGAACAGATGACGGCCAAGCTTTCAGCCCTGCTCACCCAGCGGCTGAACGTGTCAGGCCGCACGCTCGATATCCGCGTTAGCCGCGCCAGATGGCGTTTGCCGCGGCCGGTGCGACAGGCCGCGGCAGAACTGGTCGCAGCGCAGCACCTCGTCCAAAGCCCCAAACTGCGCCGTCAGCTAGACCAAGACGCCCTTAACCGCGCCTATGATCTGTGCGATGCCCACCTGCGCGGCCTTAACCGCGCCAAGCGGCGCAAAGGCGTGATCCTTGACACCGCCGCCCGAATCGCCTTTGCGCTTTTGGCCGTGATCGTGGTGTGGGTCAGCGTTTTGCACTGGCGGGGGTTTGTTTAGGGGCCGGTGATGCAGGCTCTAACGCCTCGCGGCTGACCAAAGACACCGTTACAAAGGCCACATACAGCAGCAAATACCACGACCCCAGCTTGCCCAACCCCGTCCAATGCCGCGTCACATGGCCCGAATAGATCCACGTGCCGGTCAGGGTGCCGATATTCTCGGCCCCCCATAGGGCAAGGCTGGACAAGACCGCCGCCACGACCATCGGCATCCATCTTGCACGCTCCGACACCACAAACCACACCTGCGTGCACCCAAAAACCAGCGCCGTTGCGGCAAAAAGGCCCAGCCGGATGTCAGGCAACGCATGGTGGGCGAAGAAATTGATATAGATGGCCGCTGCCAGCCCAAAGCTTTGCCACAGCGGCGGATAGGGCGCAAAACGCATCTGAAAGATGCGGATCACCCGCGCGATATAGCTTCCCACAGACGCATACATAAAGCCCGAAAACAGCGGCACCCCCAGCAGTTTGAAAAGCCCAAGCTCGGGATAGGCCCAAGACCCCGCCCCCACTTTGAACCATTCCATCGCCGTTCCGGTCAGGTGAAACAGCACAATCACCCGCGCCTCGGCCCATGTTTCCAGCTTGGCCGCTAAGAACACCGCCTGCGTTGCCAGTGCGAATAAAAACAGCGCATCGTATCGGTGCACAGGCCAATCGGCGTGCCAAACCGCCTTGGAAACAACGATCGCCCCCAGCATCAGGCCTCCAAACAAACAGGCCCAGCCCTGCTTCAGCACGAACATAACAAACTCACCGCCCGCACCGGTCAGCAAAACGCGCGCCCGGTCCCCGAGCGCGCGTTCGATAGTTCTGGTGCCCCGGGCCTTGGCCAAGGGCGGTGTCATCTTACAGGTCCGGATAGATCGGGAAGGCGTGGCACAGGGCTTCGACCTTGGCTTTCACCGCAGCCTCAACCGCGCCGTTGCCCTCTTCGCCGTTGGCGGCCAAGCCGTCGACCACTTCCACAATCCAGCGGCCGATCTGGCGGAACTCTTCCTCGCCAAAGCCGCGCGTTGTGCCCGCAGGCGTACCCAAACGCACGCCAGAGGTGACTGTGGGCTTTTCGGGGTCAAACGGGATGCCGTTCTTGTTGCAGGTGATATGGGCACGGCCCAGTGCCTTTTCGGTGGCATTGCCCTTCACACCCTTGGGGCGCAGGTCAACCAGCATCACATGGGTGTCGGTGCCGCCCGTCACCATATCCAAACCGCCTTTCATCAGCTCATCCGCCAAGGCCTTGGCGTTGAGAATGACTTGACCGGTATAGGCTTTGAATTCCGGCCGCAGCGCCTCGCCAAAGGCGACGGCTTTGGCGGCGATCACATGCATCAAAGGCCCGCCTTGGATGCCGGGGAAGATGGCCGAATTGAATTTCTTGGCCAGTTCTTCATTGTTGGTCAAGATCATGCCACCGCGCGGGCCGCGCAGGGTTTTGTGCGTCGTGGTCGTCGCCACATCGGCATAGGGGAAGGGCGAGGGGTGATGCCCGCCTGCGACAAGCCCTGCAAAATGCGCCATATCGACCAGCAGATAGGCCCCCACCTTGTCGGCAATCGCACGGAACTTGGCAAAGTCGATCTGGCGCGGCACGGCAGAGCCGCCGGCGATGATCATCTTGGGCTGTGATTCGACAGCCAGCCGTTCGACCTCGTCATAGTCGATCAGGCTGTCTTGCTTGCGCACACCGTATTGCACGGCGTTGAACCACTTGCCCGACTGGTTGGGCGCTGCACCATGTGTGAGGTGCCCGCCAGAGGCCAAGTTCATCCCCAAAATGGTGTCGCCGGGCTTCAAAAGCGCCTGAAACACCCCTTGGTTCGCTTGGCTGCCGGAATTGGGCTGCACATTGGCAAAGGCCACGCCGAACAACTGGCAAGCCCTTGAAATCGCAAGGTTTTCGGCCACGTCGACGAACTCGCACCCGCCATAATACCGCTTGCCCGGATAGCCTTCGGCATATTTGTTGGTCATGACCGAGCCCTGCGCCTCCATCACGGCGCGGCTGACGATGTTTTCGGACGCGATCAGTTCGATCTCGTCGCGCTGACGGCCAAGTTCAGCGGTGATGGATCCAAACAGGTCCGGATCACGGCTTGATAGCGGTTCAGAGAAAAATCCGGCGTCGCGG
>CANFSY010000029.1 GCA_947449875.1 Paracoccaceae bacterium
CGCCTATCTAGGCGGATGCGCGCAGGCCCGCAAGCCCTCTGGCGCGGGCAGGGGCCTGTCGGGTGTAATTTTACGCATCTTCGGCCGGCGGGCCCTATTCGGGCAGGTTACAGACGGCGGAAAGCTTGTTGCCATCCGGATCGCGCACATAGCAAGAATAGAAGTTTTCCGAATAGCGCAGACCCGGTGCGCCTTCGTCGGTGCCGCCGTTTGCCAAGGCTGCGTCATAAAAGGCCCGCACAGCGGCGCGGGTGGGGGCTGTCAGGGCCAGCATCGTGCCATTGCCCTTGGTGGCGGGTTGGCCGTCAAACGGGGAAACGATGTATAAGCTGGGGTCGGCATCGCCCGGACGGCCGTAGCAGGCTTCGTCCCCATCGGGGCGCAGGTCGACGATGCCAAGCGTGGCCAAGGTGGGGCCGTAAAAGGCGCGGGCGCGGGGCAGGGCGTTGGTGCCCAAGGTGACGTAGTAAAGCATTTTGGCCTCATGACGGGGGAAATCCCGCGCAGTTTGCGCGTGGGCCGCAGGGCCTGCAAGGGGCTGTGGGCGGTTCGAGGGCGATACGGCGGCCCACGGCACTTTGTGGTTTCGCTGGCCGCCGCCGCTCGCTATAGATCGGGCGGTTTTTTCCAAGATGCGAAGGTGACGCCATGGCCAATGTAGTCGTTGTAGGCGCCCAGTGGGGCGACGAGGGCAAGGGCAAGATCGTCGACTGGCTCTCTGAGCGCGCTGATGTGATCGCGCGGTTCCAAGGTGGGCACAATGCGGGCCATACGCTGGTGATCGAGGGCAAGGTTTACAAGCTTAGCCTGCTGCCCAGCGGCATCGTGCGCGGCGGTAAACTGTCGGTGATCGGCAACGGCGTGGTGGTCGATCCGTGGCATCTGGTGATGGAGATTGACAAGCTGCGCGGGCAAGGCGTGGATATTACGCCCGAAAACCTGATGGTGGCTGAAAACGCCAGCCTGATCCTGCCGATCCACGGAGAGTTGGACCGCGCGCGGGAAGGGCAAACAGGTGTGGCCAAAATCGGCACCACGGGCCGTGGCATCGGCCCCGCTTATGAAGATAAAGTCGGCCGCCGTGCCATTCGCGTGGCCGATCTGGCCGATGAGGCGACCTTGGTTGCGCGGGTGGATCGCTTGATGGGCCACCACGATGCGCTGCGCCGTGGCTTGGGGGTTGCGCCTGTCGATAAAGACGCGCTGCTTGCCGCCCTGCGGGCCATTGCACCGCAGGTGCTGCCCTATGCCCAACCCGTCTGGAAAGTCATGACCGAGGCGCGGCGTGCCGGTAAGCGCATTCTGTTTGAAGGCGCGCAGGGGGCTTTGCTGGATATTGATTTTGGCACCTACCCCTTTGTGACCTCGTCAAACGTGATCGCGGGGCAGGCGGCAACGGGCGTGGGGCTGGGGCCGACGGCGATTGATTTTGTGCTGGGGATTGTCAAAGCCTATACCACCCGTGTGGGCGAAGGCCCTTTCCCTGCCGAGTTGATGGATGACGACGGCGAGCGTCTGGGTGCGCGGGGCCACGAATTTGGCACCGTCACAGGCCGCAAGCGCCGCTGTGGCTGGTTTGATTCGGTTTTGGTGCGCCAAACCTGCGCCACCTCGGGGGTTTCTGGCATTGCGCTGACCAAGCTGGATGTGCTGGACGGCTTTAAGACGCTGAAAATCTGCGTGGGTTATGATCTTGACGGCAAGCGGCTGGATTACCTGCCGACTGCCGCCGATGCCCAAGCCCGCTGCACGCCGATTTATGAAGAGATGGAAGGCTGGTCTGAAACCACCGCAGGCGCGCGCTCGTGGGCGCAATTGCCCGGGGCTGCGATTAAATATGTGCGCCGGATTGAAGAGCTGATCCAGTGTCCGGTTGCCCTGCTGTCAACCAGCCCCGAACGGGACGATACGATCCTTGTCACTGACCCTTTCGCGGATTGAGGATATGGCATTGACCTATAAAACCCGCCGCAGGCTGGCGCTGTTGGTGCTGTGCATCGGGCTGCCCGCCTATATCGTCGTCGCCGTGTCGCTGGTGGCCTTGATCGACCGCCCCTCGGTTCTGGTCGAGCTGGCGATTTATGTGGGCTTGGGCATCTTGTGGATCGTACCCTTGCGGCCGCTTTTTCTGGGCATCGGTCAACCTGACCCCAACGCTGCGCGCGAAGACTAACCTGCCCGAAACGGCAAGCGCCGCCTAAGGCCGCTCTTGCCCCCGCTTGCGGGCCTGCTGGGCGCTTAGGGGGGCAGCGGGCGCGCTTTGGGCCAGATCTTGCTGAAAAGCGCTGCGCCGTTGGACCGCCTGATCAACCGGCCCGCGGTGCTGCGCCATTTGGGCCAGAACGGCGGCTTTCAACTGGGCTATGGCCGCTCTGCGGCGTCGGGTGTCGGGATCGTCTAGCGCGGTGTCGGTCGCACTTAACAGGCGGCTCACCGAAACCTCGGCCGCTTTTGGGATAGGGGCAGGGGCTGTCATAGGGTCTGAGGGAGCACGCTCAACCTGTGGCCTGATCCGTGGCGACCCACCCTTTGCCGCCGCTTGCGCTGCTACGGGGGGCGCACCAAAGCTGGGGTCTTGGGCTGCCAGATCGCGAAAATGCTCTGTCACTTGCCGCAATGTGGCCACAGGGTCGGCAAAGCCGTCCAGCGTGCAGCTGAACGCCCCGTAAGACACGGTAAGGATCCGTTTGGCATCCGACATCAACGAAGCGCCCTTTTCAGTGGTCTTGGGGCGAAAATGCCCGTGGCGTCGTGCTATTCGATGGACAAATGGTGGTGATTTGAAGGATGGATTGTGTCCCTGACCAGAATTTTCGCCGCAATTGGAAAGACATCCGCCCATGACGCAGCCGCTTGTCCAATCTTTGCACGGTGTGACGCTGGCGGGCGGGGGGCGGTTTTCGGCCAGCCTTCTGGCCCAAGCCCGCACCTTGGCCCCAAAGCTGGTGGCGGCGGACAGCGGGGCCGACCGGCTTTTGGCCTTGGGGGCCGAACCGGACGCGGTGATTGGCGATCTTGATTCGATCTCGCCGTCCGCCCGCGCCCGATTGGCGGGGCGGTTGCATCTGATCGGCGAGCAGGTGACGACCGATTTCGACAAGGCCCTGCGCTCGATTGCTGCGCCCTTTGTGCTGGGTTTGGGCTTTGCGGGACAAAGGCTGGATCACGGCTTGGCGGTGCTCAACACCTTGGTGCGCCATCCCGATCGGCGCTGTTTGATCCTAAGCGGGTCGGATGTGACCTTTCTTGCCCCGCCCTCGCTGGATCTGACCCTGCCCAAAGGATCGCGCCTGTCGCTGTTTCCGATGGGCGCTGTGACGGGCGAAAGCAAGGGCCTGCGCTGGCCCTTGCAGGATCTGGCCTTTGCGCCTGACGGGATGATCGGCACCTCAAACGAAGTATCCGGCCCCGTGCGCCTGCGGTTCAGTGCGGCTGTGATGCTGGTTATATTGCCTCGTTCGGCAGTGGGGGCGGCATTGGATGGGCTGATCCCTGCCGGTGTTCGTGGCGGATGATATACAGCCCCGATCCGGTGATTAGAACAATGCCCACCCATGTCAGCGCATTGGGAAAATCGCCAAAGATCGCGTAGCCCAAGAACACCGCCATCGGCAGTTCCAGATAATGCAGCGGTGCAAGGGTGGCGGCGGGGGCGTATTTCATCGCAATCGTCATGCACAAATGGCTGATCGCCGCCCAGAACCCCACACCAAACAGATAGGCCCAGTTAAGAAGGTCGGGCGAGACGGGGTCCAGCTCGCCGATGCCCGACCCGTTGAACGCCCACAGCAGCGGCAAACAAATCACCGTGCCGGCAATAGAGGTGTGCAGCTGCATCGTCACCGGATGCACGCGGTTTGACATGGCTTGCGTGGCCATTTCATAAAACGAAAACGACAGCGCGCAGCCCAAGGGAAACAGTGCCACCAGCCCGTAGTGGTTCAGCGAGGGTTGGATAACAAACATCGCCCCGCCAAACCCCACGATCGAGGCATAGATCCGCCGCTTGCCCACGGGATTGCCAAAGATCAGCTTGCCCAGAAACATCAAGATAAAGGGCATCACAAAGACAATGGCGATGGAATCGGCAATGGGCATGTACTGCACCGAGGCGACAAAGCAATAGGTCGACAAGATCAGACAGATCGCCCGCACCACCAGCAACCCCGCATCCCGCCCGCCCGTGCGCCAATCCAGCCGCATCGCCAGTATCACGGGCAACATGCACAGGCCCTGAAACACAAACCGCGCGGCGGTGATCTGGCCGACGGGAATCTGTGTGGTGGCAAGTTTGGAACAGGCATCCAGCAGCGGGGCCAGCACGCAAAAGGCCACCATCAGCAAAGCGCCGCGCAGGGTATTGGTCGGTTTTAGCAATTTGGCACATTCACGGCCAAGCCGCCCAAGGAGGTTTCTTTGTATTTCTCGTGCATATCCTTGCCCGTCTGGCGCATGGTTTCGATGCACACATCCAAGCTGACCAAATGCTGCCCGTCGCCGCGCAGCGACAGGCTGGCGGCGGACACGGCCTTGATCGCCCCCAAGCCGTTGCGTTCGATGCACGGCACCTGCACCAGCCCTTTGACGGGGTCGCAGGTCATGCCCAAATGATGCTCTAAAGCGATTTCGGCGGCGTTTTCCACCTGCTCGACACTGCCGCCCAAGACCGCAGCCAGCCCTGCCGCAGCCATTGCCGCAGCTGACCCTACCTCGGCTTGACAGCCGCATTCGGCGCCGGAAATGCTGGCATTGTGCTTGCAAAGCCCGCCAATCGCCGCCGCCGTTAGCAGAAAATCACCGATCCGCGCGGTCGAGGCCCCCGGCACATGATCCAGATAATACCGCAGCACCGCCGGAAGCACGCCCGCCGCCCCGTTGGTGGGCGCTGTCACGACCTGCCCGCCGGCCGCGTTTTCTTCATTCACCGCCATCGCATAGAGCGACATCCAGTCGTTGATCACATGCGGTGCTGTCATATTCAGCCCGCGTTCGGCCAAGAGCGCATCATGGATGCCCTTGGCACGGCGGCGCACTTTCAACCCACCGGGCAGAATGCCCGTGCCTTCCATCCCGCGCGAGATGCAGTGGTTCATCACCTCCCACAGGCGGGCGATGCCCTTGTCGATCTCGGCCTTGGTGCGGAACTTTAGCTCATTCGCCAGTTTCATCTGGGCGATGCTCAGGCCGGACTTAGCCGCCATCTCCATCATCTCGGCCGCCGTCTCGAACGGATAGGGCACATCGGCGCGGGCCTTGGCCTTGGCCCCGCCCGCTTCGGCCTGCTCGGCGGCGGTCAGCACAAAGCCGCCCCCGATGGAGTAATAGGTTTCTTGCAAGATCACATCGCCTTGCGCGTCGGTGGCCTTCAAGATCATGCCATTGGCATGGCCGCTTAAGGCGGGGCCATAGTCAAAAACCAAGTCTTTTTTGGGGTCAAAGGCCATCTCACCCAAGCCAGGGGGGGTGATCTTATGGGTGGCGGTGATCGCCTCAAGCACGGTTTCGGCCTTGGCCGCGTCATAGGTGGCCGGTTCAAACCCCGCCAGCCCCAAGATCGTTGCGCGGTCGGTGGCATGGCCTAAGCCGGTGAACGCTAATGACCCGTGCAACGAGGCTTTCAGCCCCGCCGCCCGAAACGGCGAGTTTCTCAGCGTTTCCAAGAACCGCGCTGCGGCGACCAT
Source organism: Paracoccaceae bacterium (assembly GCA_947449875.1). GTDB lineage: Bacteria > Pseudomonadota > Alphaproteobacteria > Rhodobacterales > Rhodobacteraceae > Stagnihabitans. The sequence goes on from CANFSY010000029.1 coordinate 5,682, forward strand.
CGGCCCCATGGTGTGCGAGGACGACGGGCCGACCCCCACTTTGAACATATCAAAAACAGACAGGAACATGGGGCCCTCAATAAGCTGCGGTGAAGATGGTGGGGGCGCAGCCTTCGGCCTTGGCCACGTCCTGCGCTGCGGGGCAGGTTTCCAGCTGGGCCAAGATCGGCCCTAGGGCGGGCAGATCGGCGGTGGTGATGCGGGCGGGATGGCCTGCGGGAAAGCCCGACAGCCAGCGCACCAGCACCCCCACATAGAAGGAAAAGATGGAAGGTTTGGCAGAAAGCCAATCTGGCGCATCTAGCGCCACCATCTGGTCCAGAATGGCAAAATGCTCTTGCAGCTTTGCACCTTGCTGCGCGACGACCGCTGCCGCGCAGTCTGCCCCCGCGACCCGCTCGGGGTAAAAGACCTGCATCAAGGGGGCGTGCAGGTTGGTGACGGTGTAAAAGTACCATTTCAGAAACGCCGCGCGGTCTGCGCTGCCCGCTGCGGGGGCCAAGCCCGCATGACGCTCGGCCAGATACATCAAGATCGCTGCCGTCTCGAACATCGGGCCATCGGGCGTTTGCATCGCGGGGATTTTGCCCAAAGGGTGCATCGCACGGTAGGCGGGGCTGTCAAGCTCGCCCGCGGGGCGGTCGATCTGGCGTTCGGCAAACTCTGCCCCCGTCAGCCGCAGCGCCAGCCGCACGATGAACGAGGCAGAATCAGGCGAGAAGTACAAAGTATAAACCGGTTGGGACATCGCGCGCTCCATCTTTGCGCCACGATAGGGGGCAGGCGGGGCGGGCTACAAAGCAAAACCGACAGGTGAAGCGGGAAAATGGCGAGAACTGGTGCAATCGGCCAAATTTTTCACGACCTGTTCCCTGTTTGTTTACCCCGCCTTAATCACAATCCCCAAAGATCAAGGCCAGTCCAACACCCGATACCGGAGGTTCTTATGCCCGCCCTGCCCACCCTGATCGCCGCCCTATTGCCCTTTGTCACCACGCCCAAGCCCGATCTTGCCGCGTTCACCATTCCCGAAACGGCGGTGCGTCAGGTGATGGATGATCCGCAAAAGTATTTCGAAGATATGACCGACCTGATCGCCGCTTACGGCATAGATGGGGCGATTACGGCAGAGCAGGTCGATACCAGCATTGCCTTTGAACAGGCCAAGGCGCGCAGTTACGTGCTGTCGGTGCTGGCCGACGGCGATTTGAACCTTGACGGCGTTTTGACGGGCGATGAGTTGCGCCGCACCAAGGCGGCCGTCAGCGCCTCGGCCCGCGCGCGGTTGGTGCGGGTGTTTACGCAGGCCGATGCGGATGGTGACGGTAAGGTCAGTGTTAGCGAGGCTGCGGCCTTTGGCCTGCAAGCCGCCGACAAAGCGGTGACCCCGACCGAGATCAAAACGACCAAGCTGGTGATGGCCTTTGACAGCAACGAAGACGGTAAAGTGACCCTCGAAGAGGTGCGCGAGGGTTTGTCGTTCTAAGCCCTTCGCTTAGGCCCCAAAGAAATCCCACAGCAATTTCAAATTCAACGCCACAATCGCAACGGCCACAGCCCAAGCCAAGGCCCCCAGCCACAAGGGGGCCACCAATGCCCCGATCCGCGCGCGTGAGGTGGTGAACAGCACCAAGGGAATGACCGCAAAGGACAGTTGCAAGCTTAACACCACCTGCGTCAAAATCAGCAGCCGACCTGTTCCCGCCGCACCATAGATCAGCGTCACCCCAGCGGCGGGCACAATCGCCAGACTGCGGGTGATCAACCGGCGCAGCCATGGGGCCAGACGCAGGCGCAAGAACCCCTCCATCACCGCTTGGCCCGCCAGCGTGGCCGTGACGGTGGAATTCAGCCCGCAGGCCAAAAGTGACACCGCAAACAGCACCGGCGCCACCCCCGTTCCCAGCAAAGGCCCGATCAACTGGTGTGCATCGCCCAGATCGGCGACCTCGGTCTTGCCCGTGGCATGAAAACTCGCCGCTGCGAGTATCAAGATGGCGGCGTTGATCAGCAGCGCAAACATCAAGGCAAGGGTCGAATCGATCGTGGCAAAGCGCAACGCCTCGGCCTTGTCTTGTGGCCGCTCGCCCCAATCGCGGGTTTGTACGATGGCCGAATGCAGGTACAGATTATGGGGCATCACCGTCGCCCCCAAAATCCCCAGCGCCAGATACAGCATGTCAGGATTGCGCAGCACATCGGCGGTTGGCGCAAACCCGCGCAGAACGCCGCCCCAATCGGGGTTGGCCAAGGCAACCTGAATGGCAAAGCACACCGCAATCAGCGCCAAAAGGGCGACCACAAACCCCTCTAGCTTGCGAAAGCCGCGCTTTTGCAGCCACAGGATCAAGAACACATCCAAGGCCGTGATCAAAACCCCCAGTTCCAGCGGAATGCCCAACAGCAGGTTCAGGCCAATCGCCGTGCCGATCACCTCGGCCACGTCGGTGGCGATAATCGCCACCTCGGCTGTCAGCCATAAGGGGATCGACACCCAAGCCGGAAAGGCATCGCGGCACGCCTGCGCCAGATCGCGCCCCGATCCTATGGCCAGCCGTGCCGATAAAGATTGCAGAACAATCGCCATCAGGTTCGACAAAAGCGCCACAAACAGCAGCGCGTAGCCGAATTTTGACCCGCCCGCCAAGGATGTCGCCCAATTGCCCGGGTCCATATAGCCCACGGCAACCATATACCCCGGCCCCAAAAAGGCCAAAAACCGCTTCCACGGCGTCGCCCCCAGTTTCACGCTGCGCGCCACCTCTGACAGGGCCGCAGGGCCACGCGGGGTGATCCATCCGGCTTTGGGCGAGGCGTCCTTGGGTGTCACTTGGACCGATCTGGGATTAAATTTAGGCGTAGTTCCAATATGGGCGGCGCTGGGCCCAAGTCAAGCGCGCGCCTTTTGGCGTTTGGCCATAGAAGCTGCCCGCAGCTTTGCTATAAGCGCATCAAAAGGTCAGGAGCCCAAGATGCACAAGGACTTGTCCCCCGTCGATACCGCCAAATATGTCGCCGCCAAACGCGCGGTAGATTTCGTGCAATCGGGCATGAAACTGGGCCTTGGCACCGGATCCACCGCCGCGTGGATGGTGCGCTGCCTTGCCGCACGGGTGCAGGCCGAGGGGTTGCAGGTGATCGGTGTTCCGACCTCGACCCGCACCGCAGAATTGGCGCGCGACCTTGGGCTGACCATCACCACGCTAGAGGAGGCCAAATGGCTTGACCTGACGATTGACGGCGCGGACGAGTTTGACCAAGCCTTCAACCTGATCAAAGGCGGCGGTGCGGCCCTGTTGCAGGAAAAAATCGTGGCCGCGGCCAGCGATCAGATGATCGTGATCACCGACGCCGCCAAGGAAGTGGCCAATTTGGGTGCCTTTCCTCTGCCCGTCGAAGTGATCCGCTTCGGCTGGACCACGACTCAGATCCTGATCGAAGAGATGCTGTTGACCCAAGACGTCTTCGCGCGCGATGTCACCTTGCGCATGGCCAAAGACGGCCCCGTGCTGACAGACGAAGGCAATTACATTCTTGACCTGCACCTCAAACGCATCGGTCATCCGCAGCGGTTGGCAATGGCCTTGAACCAGATTCCGGGCGTGGTGGAAAACGGCTTGTTCATCCATCTGTGCGACCGCGTCATCATCGGCCATACCGACGGGCGGGTGGTGGTGCGCGATGCGCTGGATGGGTCAGCCAAGGCCAGCAAAGTGCCTGTTGCCCCGTTGGACAATATCTTCGCGGATCTGGGAGAGTGACCTTGCCCTTCGACTACGACCTTTTCGTCATCGGCGGCGGCTCTGGTGGCGTGCGGGCGGCGCGCATTGCGGCGGCCGAAGGTGGGGCGCGGGTCGGTCTGGCCGAGGAAAGCCGCATGGGCGGCACCTGTGTCATTCGCGGCTGTGTGCCCAAAAAGCTGATGGTCAACGCTTCGGCCTATCCCAAAGCCTTGCAAGATGCGGCGGCTTATGGGTGGGATGTGCAGGCGGGGGCCTTTGACTGGCCCAAGTTTCGCGGCCTTTTGGGGGCAGAACTGACCCGTCTGGAAACCGCCTATCGTGGCACGCTGAGAAATGCCGGTGTTGTGGTGCATGACGCCCGCGCCAGTCTGGCTGATGCCCACACGGTGCGCCTGTCGACGGGGCAAACCTTTACGGCCAAGCATATTTTGATCGCCACAGGCGGATGGCCCTTTGTGCCCGATGTGCCCGGCGCAGATTTGGCTGTCACCTCGAACGAGATGTTTGACCTCGACACCCTGCCGCAGCGTGCGCTGATTGTGGGGGGCGGGTATATCGCTTCGGAATTCGCCTGCATCCTGAACGGCTTTGGCACTAAAGTGACCCAAATTTACCGGGGCCCGCAAATCTTACGCGGTTTTGATGAGGAAGCGCGCGGCCATGTTGTGACGGGCATGCAAGCGGCGGGGATTGAAATTCGCTGCAACGCCGATGTAGCGCGGCTGGATCGCAGCAGCGGTGGCATCGTTGCCACCGATCTGTCTGGCGCGCAGATCGAGGTTGACCTTGTCCTTTACGCCACAGGCCGCAGGCCGAATGTGCAAGGCTTGGGGCTGGAACAGCTGGGCGTGGCCTTTGGCCAATTCGGCGAAGTGATCGTGGATGAATGGAGCCAAACCGCCGTTCCTTCGATCTACGCGGTGGGCGATGTGACCAACCGCGTCAATCTAACCCCCGTGGCCATCCGCGAAGGCCATGCCTTGGCCGACACCCTGTTTCGCGCCAAGCCCACCAAGGCTGACCATGCCATGGTCGCCTCGGCCGTCTTCACCCAGCCGGAATTGGGCGCTGTGGGCATGACCGAAGAGCAAGCCAAAGCCCGTGGCGGGGCAGAGGTTTACGCCGCCACCTTCCGACCCATGAAGACGCTGTTTGCCGGCCGCCAAGACCGTGTGCTGATGAAACTGATCGTCGATGCCCAAACCCGCGTGGTGCTGGGCTGCCATATCGTGGGGCCAGAGGCGGGAGAGATGATCCAGCTTGCGGCAATTGCCGTCAAGATGGGGGCCACGAAAGAAGATTTCGACCGCACCGTGGCCGTGCACCCCACCATGGCTGAAGAACTGGTCACGATGCGCAAACCCACAAGGACCCATCCCGCCATTTAAGCGGTGTGCCTTGAAATTTTGCGCTCAGTGCCCAAATCAAGCTAAAGTATCACAAAGAGGAAAACCGATGGCAGGTGGGAATGGCCCCTGGGGCGGCAACGGCCCCGAGGACGACAAAAAGCCCGAAGGGCGCAGGCCCGAACCGCGCAACGGCGATAACCGCCGCGCGCAGGGCCCGCAAATCCCTGATCTGGACGATGTGTTTCGCAAGGGCCAAGAACGCCTGCGCGTCATCATGGGCGGTCGCGGCAATGGCGGCAGCGGCGGCGGATCAACCGGCGGCGATGGCAATTGGTTCTTCACCCGCCAAGGGTTGATTTCTGCCGTGATCGGCTTGGGCCTTGTTTGGTCCTACCTGTCGTTTTACACCGTCAAGCCCGAAGAAAAAGCGGTCGAGCTGTTCTTGGGCCAATTCTACCAAGTCAAGGCTGACGGCTTGAACGTGGCCCCTTGGCCTGTTGTGTCGGCCGTCATCGTCAACACCAGCCAGCAGCGCACCACCGATATCGGCACGGGGACGGGCGGCGATCTGGACAATGGCCTGATGCTGACGGGTGACCAGAACATCGTGGATATCGAATTCCAAGTGGTTTGGAACATCAACGATCCGGCCAAGTTCCTGTTCAACCTCAAAGACCCCGAAGACACGATCCGCGCCGTGGCTGAATCTGCCGTGCGTGACATCGTGGCACGCAGCCAATTGGCCCCGATCTTGAACAAAAACCGTGGCGAAGTGGAAAACAGCCTGACGGCTGAGGTGCAATCGACGCTCGACAGCTATGACAGCGGCATTTCGGTTGTGCGGGTGAACCTGCTCAAATCCGACGTGCCCGCCGAAGTGGCCGACAGCTTCCGCGCCGTGCAAGCCGCCCAGCAAGAACGCGACCGCTTGCAAAAAGAAGCCAACGCCTATGCCAACAAAGTAACCGCCGCCGCACGCGGTCAAGCCGCCCAGACAGGGCAAGAGGCGCAAGCCTATGCCGCGCGGGTGGTCAACGAAGCGCAAGGCGATGCCAGCCGCTTCCTGTCGGTCTATGCCGAATATGTCAAAGCCCCCGAAGTCACGCGCAAGCGGATGTATCTGGAAACCATGGAACAAGTCTTGGGCGGGGCGAATAAGGTGATCATGGATGGGTCTGCCCAAGGGGCCGTGCCCTATCTGCCCCTCAACAGCCTGATCCCGCCGCCTGCCCCCGCTGCCGGAGGGTCAAACTGATGAAAATGGTCTATTCCCTTCCCGTTCTGGCGATCTTGCTGGCCACGGCCATGTCGTCGATCTTTGTGGTCGATGTGCGTGAAAAGGTGCTGGTCTTGCAGTTTGGCGAGGTCAAGCAGGTGGTCGATGAACCGGGCCTGTATTTCAAAGCCCCCTTCATCCAAGAGGTGTTTCGCTACGACGACCGCATCTTGGGCCTTGTGACCGACCCGCAGGAAATCACCTTTGCCGACCAGCGCCGTCTGGTGGTGGATGCCTTTGCGCGGTGGCGCATTGTCGATCTGCAAAAGTTCCGCCGCGCGGTGGGCTTGGGCGGCATTGACGAGGCGCGCAACAACCTGTCGAAAATCGTGAACCCCGAAGTGCGCGATGTTCTAGGCTCGGTCCCGCTGCAATCGGTGCTGTCGGAAGACCGTGTGGCGCTGATGAATAAAATCCGCGACAATGCCCGTGCCAAGGCCGCAACCTTGGGCATTGACGTGATCGACGTGCGCTTGACCCGCACCGACCTGCCGCAGCAAAACCTCGATGCGACCTATTCGCGCATGCAGGCCGAACGCCAGCGCGATGCGACCGACGAAATCGCCCGCGGCAACGAAGCGGCCCAAACCCTGCGGGCTGAAGCCGATCGCGCCTCGGTCGAGATCACCTCGGAGGCCAGCAAACAGGCCGAGATCATCCGGGGTCAGGCCGATGCCAAGCGCAGCGCGATCTATGCCGAAGCCTATGGCAAAGATCCCGAGTTCTACGCCTTCACCCGCTCGCTGACCGCTTATGCCAGCGCCCTTAAATCGGGCACCACGGCCTTTGTGATGGCCCCCAAGGGTGAGTTCTTCCACTACTTCGGTGCTGATCCCATGGACCCTGCGGCGGCAGGCCCCACGTCGGCTGCAACAGGCACGGGCAGCACGGTTGCAGGCGGCAGCGCGCCCACAGCGCCCTAAGAACGGGCGGTTTGCGGGGGGCATCCTTGCAAACCGCGCACGATCTTCTCACGCGGCTTTGAGCGGGCGCGAGCGGGTTTGCATTGCAAATGGCGCGTCCCCGCCCAAGATAGGGGTATCAAATACCGGTCCCGCAGCGCGCGGGCCCGGGCACATCGTGAGGAGTTCGAACGTGCAAGCGACAGATCCCGTCCTGAAACGCCCCGCCCCGCAGGCGGCTAAGCCCCAAACCCGCAGCCCCCGCCGCGCCCTGATGGCGCTGGGCTTGGGCCTTGCCCTGACCGTCAGCCCCTTGGCAGGCGTTGGCATGGCGCAAAGCGTGCCGCCCAGTTTTGCCGATCTGGTCGAGAAATTCTCGCCCGCCGTGGTCGATATCACCACCTCGTCGATTGTCGCGGCCCAATCGGGCGGCCAGATGCAGGTGCCCCCCGGATCGCCTTTTGAGAAGTTTTTCAAGGATTTCAACGGCCAAAACGGGCAATCCCCTGACCAGCCGATGGAAAAATCCGAAGCCTTGGGGTCGGGCTATATCATTTCCGCTGACGGCTACATCGTGACCAACAACCATGTCATCGAAGGCGCCGATGACATCGAGGTGGAAACCTTTGGCCACAAGACCTTTAAGGCCAAAGTGGTCGGGCGCGATCTGAAAACCGACGTGGCCCTGCTAAAGGTCGAAAGCCCTGACGCCTTGCCCTTTGTTTCGTTCGGCGACAGCGACAAGATGCGGGTGGGCGATTGGGTTGTGGCCATGGGCAACCCGCTTGGCCAAGGCTTTTCGGTGTCGGCGGGCATCGTCTCGGCCCGTGGGCGCGAGTTGAGCGGCACTTATGACGACTTCCTGCAAACCGATGCTGCGATCAACAAAGGCAACTCGGGCGGGCCTTTGTTCAACGTGGACGGCGAAGTGATCGGGATGAACACGGCGATCCTGTCGCCCTCGGGCGGGTCGATCGGGATCGGCTTTTCGATGGCCTCGAATGTGGTCAGCAAGGTCGTTGACCAACTGAAGCAATACGGCGAAACGCGGCGCGGTTGGCTGGGCGTGCGCATTCAAGATGTCAGCCAAGATGTGGCCGATGCCATGGGCCTTGCGTCGGCAACAGGCGCTTTGGTCACGGATGTGCCCGATGGTCCGGGCAAGGATGCAGGCATCCTGTCGGGGGATGTGATTGTCACCTTTAACGGCAAAGATGTGGCCGATTCCAAAGCCTTGGTGCGCGCCGTGGCCGATGCGCCGATTGGCGAGATGGTCAAGGTTGTTGTGCTGCGTCAGGGCAAATCGGTTGACCTAGATGTCAAACTCGGCCGCCGCGAAGAGGCCGAAGCGCAGACCGATCCGGCCAGCGACAAAGCCGCCCCTCCGGCAGAGCCGCAAACTTCGGTCATTCTTGGCCTGACCCTGCAGCCCTACACCGACGAAATGGCCGCTGATCTGGGCCTGCAGCCGGGCGAAAAAGGGCTGGTGGTGATGAATGTCGATGTGGCGTCCGAAGCCTATACCAAGGGCCTGCGTCAGGGCGATCTGATCACCGAAGCAGGCCAGCAAAAGGTGGCCACCCTGAAAGACATGCAAGACCGCGTGGCTGAGGCGAAAGATGCGGGCCGCAAGTCGCTGCTTTTGTTGGTGCGCACCCAAGGTGATCCGCGCTTTGTGGCGCTGGCGCTGGAATAAGCCACCGTCAGAAGCACCTTACAGGCGGCGGGGGCAACCTCGCCGCCTTTTCTTTTGCGCATCGGCTTAAGGCTGGTCGGCCGCCCGCGCGATTTCGGGCCGAAAGTCGGGGGCCAGCAGGCGGTCCAGCAGGGGGGACATGTCCTCGATCGTCTCAGCCACCACATGCACCACCCCCGCATCGCGCTGCAAGCGGCCCGTGACGCGCAGCAATCGGCCAGAGATCACCGCGCGGCGAAAGCGTTCATAGATCGCGGCCCAGACCACCACATTGGCAACCCCTGTCTCGTCCTCCAACGTCAGAAAGATCACGCCTTTGGCCGTGCCGGGGCGCTGGCGCACCAAAACCAACCCCGCCACACAAACCCGCGCGCCGTGGCTTGGCTCGTCCAAACGCGCAGCAGGCAAGGCCGCAGGCGGGCGGGGCCATGTGTTGGGGCGCGGGGTGGGGGTTAGCCAATCAGACATGGAACGAAAGTAGAACAAATCCGACGGTAAAGCAACCCGCCACAGGCTTGCGCACCCCCCCAAACGGGGGGTGGAATCCGCGCCCCCCTTGCGCTAGATATCCCCCAACACAGATGCGAGGGCACCATGGCAAAGATCACCTATGTCGAATTCGGCGGCAAAGAACACACGATCGAGGTCGCAAACGGCCTGACCGTGATGGAAGGGGCCCGCGACAACGGCATCCCCGGAATTGAGGCCGACTGCGGCGGGGCCTGCGCCTGTTCGACCTGCCATGTTTATATCGATCCTGCTTGGGTAGACCGTCTGCCCAAGAAAGACGCGATGGAATCCGACATGCTTGATTTCGCGTGGTCGCCGGACCCTGTCCGCTCGCGCCTGACCTGCCAGTTGAAAGTGTCTGACGCGCTTGACGGGTTGCGCGTGCAGATGCCGCAAAAGCAAATCTGACCCTTTTCATACTTGCCCAAATATCCCACGGGAGGTCTGGAGGGTGTGAAACCCTCCAGAATCTTTGGGGCCAGATCAGCCGCAAAATAGGGCGCTAGTTGCTTTTGCGCACCGGCATAAACGGCAAAGGGGCCACAGGCACACCCTCCTCCAACAGCTTGATCGCCTCGGCAGGCTTGGCCTCGCCGTAGATCGAGCGTTCGGGCACCGTGCCCTCGTGCATCTTGCGCGCCTCGGCCACAAAGTTCACACCGACATATTCCGAGTTTTCTTCCACCTTGCGGCGCAGGTCGGCCAGCGCCTTTTCGGCATCGCTCTGCGGCGTGGTCAGATCGCCTTGGCCGTGGGCCACGCGCGGGGCCATCAGGGCCTTGGTAACCTTTGCGCTGCCACAGGTCGGGCAGGCGACATGGCCCCCCGCCGTCAGACTGTCAAAGGCCCCGGCTGACTGGAACCAGCTGTCAAACTCGTGCTCTGCCGCGCATTTCAGCGTGTATCGGATCATCTTCTTTTCGCTTGGTCCTTGCCACCGATCGTGGCCTTTCCTTTACCTGGCAGGTTGGCAGCCCATGTCAAGCCAAGCCTGATCTTAAAGGCTTGATGCAGACGGCTTTTCAGCCCCCGTCAACCCCTCGGGCGATTCATGCAGGTGCGTCAAAATTGTGGCAAGGTCGGCCTCTGCCACCAAACCCGCCGCTTCGCCGGCGCTAAACCATTTGCGGCGGCGTTCCTTATGTTCGGGAAATTCTGATTTCAGCCGCTGCACACGTAGGGGAAAGATATCGACGCCGCAGCGCAACGGGGCGGCATCGGGGCGCGTTTTGTCATAGGCGTAGCGCCCGATGGCCTGCGCCACAACCAGCCCCTCGACCCCCGCTTCCTCCCAAGCCTCGCGGGCGGCGGCGGCTTCGGCGGGTTTGCCCGCCATGGGCCAGCCCTTGGGCAGCACCCAACGCCCCGTATCGCGCGAGGTAACCAGCAAGACCTGCACCCGCCCCTTGTGCAACCGCCAGCACAGGGCCGCAACCTGCGCTGCCTCTTGTGCTGCGGGCCCTAGGCCAGCAATGGGGTCTATGTCGCCTGCCCTTGGCGTTGGAATGCTGATGGTCATGGTGCCTGCCTTTGGCCGCATTTGGGGGACTCGGGGTTTATGCCCTGATGTCTGCGGCCTATGGCGGGGACTTTGGCACAATATCACCTTGGTGCAAGGGGATGTTTGGCGATTTGCGGGACATTAGGGTCAAAAGCGCGTCACAAAGGTGTTCACCGCCCGCCAAATCGGCTAAAATATCCGCAGCGGCGGCGCTTTGGCGCGCTTGTGCGGCGGCGGTCATTTCGGCCAAACGGCGCGCAAGGTCTTGTGGCCCTGCCGCACGCATTGCGCCGCCTGTTTGGTCAAGGGCACCGTAGGGGGCGGCGAAATTCTCAACGCTTGGCCCGTGCACGATAGCACAGCCCATCCGCACCGGTTCCCACGGAGTATGCCCACCTTTGGGCACAAAACTGCCACCCACGATGCAGGCACCGCAGCGGGCATACCACAGGTCCATCTCGCCCATGGTGTCGGCCAGAAAGACGGCCTCGGCTTGCGGCACGGCACCCGTTGATCGCCGCGCCAAGGTGTAGCCACGCGCGGCGATCAAGGCTGCCACCTCATCCCCACGGCGCGGATGGCGCGGGGCGATGATCAGGTGGTCAAACACATCGCGCACTTGTGCAAAGGCGTCCAAGATGATCGCCTCTTCACCTTCATGCGTCGATGCCGCCAGCAGCCAGCGCGACCGCGTTTCAAAGGGCGGCAGGTGGGGCGCAGGCAAGCGGGCAATCGCAACCGCTTTTAGATCGCAAGGGGCGTGCATCGCAGCCACCGGCAGGCCCAAAGCCACCAGCCTTTCGCCCGATGCCGCATCTTGCACCGACGCCATTTCCACCCGCGCCAAAGCCCGTGCCATCACGGGGTGCAAAGCCTGCCAGCCGCGAAAGCTGCGCTCTGACATGCGCGCACCGATCAGGGCGATGGGGATCTGTGCTTTGGCACACAGCGCAAAGCGGCGCGGATAGATTTCCCCTTCGACGGTGATCAGGGCAAGGGGCTGCCAGCGTTGGACCACCCTGCGGATCGCAGGCCCCAAGTCCAGCGGCGCAAAGGCCACCGTCACACGTCCCAAGCCCCAAGCCGTTGCCATCGCATGGGCCGTGGCCGTGTTGGTTGTCACCAAGACCTGCAATCCATCCCGCGCGGCCAACAGGTCTTGCAGCACCCACCGCGCCGAGGCGAGTTCCCCGTTCGAGGCCGCATGCAGCCACAGCGTTTGCCCCGCCGCAGGGCGCGGCACAAAGCCCAAACGCTGGGCAAGGTTCAAGCGGCTCTCGCGGCCCGTAAGCCAGCGCCACAGCGCCACGGCCAGCATCGCCCAAGGCACCAAAGGCAGCAGTAGCCGGACAAATCGGCGCATCTAGCCCAAGCTCACAGCACCGGCGGGCGCTGGTTTGGCCAATCCGTCGCCTCGTGCCACGCCTGCCCCAGTGCCAGAACTGCGCCATCGCGCCCGACCCGTCCGGCCAGTTGCATCCCCATCGGCAGACCGTTCGCCCCAAAGCCCACGGGCACCGACAGCGTGGGCAAGCCGATCAATCCGGCGGGGATCACCACCTCCATCCAGCGGTGATAGGTGTCCATCGCCCGCGCACCAATCACCTGCGGCCAGCGCCATTCGACGGGGAATGGCCAGACCTGCGCTGTCGGCAGGGCGATGGCGTCATAAGTGTCAAACAGCCGCGCAGCGGCAGCATACCAAGCCGAGCGGATCACACTCGCCTCATAGACCGCTTGGGCGGACAGGGTCAGGCCCTGCTCGATCTCCCACAGGGTTTCGGGCTTGATCTGGGCGCGCTTGGCGGGGTCAGCGTAAAGGGCGCGAAAGCCGTTGGCGTTCATCATGGCGCGCAAGGTGACCCAAGCCTGCCACATTTGCTCGGCCGGAAAGGGTGGGGCGATGGGGTCGACAATCGCCCCCATTTCTTCCATCTGGCGCAGGGCGGCTTGGCACAGCTCCAAAATCCCCGGTTCGGTGGCATAGGCCCCACCCCAATCGGCCGCCCAAGCGATGCGCTTGCCTTTCAAGGATGCCCCCTGCAAAGCCGCGACATAATCGCCCGCCGCGCGGTCAAAGGGCACGGCAGGATTAGGCCCTGCTTGCACCTGCAACAGGTTCGCCACATCCTCAATCGTGCGCCCCATCGGCCCTTCGGTCGCCATGGTTGACAGGTAGGTGTCGCCCTGCGCGTCCGCCGGCACCAATCCCCAACTGGGCCGCAGGCCGTAAATGTTGCAAAACGCCGCCGGATTGCGCAGGCTGCCCATCATATCGGACCCATCCGCCACAGGCACGATCCGCGCCGCAAGGGCCGCCGCAGCCCCGCCCGAAGACCCGCCGGGGGTGCGTGTGCGGTCATAAGGGTTGCGCGTTGGCCCGAAGACCGGATTGAACGTGTGGCTGCCATGGCCCCATTCGGGCGAATTGCTCTTGCCGATAAAGATCGCCCCGGCCCCGCGCATCCGCGCGGCCAAAAGATCGTCGGCGTCAGGGATAAAATTCTCAAACAGGGGTGAACCCCATGTGGTGCGCAGCCCCTTGGTTGCACACAGGTCTTTCACCGCAAAGGGCATCCCGTGCAGCCATCCCTTGGGGGCCGCATTGTCAGCCAACCTCGCCTCTGCCATCAACTCATCCGGATCGCGCAAGGACACCAAAGCGTTCAACGCCGGATTAACCGCCGCAATCCGCGCCAGATAGGCCGCCATCACCTCTGACGGCGCCACCTGCCGCGCCGCAATCAAACGCGCCAAATCCGATGCGGAATGCTGCCAAAGATCCATTTGCACTTTGCCCAAATACTCTCGAAGGGGAGGGTGAGGGGGGCGCGAAAGCCCCCCTCACGCGTCAGGGGTGCGGGGAGGGGCAAGACCCTCCCCGCTTTTGGCGCTTACTTTTGCAGTTCGGTCCAGATCGCGGTGATATACTCTTGCGCCTTGCCGGTGCAGGTGGGCAAGAACACGCCCTTATCCTTGAACTCTGCCGGAATAACGATTTCGGGCGCGTCCTTCATATCGGCGGGCATGAACTCTTCCGAACCGGCAATGCCATTGGCATAGCGCGCAAAGGACGAGATCAGGGCTGCATTTTCCGGAACCGCGATGAAGTCTAAGAACTTATACGCTTCTTCGACGTTCTTGGCGTCTTTGAGCAATGCCACTTGGTCCATCCAGATCGGGAAGCCTTCCTTGGGATAGCCATATTTCACATCCGGATTGGCCAGACGCGCGCGGAAAATTGCCCCGTTCCAGTATTCCGATGCCACGATGTCATTGTTCGACATCTTTTCGGTCATCCCATAGTCCATCGAAATCCACTTCGGCTTGGCTTCCAACAGCTTGTCACGCACCTTCTTCATCAGCTCTGGATCGTCCGAGCAAGGCTTACCACCCATATACATCGTGGCCAGCGCCAGCACTTCGCCCATTTCCGGCGTCACGTTGACCTTGCCCACCAATTCCTCCGGCGGGTCCATGAAAATGGCCGAGGTGTTGATATCGCCCGAATAGACCGTTTGGTTCACGGCAATGCCGGTGGTGCCCCACTGCCACGGAATGGTGAACTTCCGACCGGGGTCGTAATCGACATTCATCCATTCCGGCGCGATGTTTTTATGGTTGGGGATCTTGGACAGGTCCAGCTCTTGGATCAGGCCTTTTTCCACAAAAATCTGAATGAAGCTGGCCGAGGGCACGACCAAGTCAAACCCCGATCCGCCCGCTTCCACCTTGGCCAGTGCGGTATCGTTGCTGTCGTAATCGGTGACAGTCACTTTGATGCCGGTTTCGGCTTCGAACTTTTTGAGCAGCTCGGGGTTGGTGTAATCGCCCCAGTTGTACAGCTGCAATTCGCCAGCGGCCTGCGCCATGCCAGCGGTGGCCAATAGCAGGGCCACGGTGGACATCAGTTTTTTCATGTCAGTCTCCCGGTTGGTTGGTATTATTCGTCTTTCTTGCGCGTCAGCACAAAGAACAGCGTCAGCAGCAAAACGGTCAGCGCCAAAAGCACGGTCGAGATCGCGTTGATCTCTGCCGTGACCTGACGGCGGATCTGGCCCAGCATATAGGTGGGCAAGGTGTCTTGTCCGGCCGATTTCACAAAGACCGTGATCACCACATCATCCAGCGAGGTGACAAAGGCCAGCATCATCCCCGCAAAGATCCCCGGCAGCAGCAAGGGCAGGGTGACAAAGCGAAACGCCTGCCAGGTCGAGGCGTACAGATCAGCGGCCGCGGTTTCCAGCGTCATATCCATCCCCTCCAGCCGCGCGCGGATGGGCAGATAGGCAAAGGGAATGCAAAAGGCCGAATGCGCCGCAATCAGATACCCCATGCCCGCATAGCCCGTGGCCTGTTTGATCATGGCAAAAAAGATCAGCAGCGCCACGGCCGAGACGATTTCGGGCACCATCAGCGGCTGGTTGATCATCACATAGATAAAGGTCTGCCCGCCAAAAGCCTTGCGCCGCGTGGTGCCCAAGGCGGCCAGAGTGGCCAAAACCGTCGAAATCACCGCCGCCGAGGCCGCCAGATACAACGAGCGGATCGTGGCATCCTTGACCGCGTCATTTTCCCAAGCCACCGCGTACCATTGCAGCGAAAAGCCTTCCCAACTGGCCACCGAGCGGCCCGCGTTGAACGAATAGACCACAAGAATGAGGATCGGCAGATACAGGCCCGCAAAAACCAGTCCTGCGATCGGATTAAACCCGGGCAAACGCGAGATGACAAAGCCTTTATTGGCCATGGCGTGTCTCCCGATTGGCATAGCGCACATAGACCAGCAAAGCGCCGGTCACGATGATCAGCAGCGTCACCGACAAAGACGCGCCCAAGGGCCAATTGCGCCCTTGGCCGAACTGCAATTCGATGAAGTTGCCAATCATCATATTCTTGCCGCCCCCCAACAGGCGCGGGGTGACATAGGCCCCAAGCGAGGGCACAAAGACCAAAATAGACCCCGCAATGATCCCCGGTTTGACGATGGGCATAATCACCCGCCGCAAGACCTGCCACGGGTTGGCGTAAAGATCATAGGCCGCCTCCAGCAGGCGCATATCGAAGCGGTCAAGGGATGCAAACAAGGGCAGCACCATCAAGGGCAGGTAGACATAGGTCATGCCGATAAAGACGGCCGTGTCGGTATAGATCATCTCAAGCGGTTGCCCGATGATGTGCAAATTCAGCAAAACCGTGTTCAGCAAGCCTTCCTTGCGGATGATCTCTGTGATGGCAAAGGTGCGGATCAACAGGTTGGTCCAGAAAGGAATCGTGATCAAAAACAACCACATCGCCCGCGCTTTGGGCGGTCTTGTCGCGATAAACCACGCCGTGGGAAAGCCCACGACGAAGGCAAACACCGTGGTCAGCACCGACAGTTTCACCGAACGCCAAAAGATCGTCAGGTTGGCATCGGCCCAAGCCAGTGTGCCGTCAAAGATGTCTTTGGTGAACAATATCCCCTGCCAAGCTTCCAGCGAAAAGCCCCAAGCGACATTGCCAAATTCCCCCGGCGGCATGAAGGAATAGGCCCCCACAATGGCCAAAGGCCCAATCGCCGCCAGCGTCAGCACCACCAGCGCGGGGGCTGACAGAAGCCAGCCGTTGCGGGCGGATCTTGTGACCTCGGCCTGTTCTGCGGGGCTCATCAATCCTCCAGCACTTGGATGGCTTCGGGCACAAAGCGCAGGCCGACCGGCTGGCCAATGCGCAAGCCGGCATCGCCCGTGGCGGGGCTTTGCAGGCGGGCGACCACTTCGGTGCCGTCTGACAGGGCCAGATGGCAATGGGTGTCGGTGCCGAAATAGACAAGGTTGGTGATCGTGGCGGGGATGGCGTCTGTGTCGCCCGCCGCAGCGAGGCGCACTTGTTCGGGGCGTACCGTTAGCGTCACACGGGCGGCTTTGGCGGCGGGGGCTGCGATAAGGGCGCCGCAATCCAGCCGGTAGCGATCCCCCTCGCGCGTTGCGGGCAAGAAGTTCGACTCGCCGATGAACGACGCAACAAAGCGGTTGACCGGATGGTTATAGATGTCTTTGGGCGTGCCCACTTGCTGCAATTTGCCCGCACTCATCACCCCGATGCGGTCAGACATGGTCAGGGCTTCTTCCTGATCATGGGTGACAAAGATAAAGGTGATGCCGGTTTCCAACTGCAATCGCTTGAGTTCAATCTGCATTTCCTTGCGCAGCTTCAGGTCAAGGGCTGAGAGCGGCTCGTCAAGCAGCAAAACCTTGGGCGCAGGGGCCAGCGCGCGGGCCAAAGCCACGCGCTGTTGCTGGCCGCCGGAAAGCTGGCTTGTCTTACGGCCTGCCAGCGCTTCCAGCTTGACCAAAGCCAGCATCCGCGCGGTGGTGGCCGCGACCTCGGCCTTGGGGCGGCCCAGCATTTGCAAGCCAAAGCCGACGTTTTCAGCCACCGTCAGATGCGGAAACAGCGCATAGCTTTGAAACACCGTGTTCACGGGGCGCTTGTTGGGCGGCAGGGTGGTGATATCGGCCCCTTCCAGCAAAATCGCCCCAGCCGAGGGCATTTCAAACCCCGCAATCAGGCGCAGCAGCGTTGTTTTGCCGCAGCCTGATGGGCCGAGCAGGGTAAAAAACTCTCCCGTCCGGATATTGACCGAAACGTCATCCAAGGCCCGTACCGCCGTGTCCCCTTGGCCAAAGGCCTTGACGACATGGCGGGCTTCAACGGCGATGCTGTCTGTCACCGCGCACTCCTGCGTTGTTTTGATCATATTGCGCAGCGCCGCGCAGGGCTTGCAAATGGTTTTTTGCGCTCATGCGCAAACGGCGGGGCGCAGATGGGCCCAAGGTGCCGCCGCCTCTAACTCGGCACACAGGGCGATTAATTCTTCATCGTTGCCATAAGGGGCGGCCAGATGCACCCCGATGGGCAGCCCGTCTTGCGACATGCCCAAAGGCACCGATGCCGCCGGTTGCCCCGAGGCGTTGAAGATCGCGCAGAAGGGCGAATAGGCGAAAATCCCGTCTGGCCCGATGCGGTAGGCCAGATAATCCTCGGTATCATGCGCAAAGCGCCCGACTTTGGCGGGGGGTTCTGCGAGGGTGGCCGAGAGCAGAATGTCAAAGTCTGAAAACGCCGCAGCCATCTGCCGACCAAAGGCGTGAATTTCGCCCACCGCTTCCAGATAGCGCAGCGGCGACAGGGTTTCCGCCAGCACCGTTGCCCCGCGGCTAACACCTTCCACCAGATCGCCCGTCAAAGCGCGCCCCTTCAAGCCGTGGCGCACCGACAACGCCGTGCCCACCGCGACAATATCGGTCCAAGCCCGCATCATCATCGGCACATCGGCCTTAGGCAAGGCAGGGGTGACATGGTGGCCCAAGCTTTCCATCAAACGCCCGGCATCGCGCACCGCCTGCGCCACCTCGGGGTGGATGGCGGTGCCGGTAAAGGTTGTATCGCATAGCCCGATCCGCAGACGGCGCGGCGGGCGGCTGATGGCGTCGGCGTGGCTTTTAAGCAGGGGCGGGGCCACATAGGGCGCGCCCAGATCGGGGCCTGCGCAAGCGTCCAGCATCGTCGCGGTATCGCGCACCGAGCGTGTCAGGAACCCGTCAATCGACATCCCCGCCCACCCTTCGCCCGCATAGGGCCCGTCCGGCAGTCGTGCGCGGGTGGATTTAAAGCCGAACAGCCCGCAAGACGAGGCCGGTATCCGCACCGACCCGCCGCCATCTGACCCATGGGCAAAGGGCACAATCCCCGCCGCCACCACCGACCCCGCCCCGCCCGACGACCCGCCCGAGGTGTGATCCACTCCCCAAGGGTTGCGTGTAGGCCCGCCGTAAACCGCACTTTCCGTCGCAGCGCCAATCCCGCTTTCGGGGCTGGTGGTGCGGCCAAAGGTCACAACCCCCGTGCCGCGGATACGTTCAAAGATCGACGAATTGCGCTTGTATGTCGTGTTGGCAAAGAGCCGAGAGCCGTTGTGCGAGGGGAAATCCACCGCCTCGCAGCCCAAATCTTTCAGCAAGAACGGCAGGCCGCGAAACGGGCCGCGCGGCAGGCCTTGGGCGATGGAACGGCGGGCGGTGTCTTCTTGCATCAAGACCACGGCATTCAGCGCGGGGTTTACCGCCGCCACCTTGGCCAAAGCTGCGTCTAACAGCTCGGTCGGCGTTATATCGCCCTTGGCCACCATGCCTGCCAGTGCCGTTGCATCTTGTGCCAGAAAATCCACCATGACCAACCATCCCTGTGCTGCGCCTATGTGCCATGCTGGCCCTAGCGCCAGCACCCGTCCGGTTCGCTTGCGCCGCGATCATGTCGCATTCGGCGCAAGCTGGTCAGTTTGCGGGCGGCTTGATGGCAATCTCTTGCCAGAACTTGCCATCCGCCCCGAAGATCAAAATCCGCTTGTCAGTCGTCACCACCGCCACCCAGCCCGTCCCCAGCGTCACCGCCGAAGGGGTAGCCCCCGCAGGCATATCCAAGCTTGCCGGGGCCACCGGATGCGCACCGGGCATCGGCAAGCGGGTGACAAGCAGCCAAACCACCGTTATGACCCCCCCAATCAGGCTGAGCGTGAGGGTCATCACCAGCCATTTCAGCCATTGCAGCGCAGGCGGCAAGGGTGTGTCATATTCTGGAGGTTCGGCCATGGTTTTCTCTGCTTTCCTAGACGATGGGAGCGATGACGCGGCGATCTGGATCACCATCCCCGAAGATGCCCCCGCCCGCCTTGATAAGGCCCTCGCCGTGCTTGTGCCAGAGGGCGCGGCCCTGTCGCGCAGCCGTCTGGCGCGGATGATCGACGAAGGCGCTGTCAGCCGCGACGGGGTGCCTGTCACCGATGGCAAAGCCAAGGTGATCGCGGGCGAGGTGTACCGCATTCAGCTTGACCCGCCTGAACCCGTTGAAACCCTGCCCGAAGACATCCCCCTGACCGTCATCTGGGAGGACGGCGACCTGATCGTGATCGACAAGCCCGCCGGCATGGTGGTGCACCCCGCACCCGGCAGCCCGCGCGGCACGTTGGTGAACGCCCTGCTGCACCATTGCGGCGATACGCTGTCAGGCATCGGCGGCGAACGCCGCCCCGGCATCGTGCACCGCATCGACAAAGACACGACGGGGCTTCTGGTCGTGGCCAAATCTGACCGCGCCCATCACGGGCTGGCGCGTCAGTTCGAAGACCACTCGGTCGCGCGCCGTTATCTGGCCGTCGTGCACGGCACCCCCGCCGCCTCTGACCCGCGCCTGCGCGGCTTGCGCGGGATCTCGATGGAAGCGGGCGGGATCTTGCGCATCGCCACCGAACTGGCCCGCCACAAAACCGACCGCCAGCGCCAAGCCGTGGTCTGGGACGGCGCGGGCCGCCATGCTGTCACCCGCGCCCGCGTGATGGAGGATTTTGCAGGCGGTGCGTCTTTGCTGGAATGCTGGCTGGAAACGGGGCGCACCCATCAAATTCGCGTGCACATGACCTATGCAGGCCACGGCTTGCTGGGGGATGCCACCTATGGCGGCACGCGGCGGCTTGCGCCCAAGGTGTTTGGGCCAGAAGCGGCAGAGTTTGCCAACACCTTCCCCCGCCAAGCCCTGCACGCCGCGACTTTGGGGTTTGAACATCCGGTGACGGGGGAAACCCTGTCCTTCACCTCGCCGCTGCCCGCCGATCTGGTCGATTTGATCGCAGCACTTCGGGGGGCGGCATAAGGCCAAAACCGCTTTATCCGGCGTTAACATCTTTGTGATAGGGCAGCACCCGCCAGACACAACTTAGATCAAGGCGGGGCTTGACCCTTTGGGGCAGGCTTCCTAGGTGAAAAACCATGTTCCGGGGGCGCAATCGCACCGGAGTGTTAAAAAGGGGGGCGTCTACATGAGCACCTATGCCAATCTGCCTGCACCCAGCCCCGAACAGGGTCTGAACCGCTATATGCAGGAAATCCGCAAGTTCCCGCTGCTGGAACCGCAAGAAGAATATATGCTGGCCAAGCGGTGGGTTGATCACCAAGATACCCAAGCGGCGCATAAAATGGTCACCTCGCACCTGCGACTGGCCGCCAAAATCGCCATGGGCTATCGCGGTTACGGTCTGCCGCAGGCCGAGGTGATTTCCGAAGCCAATGTCGGCCTGATGCAGGCGGTCAAACGGTTTGATCCCGAAAAGGGCTTTAAACTTGCGACCTATGCCATGTGGTGGATCCGCGCGTCGATTCAGGAATATATCCTGCGGTCGTGGTCGCTGGTGAAACTGGGCACGACATCGGCGCAAAAAAAGCTGTTCTTCAACCTGCGCAAGGCCAAGGCCAAGGTCGGCGCGCTGGAAGAGGGCGATTTGCGACCCGAAAATCTGGCGCTGATCGCCAAAGACCTGTCGGTCAGCGAAGAAGAAGTGATCTCGATGAACCGCCGTTTGTCGGGCGGGGATGCGTCTTTGAATGCCATCGTGGGGTCAGACGGCGACGGCACGACCCAGTGGCAAGATTGGCTGGAAGATGAAGACAGCGATCAAGCGGGTGATTATGCCGAAAAAGACGAATTCGACACCCGCCACGCCCTGCTGATGCAGGCCATGTCGGCCTTGACCGAGCGTGAAAAAGACGTGCTGCAAAAGCGCCGTCTGGCCGAGACGCCGATCACGCTGGAAGAGCTGTCCGAAAGCTATAACGTCAGCCGCGAACGCATCCGCCAGATCGAAGTGCGCGCCTTTGAAAAGCTGCAAGCGCGCATGCGCGAATTGGCGGTCAGCAAGGGCATGGTGGTGCCCGCCTGAAGGGGGGGGGGCGGTCGTGGTTGCAACCGCGCCCGCCCGCGCGTATCACCGCCTCTTACGCCATTTAAGGAGCGGACCATGAATATGCTCGACACGTTCATCAAACCGATGCACCCCGAAGGGCGTCGGTTTGTGGGCATCTTCGTCGTGATCACCGCAGGCCTGTTCTGGCTGTGGGAGCCGCTGGGGTGGGTCGGTCTTGGCCTGACGATCTGGTGCTATTACTTTTTTCGCGATCCCAAACGATCGGTGCCCTTGGGCGACAGCTTGGTGTTAAGCCCCGCCGATGGAATAATATCGCTGATCGAACCCGCCACCCCACCGCCCGAATTGGGCATGGGGCCGCTGCCGTTAACGCGGGTGTCGGTCTTTATGTCGGTCTTTAACTGCCACGTGAACCGCATGCCCGTGGGTGGGAAGATCGAGGTGATCTCGTACCGTCCGGGCACTTTCGTGAATGCCTCGCTGGACAAAGCCTCAGAAGACAACGAACGCAACGCGCTGCTGATCGGCATGGCCGATGGCACGCGCGTGGCCGTGGTGCAGATTGCGGGGTTGATTGCGCGCAGGATCGTGTGTTTCACCAAACCCGGTGCCAGCCTGCGGGCAGGGGACCGCTTTGGGCTGATCCGCTTTGGCTCGCGGCTGGATGTCTACTTGCCCGCCGGTGTGGCCCCCATGGTGGCGCTGGGCCAGACGATGATCGCGGGGGAAAGCATTATCGCTGACCTGTCGTCAAACGCCGCCGCCCGTCCGGCGCGGAGCGTGTAAGATGCCAGAACCGCGCGGCCCGTCTGAATTGAACCTTGTGCAGCTCTTGCCCAATCTGATGACGATTGCGGCGATGTGTTCGGGGC
>CANFSY010000030.1 GCA_947449875.1 Paracoccaceae bacterium
CACCATCAGCGGGCGGGGCGCGCAACCCGAACGGGGCGAGCTGCTGATCGCGAACTGGGCTTTGCCCTTGCCGACTGGCGTTTAACCGGCGTTTGAAGGCCCCTTAACCGGGGCCTTTTTCTTCCGTTGCGCGAGAGGAACTTTTGACCTACGAAAAGGTATTCTCGGAAAATCGCGCTGTTGCCAATATTGCTGTCAAACTGTGCCAATTCTGGTGGCGAGCCACAAAGAGCCACAGCCACACTTACCCACAGAAGATTTCCGCACAAAAGCCTTTACAGACTTCCCCCACCCGCCCACTATATCTAGTAATGAGTGTGTCGGCGCACACACTTGATTGCCAGACACCCAGCCGCTGGTAGGTTGCAGCCGCCATGTGGCATAATGATGAGGCCGGGCATGTCACTCGCAGAAGACTTTATGACCCTAGACGACCTGCACCCGATTGATGTGGTCGAAACCTTGGCCGAATACCACGATTGGGATTTTGACCGTGTGACCGAGGATCAGATCGCCATGGCGGTCGAAGGCCAGTGGCGCAGCTACGCCTTGACCTTGTCGTGGTCGCCGCAAGATGAAACCCTGCGCTTGATTTGTACGTTTGAGATGGAGCCGCCCGAAGGTCGGCATCTGCAGCTGTACGACCTTCTGAACCGTTGTAACGATATGGTCTGGACGGGGGCTTTCACCTATTGGGCCGAGCAAAAGCTGATGGTCTGGCGCTATGGTCTGGTGCTGACCGGCGGGCAAATTGCCGCCCCAGAGCAGATTGACCACCTGATCGGCGCAGCCGTCATGGCCTGCGAACGCTTCTATCCTTCCTTTCAACTGGTGGCTTGGTCTGACCACACCCCCCAAGCCGCCCTCAAAGTCGCCATTGCCGAGGCTTACGGTCGCGCCTAACCTAGACTTGGTGAAGTTCGGAGGCGAGAATGCTCGACACAGTGGCCCGCGACGGTTTGGTGCTTTTGGGATGCGGTAAGATGGGCACGGCCCTGTTGACCGGATGGTTGGCGGCGGGGGTGCCTGCATCCTCGGTCTGGGTGATTGAACCGAACCCCAGCGACTGGCTGAAAGCCAGCGGCGTTCATCTGAACCTTGGCGTGCCGCCTGCGCCTGCGGTGGCCTTGCTGGCGGTGAAGCCGCAGATGATGGGCGCGGCTTTGCCTGCGTTGCAGGCCTTGGGCAACGGGACGACGCTGTTCATCTCGATCGCTGCGGGCACGTCGATTGCCACCTTCGAGGCCGCCTTGGGCGCGCGCACCCCCATCGTGCGCACCATGCCCAACACGCCCGCCATGGTCGGGCGCGGCATCACCGGCATCTGTGCCAATGCGGCGGGGCAGTCGGGCCTGCCCTTGGCGCGTGCGCTGATGCTGGCCGTGGGCGAGGTGGTCGCGCTTGACGGCGAACACCAGATTGACGCTGTCACCGCCATTTCCGGCTCTGGCCCCGCCTATGTCTTTCACCTGATCGAGGCCATGGCCGCAGCAGGCGAGGCGGAAGGCCTATCGCCCGAGATTGCCATGAAACTCGCCCGTGCCACGGTCTGCGGGGCGGGGGAGTTGGCCTATCGCTCGCCCGAAGCCGCCGCGCAGTTGCGCGTCAATGTCACCTCTCCGGGGGGCACAACGGCCGCCGCTTTGGCCCATCTGATGGACCCTGTCACAGGCCTGCCCCCCTTGATGGCCCGCGCCGCCCATGCCGCGGCTGAACGGGGGCGCGAGCTGGGAAAATGATCACCTACGCCGATTTCGAACAGGTCGACATCCGTGTGGGCCGCATCACCCGCGCCGAACCCTTCCCCGAGGCGCGCAAGCCTGCCTATAAGCTGTGGGTCGATTTCGGGCCGGAAATTGGCGAAAAGCGATCCTCGGCGCAGATCACGGCGCATTATACCTGTGAGGGGTTGGTGGGCCGTCAAGTTCTGGCCGTGGTGAACTTTCCCCCGCGCCAGATCGGCAAGGTTCTGTCCGAAGTGCTGGTTTTGGGCCTGCCGGATGAGAACGGGCAGGTGGTGTTGATCGGGCCGGGGCAGGATGTGCCCTTAGGGGGGAAGTTGTTTTGAAACTGTTGATCACGCGCACCATGCCCCAATCGGTCCTAGACCGCGCCCGCACAAGGTTTGACGTGACCCACCGCGACCTGCCGACGCCGATGGATGCCGCCGAGTTGCGCGCAGCCCTGCGCGAGTATGACGCCGTGCTGCCCACCTTGGGCGATCTGTTCAAGGCGGATGTTTTCGCCGATGTGCCCAAGCCCCGCGCGCAGATTCTGGCGAATTTCGGCGTGGGCTATAACCACATCGACGTGGCCGCCGCCCGCTTGGCGGGCCTGTCTGTCACCAACACCCCTGGCGCTGTCACCGATGCCACAGCCGACATCGCCCTGATGCTGATCTTGATGACCGCCCGCCGAGCCGGCGAGGGCGAACGACTGCTGCGGGCAGGCGCGTGGACAGGCTGGCACCCGACCCAGATGTTAGGGATGCATGTGTCTGGCCGCACCGTGGGCATCATCGGCATGGGGCGGATTGGCAAGGCCATCGCCCAGCGCTGCCATTACGGCTTTGGCATGAAGGTGATTTATCACAACCGATCGGCCACAGAAGCGGGTCTGCCTGCCACCCAACTGCCGCTGGACGAAGTGCTGCAAGCCGATATCGTTGTGCTGGCCGTGCCGGGGGGTGCTGCCACGCACCATCTGATCGCGGCCTCGCAACTGGCGCAAATGCGCCCTGATGCCCTTCTGATCAACATCGCGCGCGGTGATGTGGTGGACGAAGGGGCCTTGGTCACAGCCCTGCAAAACGGCCAGATCGCGGGGGCGGGGCTGGATGTGTACGAATTCGAACCCCGCGTCTCGCCCGCGCTGATGGCGATGGAAAACGTCACCCTGTTGCCCCATCTGGGCACCGCCGCGTTAGAGGTGCGCCAAGATATGGGACGGATGGCGGTGGACAATCTGTTCGCCCATCTTGACGGCAAACCCCTGCCCAATCCGGTCTGATTGCGCGCTTTAAGCCGAAACGGGCGCAAAGCGGGCATAAAACCCGTCACCCGTTTTGGCTAGATCGGCCAACAGAGCAGGCGCTGCAAAGCGTGGGCCAAGGCTGGACAGGCCTTGGCACATCTGAACCGCCGCCCCCGCGCCGATCCGGTCCAGCCACGAGAAGGGGCCACCCGACCACGGCGCAAAGCCCCAGCCCAAAATCGCGCCCACATCGCCCTCGCGGATATCGGTAAGAACGCCCTGTTCCAGCGCGCGCACCGCTTCTAACGCTTGGATCATCAGCAAACGGTGCTGCACTTGGGCCAGATCGGGCTGGTCTTTGGCCACGGGCCACAAGGCCCCCAACCCCTCCCACAGCCCCGTGCGTTTGCCCGCGCTGTCATAGGCGTAAAACCCTGCCCCAGCCTTGCGCCCCAAGCGGCCCTGCTCGGCCAAGGCAAAGATCACCCCATCAACCGCGCTGTCGCGATAAGCCGCCCCCATCGCCGCCTTGGTCGCCTGCGCAATCCTGACCGCCAGATCTATCGAGGTTTCATCAACCAATTGCAGCGGCCCCACCGGCATGCCCACCATCCGCGCGGCGGCTTCGATCAGGGCGGGTTCCACCCCTTCGGCGACCATGCGGATGCCTTCGTTGATATAGGGAATGATGCAGCGGTTGGCATAAAAGAACCGCGCATCGTTCACCACGATCGGCGTTTTGCGCAAGGCGCGCACGAAATCCAGCGCCTTGGCCACAGCACGGTCGCCGGTCTTTGCGCCGCGAATAACCTCGACCAGCGACATTTTGTCGACCGGAGAGAAGAAATGCACCCCCAGCATCTGATCCGCCCTGCGAGAGGCCGCAGCCAAACCGGTGACGGGAAGGGTAGAGGTATTGGTGGCCAAAATGCAGCTGTCCGCCACCACGGCTTCCACACGGGCGATCACATCGGCCTTGACCGTGGGGTCTTCAAACACCGCTTCAATCACCAGATCGCAGGGCGCAAGGGTCGCGTAATCGGCGGTGGCGCGGATACGGTCCAAGACGGCGGTCTTGGTCAGGTCAGTGGCTTTGCCGCGCTGGATGTCTTTGTCTAACAGGCTGGCCGAATGGGCCTTGCCACGCTCTGCCGCCTCAAGCGTGGCATCGACCAGCACCACGTTTATCCCCGCCATCGCCGCGACATGGGCAATCCCCGCCCCCATCATCCCCGCCCCCACCACGCCCAAACACCGCACGCTGTCATCCGGCAGCGCAGGCCGCCGCGCCCCTTTGTCGAGCGCCTCTTTGTTCAAAAACAGGCTGCGGATCATGGCCCCCGCAGTCGGGTCAAGCAGAACCGAGGTAAAGGCCCGCGCTTCGACCTTGAGCGCGGTGTCAAAGCCCACCAAGGCGCCCTCGTAGGCCGCTTGCAGCACGGCGCGGGCGGCGGGATAAACGCCCATCGTCTTGCCCTGCGTCATCGCACTGGCGGCGAGGTAGGTCATGTAGCCCGAAGGGTCATAGGGCGCGCCGCCGGGCATTTTGTAGCCCTTTTGATCCCACGGCTTCACCAGATCGGCGTCTTTGGCCGCCAAAACCCACGCTTTGGCCCGCGCCAAAAGCACCTCTGGTGGCACCACCTCGTCAATCAGACCCGCCGCTGCGGCCTGCTGCGGGTCAAGCAGCTTGCCTTCCAACAGATAGGGCGCTGCCGCTTGAAGGCCCAGTTTGCGCACCAAACGCGTGGTGCCCCCCGCCCCCGGAAACAGGCCCACAAGGATTTCCGGCAAGCCAATCTTGGCCTTGGGCGTGTCAGCCACCAAGATGCGGTGGCAAGCCAGCGGCAGTTCATACCCGATGCCCAGCCCCGTCCCAGTCAAGGCCGCGACAATCGGCTTGCCCCCCGTCAGGGTCTTTGCATCCCGCCCGCCCCGCTCGATCTTGCGCAGCACATGGTGCAAGCGCATCACCCCCGCAAAGATCGCCTCGGCCCCGCCTGATTGCATCTGCGAGATGACCTGCAAGTCCATCCCCCCCGCGAAGTCTTTCTTGGCAGAGGTGATCACCACCCCCCGCACCGCCCCGTCGCCCAAAGCGCGGTCGATCAAGGCGTCCAACGCGTCAATCCCCGCCAAGGACAAGACATTCATCGACCGCCCCGCCACATCCCAAGTGATGGTCGCAACACCGTCGCTGTCGAGGGCATATAGGAAGTCAGGCATCAGGGGCATCCTTGTGCTTTGGGGTTCATCCGCGCGGTCGTCCATCGGCATGAAACCATGCCCGTGCCTTGCCAGCCTTGTGGCAGACAAGGTCGTGGTCCGGATAGTGGATCACATCTTGCCCTCGCCGCGTGCCCACCACCAAATAGCGCGCGGGGATGTTAAAGCGGTTGTGCAGGCAGTGGCCAACGGCCCGCCCCGCAGGCCAGCACGCCACATCGCCGACAGACAGATGGGTCTCGTCCTGCTCACTCAGAACCACGTCTCCGTCCAGCATCACAATCATCTCGTCCTCATCCGCATGCCAATGCCGAAAGCCCGATTTGCTCCCCGGCGGCAAAATCTCGACAAAGGCCCCAAATTGGGTCAGCCCGCCTGGGTCTGACAAAAGCTGATAGGCATAGTCACCCAAACCACCGCCAAGGATCGGGTGAAAGTCACCTTTTTCCTGCTGGATAGGTTCTGCGCTTTGGTGGATCACGCGGGGGTTGGGGGTGCCATCATAAGGTTGGCCCCAAGGCGGCAAAAGATTGCACAAATGGGCGGGCAAGGGGCCCCCGTTCAGGCGTTGGCCGCTTTGGGCTTGCATGTACCAGTCCAAGACGCCGTTGACCTTCCGCCGCCCGCTGTTAACATAATGACAGATATCACCTTGCACTCTCGCGCCCACCATCACCCAACGGCAAGGTTTGGTGCTGCGGTTGACCATGGCATGGCCCTTAGGTTCGCCGTGCCGAAAACAGGCGGCATCGCCGGGGGCAAGGTTTGTGTCGTGGCCCTCGTCTTGCAGGGTTGCAGTGCCGTCGAGCACAAAAAGGAACTCATCCTCAGCCGTGTGCCAATGCCTTTCCCCGGTTGATGCCCCCGGCTCCAGCGTTTGCACAAAAGCCCCAAACTGCCGCAGGCCCGCCGCGTCTGAGAGGGGCAAAGAGCTAAGCCCCCCTGTTGTTTGCGCGGCAAGCTGGCTTGGGTCGATCCTCATCTTGGGCCTGCCCAATCGGTGCCGTCTTTGTAAGTAAACCGCGCTTGGCCATCTGCGATGTGCGCTTGCAGATCGATGTCGCTATAGGTGCCGACCTCGGCCTTGGCTTTGGTGCCGATCACCAGAAACTTGGCCACAGCATCGCTGCGGTTGAGGAAATGGTGCCCGTCGGCCACCCCTGCGGGAAAGGCGGCGCAGTCGCCGGTTTGCATCGGCACCTCGCCGCCGTCTTGCACCAGAACGCAGGTGCCTTGGGTGACCATCACAAACTCGTCCTCGTGCAAGTGCCAATGGCGCAGGCTGGACGTTGCGCCGGGTTGCAGGGTGACAAGGTTGACGCCGAACTGCGTCAGCCCGCCCGCCTCGCCCAAGCGCAGGCTGGAGCGGCCTGCCATCAGGGCGGCATAGGGTTCGGGGTAGATCGAGCCGGTTTTCACGGGCACTTTGGTCACGTCAAGCTTGGGCATTGGATCACCTAAGGTCTGTCCGTCGTCACACTAAACCCGCTCTAAAATCGTCGCAGCCCCCATGCCGCTGGCCACACAAAGGGTGGCCAAACCCAGCGTCTTATCGGCGCGCTCCATCTCGTCCAGCAGGGTGCCCAAGATCATCGCGCCCGTGGCCCCCAAGGGGTGGCCCATGGCGATTGACCCACCGTTGACGTTGACCTGCGCCGGATCGACATCAAAGGCCTGTTGAAAGCGCAAGACCACGGCGGCGAAGGCTTCGTTGACTTCAAACAGGTCAATGTCGCGGGCGGTCAGGCCGGATCCGGCCAGAATGCGCTGGGTGACGGGCACGGGGCCTGTCAGCATGATTGTGGGGTCAGAGCCGATCTTGGCCGTGGCGCGAATGCGCGCGCGCGGCTTTAGGCCATACCGGCGGCCAAAGGCGGCATCGCCCACCAAGATCGCCGCCGCCCCGTCGACAATGCCGCTGGAATTTCCGGCGTGGTGGATGTGATGGATCCGGTCAAGATGGGGGTATTTCATCAAGGCCACCTTGTCGAACTCGGGCATCCCCTCGCCCATGGCCTGAAAGGCGGGTTTCAGGGCCGAGAGGGCCGAAAGGCTGGTGTCAGGGCGCATGTATTCGTCATGGTCCAAAATCAGCAACCCGTTGCGGTCGCGCACGGGGACGACGCTGCGCGCAAAGCGCCCTTCGGCCCAAGCGAGGGCCGCGCGGCGCTGGCTTTCCACCGCCAAGGCATCGGCCTGTGCGCGGGTAAAGCCGTATTCGGTGGCGATCAAATCCGCCGAAATGCCCTGCGGCACAAAGCCTGTGCCCATGGCAAGGCTGGGGTCGACGGCGATGGCGGCGCCGTCCGAACTCATCGGAACGCGGCTCATCATCTCGACCCCGCCGGCGATATAGCCATGCCCCGCGCCGCCCCGCACTTGGTTGGCGGCAAGGTTCACCGCATCCAGCCCGCTGGCGCAAAAGCGGTTGATCGACAGGCCGGGGATGGCCTGATCAAGGGATGAGGCCAAAACGGCCGAACGTGCCAGACAGCCGCCCTGCTCGCCCACTTGGGTGACATTGCCCCAGATGACATCCTCGACCGCGTGGCCGCTCAGCCCGTTGCGCGTGGCCAAGGCATCCAGCATCTGGGCCGACAGGGCAACGGCGGTGACCTCGTTCAAACTGCCATCCGCCCGCCCCCGCCCGCGCGGGCTGCGAAGTGCGTCGTAAAGGAAGGCGTCGGTCATGGCATGTATCCTGCGCTAGAACTGCCCCAAGGCTATCCGGCTTCGCCCCCCCGCCACAACCCCGTGTTGGCGGGGCACGACCGACTGTGAGACGTTTCAAGGGGGGGGCGCGCCGGTCTTGCCAGCGCACCGCCCTGTGCAGCGTTGGCTTGCCTCCGGCGGGGATATTTGGGCAAGTATGAAAGGGTCAGTTGCCCGCACTTTCCATTTTGCGGGTCTTAAGAACGCCTTCCAGCCAGCCTGTTTTCATCTCTGGCACCGAGGACAGCAAAAGGTCGGTGTAATCATCAAACGGCGGAGCCAACACGTCAGACTTTTGGCCGTAGCGCACCACTTTGCCGCGGGACATCACGGCGATCTTGTCGGCGATGGCTTTGACGGTGGCCAGATCGTGGGTGATGAACAGATAGGCGACACCTTCTTGGGCTTGCAGGCTTAAGAGCAGTTTCAAAATGCCATCGGCGACCAAGGGGTCAAGGGCCGAAGTCACCTCGTCACATAAGATCAGCTTGGGTTTGGCGGCCAAGGCGCGGGCGATACAGACGCGTTGCTTCTGGCCGCCTGACAATTCGGCGGGATAGCGGTTTTCATAGCCCGCGCCCATTTCGATCTGGTCAAGCAGGTCTTGCACGCGGGCGCGTTTGGCGTCGCCTTTCAGGCCAAAGTAAAATTCCAGCGGGCGGCCAATGATGGTGCCCACCGTTTGGCGCGGGTTCATCGCGGTGTCGGCCATTTGGTAGATCATCTGCACTTGGCGCAGATCGTCTTTGCTGCGGGCGGCAAGGTCAGGCGACAGGGTGCGGCCGTCAAAGGTGATCTGACCCGAGGTGGCGGGCAAAAGCCCTGTGATCACCCGCGCAAGCGTTGATTTGCCCGACCCGCTTTCGCCGACGATGGCCAAGGTTTGGCCTGCGGCCACGTCAACCGTCACATCTTGCAGCACATCAAAATTGGTGCCGCGGTAGCGGGCTGTGATGGCTTGGGCGCGTAAAATCGGCGTCGCGTCGGTCTTTTCGGCGTGATCGATGCTGCGCACCGAAACCAACGCTTGGGTATAGTCTTGCTTGGGGGCCGAGATGATCTGGTCGGTGGCGCCGTATTCCACCGCTTTGCCGTGGCGCAGCACCAAAATGTCGTCGGCCACCTGTGCCACCACGGCCAGATCGTGGGTGATGTAGATGGCAGCAACGCCGGTGTCGCGGATCGCCTCTTTTATGGCGGCCAGAACGTCGATTTGGGTCGTCACATCCAGCGCGGTTGTGGGTTCATCAAAGATCACAAGGTCGGGCTTGGGGCACAGCGCCATGGCCGTCATGGCGCGTTGAAGTTGCCCGCCAGACACTTGGTGCGGATAGCGTTGCCCGAAGGTTTCGGGGTTGGGCAGGCCCAGTTTGGCGAAAAGCGTTATGGCGCGGGCTTCAGCCTGTTCCCGCGTCATCAGCTTGTGCAAAAGCGAGGTTTCGATCACCTGCGCCATCAACCGTTTGGCGGGATTAAAGGCGGCGGCGGCGGATTGGGCGACATAGGTCACCTCGCGCCCGCGCAGGGCGCGCAGACCTGCCGCCCCTTGCGTGCGAATATCGCGCCCGTTGAGCAAAACCTGCCCCCCCGTCAACCGCACCCCGCCGCGCCCATACGACAGCGCCGCCAAACCGATGGTGGATTTGCCCGCCCCCGATTCGCCGATCAACCCCAGCACCCGCCCTTTTTGCACTGATACGGACACATCATCCACCAGCACCAACTGGCGCGGCACTTCGCCGGGGGGATAGGCCGTGGCCTCGATCCGCAGGTTCTTGATGGTTAACAGATCAGCCACCGCGACCCCCTTTCAAGCTTGAGGTGCGCTGCAAGATCCAATCGGCCACCAAGTTGACCGAAATCGCCAGCACCGCAATCGCCAGCGCGGGCATCAGGGCGGCGGCTTTGCCGTAAACCAGCCCGTCCTTATTCTCGCGCACCATGCCGCCCCAATCTGACAGCGGGGGTTGAATGCCAAGGCCCAGAAAAGACAGGGTAGAGATAAACAGCACCGCAAAGATAAACCGCATGCCGAATTCGGCCACCAAGGGCGACATGGCGTTGGGCAAAATCTCGCGGAAGATGATCCAGCCTTGGCGTTCGCCGCGCAGTTTGGCCGCTTCGACATAATCCATCACGGCGATGTCAGCGGCCACCGCACGGCTGAGGCGAAAGACGCGGGTGGAATCCAAAACCCCCATCACCAAGATCAGCACGGTCAGGTTCAAGGGCAGCACCGACAGCACGACCAAGGCCACAATCAACGAGGGCACCGCCATCATCAGATCCACCAGCCGCGACAGGCCCGTATCCATCCACCCGCCGCGCGTGGCCGCCAGAAAGCCAAAGAACGCCCCCATCCCGAACGACAACAGCGACGAGACCAGCGCCACAAAGATCGTGACCGACCCGCCATAGATCAACCGGCTTAGGATATCGCGGCCGATCGTATCGGTGCCCAGCCAGTATTGGGACGAGGGGCCCTCCCACACCTTTCCCACCGCTGCATCAATCGGATAGGGGGCGATCCACGGGGCAAAGACGGCGGCCAGCACAAAAGCCCCCGTCAGCACCATCCCGATCAGGGCCGAAAGCGGTATTCTCATTTCGGATGCCTCAGGCGCGGGTTGGCGATGATGCCGATCAGGTCGGCCAGAATGTTCAGCCCGATATAGACAGCGGCAAAGATGATGCCCACGGCCTGCACCACGGGCAGGTCGCGCTTGGCCACGTGATCCACCAGATATTGCCCCAAGGCATTGTAGCTGAACACCACCTCCACCACGACCACGCCGACGACCAGATAGGCCAAGTTGATCACCACGACCGAGATGATCGGCGCCACCGCATTGGGCAGCGCGTGCCGCCAGATGACCTGCATAGGCGACAGGCCCTTAAGCTCTGCCGTTTCGATATAGGCCGATTGCATCACGTTCAAAATCGCCGCCCGCGTCATGCGCATCATATGGGCCAGAACCACCATGACCAGAACGATGACTGGCAGGGCCACCGCCTGCAATTTGGCAAAGAACGCCATGCCGGGGAACACCATCGACACGGGCTGAAAGACGGGAATGACTTGGGTCAGAAGAAAAATGACGAAATAGGCCGCGACAAATTCCGGCAGCGAGATCGTGGCCAAAGTGACGCCCGAAATCAGCTTATCCGGCCAGCGCCCGTTGTAGCGCGCGGCGATCAGGCCAAGGGCGATGGCCAAAGGCACCGCGACAACCCCGGCGCACACAGCTAAGAACAGCGTGTTGCCCAAGCGTTGGCCGATGGCGTGGGAAATGTCTTGCTGATTGGTCAGCGCCTTGCCCAAGTCGCCCTGCAGGGCATGGCCCAGCCATGTAAAATAGCGCGTCGCGGCACTTTGGTTCAGCCCCAAAGACTCGCGCAGGTTGGCCAAGGCTTCGGGCGTGGCCGACTGCCCAAGGATCGCTTGCGCGGTGTCACCCGGCAGCATCTCGACCCCCAGAAAGATCACAACCGACACGGCCAGCAGCAAAAGCAGGCCCAGCGCAATGCGCTGGACCACGAGTTTGATCAAAGGATGCACCAGAGCCTCAGGCGTTCAGCCAGCACATCGACAGGGCCTTGCCATCCATCAGCGTGCCTGCGGGGTTGGCGATCCAGCCGCCCACTTCCTTGCGCCGTCCTTCGACCCAATCGTTGAACATCGGGCAGATCAACCCGCCGGTGTCGCGCACGATATTGGCCAGTTCGGAATACATGGCCTTGCGCTTGGTCTGGTCCAACTCGCCGCGTGCGGCGATCAGCACTTCGTCGAAATGCGGGTCGACGAATTTGGTGTCGTTCCAGTCGGCGGTCGACAGATAGGCCGTCGAATACATCTGGTCTTGCACCGGACGCCCACCCCAATAGCTGGCGCAGAAGGGGGCCACGTTCCACACGTTCGACCAATAGCCGTCATCGGGTTCCAGCTTCACTTGCAGCGGAATACCTGCGGCATTGGCGCTGGCTTGGAACAGCTGGGCCGCTTCAACTGCGCCCGGGAAGGCCCCCGGAGCGACCTGCAAGATCAGTGGCGATCCGTCATGGCCCGATTTCTTATAGGCCTCAGCCGCGGCGGCGGCGTCATATTCGCGCTGCGGGATCGAATCGTCGAACAGGGGATAAGCGGCGTTGATCGGGAAGTCGTTCCCGCGCGAGCCCATACCGCCCAAGATCTTGTCCACCATCTCTTGGCGATTGATGGCCAGTTTCAACGCCATGCGCAGGTCGTTGTTGTCGTAGGGGGCTTTGTTGCATTCCATGATGAACACGTAATGCCCGGGGCCTGCGGCGCGCTCGATCAGCACATCGGTGTTGCCTGCCAGCATTTCGACGATCTTGGGGTCGACGCGGCTCATCATATGGATCTGGCCGGCCTGAATGGCGGCGGTGCGGGCGGTGTTGTCGTTGATCGACAGCACTTCGACCTGATCGGCAAAGCCACGGTTGGCATCCCAATAGTTCGCGTGTTTTTCAAAGGCGGTGCGAACACCGGCTTCGTTTTCGGTGATCTTGTAGGGGCCCGAACCAATGCCAGCGGCGGGATTGTCCACGCCGCCACCGGGCTGGATGACCAAGTGATAATCGGCCATCAGGAAGGGCAAGTCGGCGTTTGCGGCGTTCAGGGTCAGGGTGACCATGTCGCCCTCGGCTTTCATGTCTTTGATGCCTTTGACAATGCCCAAAGCGCCGGATTGCGATTTTTCATCCGTATGGCGCTGCAAGGTGGCCACGACATCCTCGGCCGTCAGGGTTGCGCCGTTGTGATATTCAACGCCCTTGCGGATCTTGAACTTCCATTCCGTCGCATCGGCGTTGGACGAGATTTCTTCGGCCACGCGGTATTCGACTTGGCCTTTCAGGCCCGCGTCCACCAAGGTTTCCCCCCAGGTCGAGTTGATCATGAACGGCACATCCGATGCCGCCAAGGCCGGATCCAGCGAGTCGGTCGATTGCCCGCCTTGCACGCCAGCCCGCAGCACGCCGCCCTTGACGGGTGTGTCGGCAAAGGCTGCCGTTGACAGCAGGCTGCCCGCCATGGCGGTCGACACGCCCAAGGCGCCCGCGCGGCCCACGAAGTCGCGGCGGCTCATTTTTCCGGCCGAGGCCAAGCTGAGCAGGTGGTTCAGTTCACTGGACATGTCTCTCTCCCTGTTTGGTTTCCGGTCGCCCGGGGTCTTGTTGGTTCGTGCTGACTAAAACGCAGTTCGGCGTTTGGACCAAGGATTATTTTTGCACCCTTGGTCCAAGGTTTTTTCAGACAAAGCGCCGCGCCACTTCGTCATCCCACGCGCGCTCAAAGATCACCGCGTCGCCGTGCCATGCGGTCAGGCGCGCTGTCATGCGCAGATGGGTGGCGGTGCAGGTCATCTCGGCCTCGGCCCGCGTGCGCACGGCCCAGTCGCCGCGGCTTAGGCGCTGTTCCCACACATGATGCGCGCGGGCAGAGGTGGGGGTATCGGCGGCAATTTCCCAGATCTCGTCCAGCGTTTCACCGCTGACCAAGCCATGGGTCAGGTTTTCGACATCGCCGCCGTCTTCGTGCACGACCAAGCGGTGGGTGCCTGACAGCAAATCCGTCTCGATCCGCCGCGCGCTTTTGCCCGCCCGCACCACGCGGTGCGCCCAAGGTTGGGCCGTTTCGGCGGAGGGCGGGGCCCATTCCGCAGTCGATCCGGGATGCACCGGCACATCCAAATTCCCCCCCGTCAGGGTCAAAACCCCCGCCTCGGGCGAGGGCCAGACAAACGGCCAATAGGAATTGGAAAAGGCCAAGCGCAGCCGATGGCCTGCGGCCACACGGTAGGCCATCTGGTCCAGATCAAAGCTGACCGAAACCGCTTGTCCGGGCACCAAAGGCTGCGGGGTTGCAGCGCCCGTCCGGTGGCACAGGTTGAACATCCCATGCGCAATCCGAACCGACGACCCATCCGGCCCCACATCGCACAAGCGTGCCACAACAAAGCCCAAGGGCTTGTCGCTGCTGACCTGAATGGTCAACCGCGCCGCCCCCAACAGGTCTAGTGGCGCTGTCAGCACATCACCGTCAAAACACAGCGACAGCGCATCGTCGCCGCGCTGATCACCGGGCATTTCGGCATTCAACCCCATCGGAAAGAACTCGCCCGCGTTCATGCCCAAATGCTGCGGGGTGGCGATTTGGCAAGAAATCGGCCCGCCAGAATCTTGGCCCAAATACTCCACAGCGGGTCCGGCGCATGTGGCCCCCTGCGGCCTTTGGCCCGCAGGGCAAAGCCCGAAGGTCTTGCGCTTTACGCGGGTTGAGGGCCAAGACGTCTCTGCCACCCAATGCCCCGCCCGATGTTTGGGGCTGGCGTTGGGTGCTTCGGACTCCAGCATATAGGCGCGGTAGGCGGGATCCTTTTCTGCGCCGTTGTCGATGCCCTTCAACCAGCGATCCCACCAGCGTACGGCCTCTTGCAAAAAGCCCACCGCAGGGCCGGGCACGGCGGTGTGGGGGTATTGGTGCACCCAAGGCCCGACGATGCCTTTTGATCCGGGCAGGTTTTGCACAATGGCCGCGACCGTGTTCATATAGCTGTCAGCCCAGCCGCCCCAGATCAGGACCGGCACCTGCAAGAGGGCGTAATCCTCGCAGATCGACCCGTGTTCCCAGTAGGGGCCGCGCTCTTGCAACGCGGCCCAGCGCGGGGCCAGCCAAGGTTCGGCCTGAAGCCGATCCAGCCACATCTCGCGCCAGTCGGGGCGCAGGGCCGGGTCTGGCGGGCGAGAGGAGTAGGATAGCATCACCGCCCCCCAGCCAAAATTCTCGCCCAGCAAACAACCACCGCGATAGTGGATGTCATCGGCAAAGCGGTCGGTGGTGGAACAGACAGAAATCACCGCTTTCAGCGCAGGGGGCTGCAAAAAGGCGGTTTGCAGGCAGTTAAACCCGCCCCAGCTTTTGCCCATCATCCCCACTTGCCCGCTGCACCACGGCTGGCTTGCCAGCCAAGCAATCACCTCGACCGCGTCAGACAGTTCTTGCGGCGTGTATTCATCCGCCATCAGCCCTTCGGAATCGCCATTGCCGCGCATATCGACGCGCACGCAGGCATAGCCGTGGCCTGCGACATAGGGGTGCATCATCTCGTCACGGGGCAGGGTGCCATCGCGCTTGCGGTAGGGGATATATTCCAAAACGGCCGGAACAGGAGAGGTGCCTGCATCCTTTGGCATCCACACCCGCGCTGACAGACGGCAGCCGTCGGATAGCACGATCCCCATGTCAGGCTCTTCGACAAGGGCAAACGGAAACTCTGTGCGAATGGTCATAGGCACCCTCCCCAAGGTTGCCCCATCAGGCGGCAGGACGGGGGCAAATCTCTGTCTTGAAACGGCGTTTGGCGGTGCGATTGCGACACGGGTGGGGGTGGGGGCAAAATCTCCTCTTGCCGCAGCGCCAATCCCGCGCCACCCATGCGCCAAACATCCGCACGGCAGGGCATGATATGACCAAACCCAACATCTTGATCTTGATGGTCGACCAACTGACAGGGACGCTCTTTGCCGATGGCCCTGCGGCATTCTTGCATGCGCCAAATCTGCGGGCACTGGCCGCAAGGTCGGTGCGGTTTGGCAATGCCTATACCGCCTCGCCCTTATGTGCCCCTGCACGGGCGGCCTTTATGTCAGGCGCTTTGCCGCGCCGCACAAGGGTGTATGACAATGCCGCCGAATTCGCGTCGGACATCCCCACTTATGCCCATCACCTGCGCCGCGCGGGCTATCAAACGGCGCTGTCGGGCAAGATGCACTTCGTCGGCCCCGACCAGTTGCACGGCTTTGAACAGCGCCTGACGACCGACATTTACCCCGCCGATTTCGGCTGGACACCCGATTACCGCAAACCGGGAGAGCGGATTGACTGGTGGTATCACAACCTAGGCTCGGTGACCGGCGCGGGCGTGGCCGAGATCACCAATCAGTTGGAATACGACGACGATGTCGCCCATCAAGCCGTGCAAAAGATCTACGACCTGTCGCGCGGCCTTGACCCTCGCCCGTGGAGCTTGACGGTGTCGTTCACCCACCCGCACGACCCCTTTGTGGCGCGCCGCAAATATTGGGACCTGTACGAGGGCGCGGCCGAACTGCCCCCCCCCACCCCCCTGCCCTATGAGACCATGGACCCGCATTCGAGGCGCCTGATGGACGCCTGCGATTGGCGCGGCCTAACAGTGACCGACGCGCATATCCGCCGCGCGCGGCAGGGGTATTTCGCCAATATCTCTTATGTCGACGACAAAATCGGCGAGATTTTGACAGCGCTTGAGGCGTCACGGCAAGAGGCGATCATCGTCTTTGTCTCGGATCACGGCGAGATGTTGGGCCGCAAGGGCCTGTGGTTCAAGATGAATTTCTTCGAAGGGGCAGCGCGTGTGCCCTTGATGATCGCAGCCCCGGGTCTGGCCGCGGGCCTGATTGACACGCCCGTGTCGACCATCGACCTGACTCCCACGCTGTGCGATCTGGCGGGGATTTCGATGGCCGAGGTGATGCCTTGGACGGACGGTGAAAGCTTGGTGCCCTTGGCCAAGGGCCAAACCCGCACCACGCCGGTTGCGATGGAATATGCGGCCGAAGGGTCGATCACCCCGATGGTGGCGCTGCGGCAAGGGGCGTGGAAATACATCCACTGTCTGGCCGACCCCGACCAGCTGTTCGACTTGGCCAATGATCCAGACGAAGAGGTGAACTTGGCCACCGACCCCCGCGCCGCTGAAATCTTGGCCCATTTTCAGGCCGCAGCCAAGGCGCGCTGGGATTTGCACGCCTACGACGCCGAAGTGCGCCAAAGCCAAGCGCGCCGCTGGGTGGTGTATGAGGCGCTGCGCAACGGCAGTTACTATCCATGGGATTACCAACCGCTGCGCGCCGCATCGGAACGCTATATGCGCAACCATATGGATTTGAACATTCTGGAAGACAGCAAACGCTTTCCACGTGGGGAGTGAAGTCGAATTTTCTGCGAAAATTCGTTGGCGCTCGACCTGACAGTCCATTCAAGCCAATAACAGGGAACATATCCCCCTAAGAACCGAATTTTCGCAGAAAATTCGTGGCGCTGATCCTACGAGGCCCGCGCCGCTGCATTTTGGTCGATCAGGTACCTTTGGCTCAGCGGAATAGCGGCTGCCCCCAAAGATCGCGCCTGCGCGCCGACTGTGCCTTGGCGCACCTGCGGCAGCGACACGCCCGACAGGTCCAGTCGCGCCAATGCCTCTTGGGTGCGCAACGTCACCATGGCGCGCACTTTGGGCGGCATCCAGCCGTCGATCAGCACGGCTTCCAGTTCCAGCAAAGCTGCCGCGGACAAGATGGCCCCCGCCAACCCTTCGGCGGCCAGATCGACCCAAGCTTGCAAGACCGGCTCTGACACTTGCCAGTGATCAGGGCTGTCCCACAGGTGATCGGGGCATTCCCCCGCCGCGTCCATCATCGCTTCCAGCACCGACATCGAGGCCGAATCAAACAGCCGCCGCATCTGGCCATCAGGGCCTTGCACCGGCAAAGGCCCGACTCCCGCCGCATTGCCTGTGCGGCCCAAGAACAATTGCCCGTTCAGAACCAGCCCGCCGCCGATGAAGGTGCCGAAGTAAAAGTACAAAAAGTCCTTCGGCCGCTCTCCGGTGCCAAAAACCAGCTCTGCCCCGCAGGCGGATGTGGCATCGTTTTGCACATAGACCGGCAGGCCCGTCACCGCCGCCAGTTCGGCCTGAATATCGCGGTCGCGCCATGCGTCCATCGCGGTTTGCGGCGCGCCAAGGGCTTGCACCCAGTTCCACAGCTGGAACGGCATCGCAACACCCAGCCCCCCTACCCGTCCGCGCTGCGCCGATGTCAGCAGGCCCAGCACGTCAGGCAGGGTGTCGGCGATGAACTCTACCACGGCATCGGGCGTGGGATAGCGGTAGACACGGCGGTGGGTCGAGCGGACTTGCCCCAGAAAATCAATCATCACCAGATCGGCCGACCGGCGGCCAATCTTCAGCCCCAGAAAAAACGCGCCGTCCGCAGCAAGCGACATCGGAATAGAGGGTTGGCCGATCTTGCCGCGCAGCGGCGCACCGCGGCGCAGCAAGCCGTCGTGTTCCAAAGCGCGCATGATCACCGAAACGGTCTGCGCCGACAGGCCCGTCATCCGCGCGATATCGGTTTTCGCCAAAGCGCTGTGCTGACGCACCAAAGACAACACCAGCCGCTCGTTATAGTCGCGCATTCCCGACTGGTTCGTGCCGCGCGGTGTTGCGGCCTCGACTCCGGGTTTTTCGCTGACGATTTCGGCGGGGTTCATCGGGGGAGTGTGGTCCTTAGGGTTAGATCAAACAGCGCGGCCATCGGCCCCGATCACGCCCTTGCGCAAGATCACATTGGCAAACAGGGCGGGTTCGGTGGTGGCGATGATGGTGTGGGCGGCGCAGATGCGGGGGTATAGGTCTGCTCCGGCCAAGGGTTTGACGGCAAACTCCGGTGCAAGGCGCGCGCAGGCGGCGTCAAGCCCTTGATGGAACGCGTTCGACTGGGCGGGGTCGTTGTTCAACGCCGCACGCAGAATGGCATTGGGCACCGCGCGGTCC
Organism: Paracoccaceae bacterium; assembly: GCA_947449875.1. Classification (GTDB taxonomy): domain Bacteria; phylum Pseudomonadota; class Alphaproteobacteria; order Rhodobacterales; family Rhodobacteraceae; genus Stagnihabitans. The sequence goes on from CANFSY010000030.1 coordinate 18,528, forward strand.
AAGGGCATCACTGTCAGGATCGCTTCCAGCAACGCCATCACCCCATGCCCGTCGGCGCGCACCAGTCGGCGGGCGTGCTCTTGCGCAGGATAGTTGGCATCAACCAAAGCAATCTCGTCCCCGTGCCCCATCGAGCGCAGCGTAAACAGCAGGTCTGGCCCCAGTATCGCAGGAATTCCGATCAGCATCTTTGGTCACCACTTTAAGCACAAAAGCCCGCCGGACGGCAGGTTGACGCGACACTGGGCAGGAATGGCGAAGCTGTCAATAATAAATCACTTAGATTTATCTATCTTGACGTAACGCAGGGAATCGGCTTTTGTGCGCCGCATCGCGGGGGGCGAGGTCGGGCGATGTCTTGCCGCAAACCTTGACGAGAAAGTTTACTGTCGGGGGGAACATTCCCCTCATATCCTTGGGAGGACTACCATGAAGTTCAAAGCTGTTGCCCTGATCGGCGCTGCTGCACTTGCTTTGGTTGCGGGTTCCGCTTCCGCTGGCGATCTGGCTTGCCTGATCACCAAAAACGACACCAACCCCTTCTTCGTGAAAATGAAAGAAGGCGCTGAGGCTGCTGCCACCGCCGCTGGCCTTGATTTCCAAGCCTACGCAGGCGTGAAAGACGGCGACGCTGCTCCGCAGATCACCGCCATCGAAAACTGCGTCGCTGCTGGCGCCAAGGGTATCTTGATCACCCCCTCGAACGACTCGGTCGGGCCGGCTTTGAAAGCTGCGCGTGAGGCTGGTATCCTGGTTATCGCTTTGGACACCCCCTTGGCTGACAAAGACGCGCAGGACATCACCTTCGCAACCGACAACTTCGAAGCTGGCACCTTGATCGGCGCGTGGGCTGCAAAGACCCTCGGCGACGGCGCTGCGACTGCCAAGATCGCTATGCTCGACATCAACCACGACAACATCTCGGTTGACGTGGCACGTGACACCGGGTTCCTGAAGGGCTTCGGCATCGAAGTTCCGGATCTGACCGTCATGGGTTCGGAAACCGACGCACGCGTGATCGGCCACGAGCAGTCGGACGCTAACCCCGAAGGCGGCCAAAAGGCCATGGAAACGCTGCTGGCTAAAGATCCGGACATCAACGTTGTCTACACGATCAACGAACCGGCTGCTGAAGGCGCTTTCCAAGCTTTGAAAGCTGCTGGCAAGACCGCTTTGATCGTTTCGGTTGACGGCGGCTGCCCCGGCGTTGCCAACGTCAAAGCTGGCGTGATCGGCGCAACCTCGCAACAGTACCCGCTGCTGATGGCGTCCAAAGGCATCGAAGCTATCGTTGCTTTCGCCAAAGACGGCACCAAGCCCACAGCTTCCGAAGGCCTGTCGTTCTACAACACCGGTGTGAACTTGGTGACGGACGCTCCGGTTGAAGGCGTTGAGTCGATCGACTCGACCAAAGGCACCGAGCTGTGCTGGGGCTAATAGGTTAGCTTGGGCTGATACAGCCCAAAGTCTGACTTGATTAAATGAAGGGCGAGGTTACTCTCGCCCTTCTTCATACCGGGGGCGAAAAGATCCCGGGCGGCTCTGATGGGGGGACATCCGCGGCGATGAGCAATCCAGACACACCAACCAAGACAATTTCCGATTTCGAAGCCAAGCTGGACGCGGCCGATAAAACGGTTGCCCAGTTTGACAGGGACGACAAAACCACCCTTGCCAAGCTGCGCGGCTTTTTGCGCGACAACCCGACGATGATTCCCGCGCTGGTGCTTATCATCTCGGTTTTGGGCTTCGGGATTGCCAATTCGCGCTTCCTTGGGCTGGGCGCTTTGACCACGGTGTTGCAGCAAGTGACCGTGACGGGCTTTGTCGCCTTGGCACAGTCTGTTGTGATCTTGACCGCGGGCATCGACCTGTCGGTTGGCGAAATTCTGATCCTGTCGTCGCTGGTGATGGGCAATCTGGCCGTGACCTTGGGCCTGCCTGCGCCGCTGGCCATTGTGATCGGCGTGGTTGTCGGCACCATCATGGGGCTGTTCAACGGCATTCTTGTGACCAAGATGAAACTGCCACCCTTTATCGTGACGCTGGGCACGCTGTCGATCTTTCGCGCGTTGAAGCTGGCCTATTCGCATTCGGAATCGATCCGCAACGTCGACATCGAAGAAAAGGCAAACTTCCTGCTGTACTTCGGCAACAAGTTTAAATTCCTTGGCGCGACCGTGACCTTTGGCATGATTATGCTGCTGATCTTGGCCTTTATCATGTGGTTCGCGCTGAACCGCACAGCGTGGGGCCGCCATGTACATGCGATTGGGGATGATGCCGATGCGGCCATGCTCTCGGGGATTGCCGTCGATAAGACGCTGATTTCGGTGTACGGTGTGGCGGGCTTTATCTGTGGCTTTGCGGGTTGGGTGGCTGTCGGACGGGTGGGCACGATCTCTCCCATCGGGTTTGAAACCATCAACCTTGATTCCATCACCGCTGTGGTGATCGGCGGCACCTCGCTGTTTGGCGGGCGCGGGTCGATTGTCGGGTCGGTTCTGGGGGCGATCATTGTGGGCGTGTTTATCACCGGCCTGTCCTTGGCAGGGGTCGACAGCTATTGGCAAACCTTTGCCACGGGCTGCCTTGTCATCGTGGCCGTTGCCTTGGATCAATATCTGCGGAGGGCTTCGAAGTGACCAATACCAGCGTGACCCCAGTTATCAAAGCCCGCGGCCTGATGAAACGCTACGGCACCGTGGTCGCCATGAACGGCGCAGATTTCGACCTGTATCCGGGCGAGATTCTGGGCGTGATCGGCGACAACGGCGCAGGCAAATCCACGCTGATCAAGGCGCTGTCGGGGGCCGTGACCCCCGACCACGGCTCGATCGAGCTTGAGGGGTCGGCCGTCAACTTCCGCCGCCCTGATGATGCCCGCGCGATGGGCATTGAAACGGTGTACCAAAACCTTGCCATGTCGCCCGCCTTGTCGATTGCGGACAACATGTTTCTGGGCCGCGAATGGCGCAAGCCGGGCTTCTTGGGCTCTGTCCTGCGTATGACCGACCGCGCCCGTATGAACGAGTTTGCGCGCACCAAACTGTCGGAACTGGGCCTGATGACGATCCAGAACATCGACCAAGCGGTGGAAACCCTGTCGGGCGGCCAGCGCCAAGGGGTGGCTGTGGCACGGGCAGCGGCCTTTGGGTCAAAGGTCGTGATCTTGGATGAACCCACCGCAGCCCTTGGCGTCAAAGAAAGCCGCCGCGTGCTGGACCTGATCAAGGACGTGCGCGATCGGGGCATTCCGATCATTCTGATCAGCCACAACATGCCCCATGTGTTCGAAGTTTGCGACCGTGTGCACATCCACCGCTTGGGCCGCAGGCTGTGCGTGATCGACCCCAAGCAACATTCGATGTCAGACGCCGTGGCCTATATGACCGGCGCAAAACTGCCCGAAGGCGTGACAGAGGCGGCATGACCCCCGCCGCCCTCGCCGACACCATCCGTGCCCAAGCGGCAGCACACCAAGGGCGGTTCATCGCCGCCCTTGCAGGCCCCCCCGGGGCAGGCAAATCAACCTTGGCCGAGGCGGTCGTGGCCGCATTGGGCCATAGCGCGCGCGTTGTGCCGATGGACGGCTTTCATTACGACGACGCCATCCTGATCGCCCGTGGCCAGCGTGCCCGCAAAGGTGCGCCCGAAACCTTTGATGTGGCCGGATACCGCCATCTTCTGACCCGCCTGCGGGCCGAGGATGAGGTCGCCATTCCCGTGTTTGACCGTTCGCTAGAACTGTCGCGCGGATCGGCTGATCTGGTGACCGCAGACCACCGCATTCTGGTGACCGAAGGCAACTATCTGCTTTTGAACGAAACGCCGTGGACAGGCCTTGGGGAATTTTTCGATCTGACTGTGATGATCGACGTGCCCGAATCCGAACTGGACCGCAGGCTGTTGGACCGGTGGGATTTTTACGGCAAAACCCCGGCCCAAGCCCGCGCATGGATTGACGGCAACGATATGCCCAACATCCGCCGCGTCACCCAAAGCTCGCGCCCTGCCGACATCACGGTGCGGTGGGGCTGATCAAGGCGTCATCGCGCGCCGCGCTTTGGCGCGTTCCACGCCCAAGTGCCGCTCGCGCAAGATGATCAAAATGCCGGCCAGAATAATCAACGCAGCGCCCGACAGCATGGTCAGGGTCGGCACCTCGCCAAAGATAAACAACCCGATTCCCAGCGAAAAGATCATCGAGGCATAGTCAAAGGGCGCCACCAACGAGGCATCCGCCTCGCGGTAGCTGGCGGTTAGAAAAATCTGCCCGATCCCACCCAAAATCCCGCAACTGACCAGCAAAGCGGCCTGCGCGGGGGTTGGCCAGATCCACCCGAACGGAATCGTGATCAGCGACAGCAGGGTTGAGGTCAGCGAAAAGTAAAAGACGATGGATGTGGTGCTTTCGGTCAAGACCAGCTTGCGCGCAAAGACTTGGGCAAGGGCTGAAAACATCGCCCCGCCCAGAACCACCATAGCCCCAAACGCCTCGCGAGAGCCGGCACTGGCCCCGACCGACAGGCGGGGGCTAAGCACGATCAGCACCCCCAAAAGCCCCAGCGCGACCGAGACCATGCGAAACAACCGCACGTCTTCGCCCAAAAACATCGCAGCCAAAATCACCACCATCAGCGGCGAGGCGTAGCCCACTGCCGTCACCTCGGGCAAGGGCAGGTAAGACAGGCCCGCAAAGCCCAAGCCCATCGCAATCGTGCCCATCAACCCGCGCCAGACATGGCCGATCGGCTGAACTGCCCGAAAACCCGTCGACAACTGCCCCTGCACCGTCAGCCACACCACGATCACCGGAATGGCAAAGGCCGACCGAAAGAAAACCGCCTCGCCCGGCGGCACATGGGCGGCTTTGATCAGCGATTGCATGACAATAAACACCAGCACCGAAATCAGCTTGAACAGGATTCCGCGCAGCGGGCGAGACAGGGGGGTGGTCATGGGCTGGGTCATGCCCTACCTGACCACCCAAGGCCGCCCGCCGCAAGGGCGCAAAGCGCTGGACGCCGCAGGCCATCTGCGCTTTGCTGATCGAAAGGAGATCACCATGACCCAATCCCCCCTATCCGCCCGCATCGCCCAAGGCCGCGGCCTTGACCCTGCCGATCTGGTCCTGAAGGGGGCGCGGGTGCTGGATTTGATCACGGGCGATCTGGTGGCCAGCGATGTGGCCATTTGCGGCGATACGATTGTGGGGGTCTTTGACAGCTATCAGGGGCGCGAAGAGCTGGATTTCACGGGGAAAATCCTTGTCCCCGGCTTTATCGACACGCATTTGCATATCGAAAGCTCGCTTGTCACCCCGTTTGAATTTGACCGCTGCGTCACCCCGCATGGGGTAACGACTGCGATCTGCGATCCGCACGAAATTGCCAATGTCTGCGGGCTGACGGGCATTCACTACTTTTTAGACGCTGCCCCGTGTTTGCTGATGGACCTGCGCGTCAACCTGTCGTCTTGCGTGCCGTCCACCCATATGGAAACCACCGGCGCGCGGTTGTCGGCGGCCGACATCGCCCCCCTGATGAACCACCCCCGCGTGATCGGCTTGGCCGAGTTCATGAACTACCCCGGCGTGTTGGCCCGTGACCCCGACTGCTTGGCCAAGCTTGACGCCTTTGCTGGCCGCCACATCGACGGCCACGCGCCGCTTTTGTCGGGCAAGGATCTGAACGGCTATATCGCCGCCGGAATCCGCACCGAGCATGAGGCGACCTCTTATGCCGAGGGCTTGGAAAAGCTGCGCAAGGGGATGCGGGTGCTGATCCGCGAAGGGTCGGTGTCTAAGGATTTGGCGGCCATGGTGGGGCTGTTGACCGAAGGCCAAGCGCCCTACCTGTGCTTTTGCACCGATGACCGAAACCCGCTGGATATCGGCGAACAGGGCCATCTGGACTATATCATCCGCACGGCCATTGCCCTAGGTGCGCCGCCCTTGGCTGTCTACCGCGCCGCCAGCCTATCGGCGGCAGAGGCTTTTGGCCTGAAAGATCGCGGGCTGATCGCGCCGGGCAAACGCGCTGATATTGTGGTGATTGACAGTCTGCAAAGCTGCCAAGTCTCTGCCGTCTTTGCCGCAGGCCGTTTGGTGACCGACGCCGCCTTTGCCGCGCGGGCCACTGTGGCGCCCGTGGCGCGCCACTCGGTCAAGGCGCGCAAGGTGACGGGTACGCAGTTTCGCACGGGCGGCAACCGCGTGCAAACGCCGGTGATCGGCGTGATCCCGGGCAAGATCATCACCCAACATCTGACCTATGACATCCCGCCCGTCGACGGCGACAAACGCCCCGACACCGCCCGCGATCTGATGAAAATCGCCGTGATCGAACGCCACGGTGTCAACGGCAACATGGCCACAGGCTTTGTGCAAGGCTTTGGCCTGCAACGCGGCGCGATTGGGTCGACCATCTGCCACGACCACCACAACATCGCCGTGGTGGGGGCGAATTACGATGACATGGCGCTGGCCGCAAACCGCTTGGGCGAAATCGAGGGCGGCTTTGTCGTGGTCGAAGGGGGCCGCGTTCTGGCGGAACTGCCCCTGCCCGTGGCCGGATTGATGAGCCTGCAAAGCTTTGAAGAGGTCCGCACCGCGCTGATCGCGCTGCGCTCTGCGGCGGACTCTCTGGGCGTGGTGCTAGACGAGCCGTTCTTGCAACTGGCCTTTGTGTGCCTGCCCGTGATCCCGCATCTGAAAATCACCGATCACGGCATGGTCGATGTCGATAAGTTCGAAGTGATGCCCTAAGCGCGGTTGCGTGCTATATCCAAGCGATGCACCTTCCCCCCACCCTTTCCGCTTGGTTTGACGCCCAAGGCTGGTCGCTGCACCCCCACCAGTTGGCCATGCTGGACAGGGCCCAAGATCCCGCCACCTTGCTGATCGCCCCCACGGGCGGCGGCAAGACGCTGGCGGGGTTCTTGCCCTCGCTCGCCGAACTTGCAGGCGGCTATCAGGGGTTGCACACGCTGTATATCTCACCGCTCAAGGCGCTGACGGCCGATATCCGCCGCAACCTGCGCCGCCCCGTCGAAGGCGCAAACCTGCCGATACGAATTGAGGACCGCACCGGCGATACCAGCTACACCCAACGCCGCAGGCAACGCGCCGATCCGCCGCATATTTTGCTGACCACGCCGGAGTCCTTGGCGTTGCTTCTGACCTATCCCGATGCCGCCAAGGTTTTTGCGGGCTTGCAGCGGGTGATTATCGACGAAATCCACGCGCTGGCCGAATCCAAACGCGGCGACCAGTTGATGCTGCAACTGGCCCGACTAGAGGCGATTGCCCCCGGCCTGCGCCGCATCGGCCTGTCGGCCACGGTCGAAGACCCGCCCGCCTTGGCCCGCTTCTTAAGCCCCAACGCGCAGGTGCTTTTGGCCGACCCCGGCCCCGACCCTGATATTCAAATGCTGGTCCCGCCCGTGCCCCCGCCTTGGGCGGGCGGCGGTGGCAAATATGCCATCCCCGCCATCCTAGACCAAGTCAAAGCCCACCGCATCACCCTGATCTTTCACAACACCCGTGCGCAGGCCGAGATTTTCTTTCACAACCTGTGGCTGGCCAATGAAGACTTGCTGCCCATCGGCATTCACCACGGCTCTCTCTCGCGCGAGCAGCGCGAACGGGTGGAAGCGGCGATGGTAGCGGGCCAGTTGCGTGCGGTGGTCTGTACCGGATCGCTGGATCTGGGGCTGGATTGGGGCGATGTGGATCTGGTGATCCAAGTGGGCGCGCCTAAGAATATCAAACGTCTGGTGCAACGCATCGGGCGGGCCAACCACCGCTACAACGCACCCTCGAAGGCGCTGTTGGTGCCAGCCAACCGCTTTGAAGTGGTCGAATGCCAAGCGGCATTAGAGGCGGTGAAAGCCCATACCCTTGACGGCGAGCCCCGTGGCGCCGGCCCGCGCGATGTGCTGTGCCAACACATTCTGGCCACCGCCTGTGCCGGCCCCTTTGATGCCGCCGCCCTGTACGCCGAGGTCACAACCGCCGGCCCCTACGCCGCCCTGTCTCAGCCCGAATTTGACGCCTGTCTGGATTTCGTCGCCACCGGCGGCTATGCCCTGCGCGCCTATGACCGCTGGCAGCGCCTGATGATCCGCGATGGCAAATGGACCCTGCGCGACCCCCGCGCCGCCGCTGTGATCCGCCAAAATCTGGGCACGATCATTGATATCGAAACCCTCAAAGTCGCCCTCAAAGGCCGTGGCGCGCCACTGGGCGAGATCGAGGAAAGCTTTGCCGCCACCCTGACCCCCGGTGATACGTTCCTGATGGGCGGTGAAGTGGTGCGCTTTTCCGGCCTGCGCGATCTGACGGTGGAAGTCACCCGCGACCCCGGCCGCCCGCCCAAAGTCGCCGTGTTCAACGGCACAAAATTCGCCACCTCGACCGAATTGTCAGACCGTATCCTGCGCATCTTGCAGCAAGACAGTTGGCCTGATCTGCCCGTACACACCGCCCAATGGCTGACCCACCAGCGCGAGGTGTCGCGCCTGCCGCAGCCCGACCGTTTGCTGGTGGAATCCTTTCCCCATGACGGGCGCGAACATCTGTGCATCTACGGCTTTGCGGGCCGCAATGCGCTCCAAACGCTGGGCTTGCTGGTGACCAAAGAGATGGAGTCGATGGGCCTTGACCCCTTGGGCTTTGTCGCCACCGATTACGCTACCCTGATCTGGGGCCTACAGCCGCTGCAAGACACCGCCCTGTTTTGCAAAACCCGTCTGGCCGATGGGCTGGAAACTTGGCTTGCAGGCAATGCGGTGATGAAGCGCACCTTTCGCAACACCGCCACGATTGTGGGCCTGATCGAACGCAACAACCAAGGCCGCCGCACCACGGGGCGTCAGGCCACCTTCTCGTCTGACATCCTGTATGACACCCTGCGCCGCTTTGACCCAGATCACCTGCTGCTGTCGATCACGCGCGACGAGGCGATGCGCGGCCTTGTCGACTTTGGCCGCATCGAAGCCCTGCTAGACCGCGTAGGCCCCCGCATCGACCTGATCCGCTTGCCCCGCATCACACCACTGGCCGCCCCCCTGATGCTGGAACCCGGCGTTGTGCCCATTCAAGGCAAGGGGCGCGAGCGTTTAGCCTCGGATGCCGCGCGGCAATTGCTGCGCGAGGCTGGGCTGGGGTAAGGCCGCCCCTTTTCCTATCAACCCCCGCCCTTTATTTGCTATGTGCCGAAATACCCCCGACGGAGGCGTCATTTGCCCTACTCTTTCCCCCTTGGCACCGCCCAGTTGCAAGCCCTGCCCTCGGGCGGGCTGTATTGGGCAGAGCAAAGCCTGTTGGTCGTCTCTGACCTGCATTTTGGCAAGTCAGACCGTCTGGCGCGGCGCGGCGGGGCGCTGCTTCCGCCCTATGAAACCCGTGCAACGCTGACGAAGCTGGACCTTGACCTAACCACCACAGGCGCGCGGCGGGTGATTTGTTTGGGCGACAGTTTCGATGACCTGACCGCCGCAGGCGAGATGGCCGAAGAGGATAGTCTATGGCTGACCCGCCTGATGGCAGGGCGCGACTGGACATGGATCGAGGGCAACCACGATGCGGGGCCCTTGGCCTTGGGCGGCACGCATCTGGCTGTGCTGCGGGTGGGCGATGTGACGTTTCGCCATATTGCCACGGCGCAAGGCTTGGAAATCTCGGGCCATTACCACCCCAAGGCCCGCCTTCCGGGCCGCACGGCACC